>NZ_BAABCB010000051.1:0-39425 GCF_039538385.1 Winogradskyella damuponensis | reverse complement strand
GAATTCTTTCTGTTTAGATTAACTACAATCTTTGCTTAAACACAACTTTTGATCTTGATCCCTTTTGATCTTGATCCATAAAAATTTTATATAAGATTCTTGAAATACTTATTATAACTAAGCATGGTTAACATTTAACTACAAAACACAAAAAAGCCACTACTTTCGTAATGGCTTTGTTTGCTCCTCTTCTTAGGCTCGAACTAAGGACCCTCTGATTAACAGTCAGATGCTCTAACCAACTGAGCTAAAGAGGAAGGTTATTTTTCGCGTTAGCGGATGCAAATATATACAGTATTTTCATTATTACAAAATGAAATATTATTTTTTTTAAAAAAAATTAATTCGTGAGGGCTTTAAAAATATCATTACCGTTGGCAAACAACACTAAAGCTATTAAAATAAAGAAGCCTATCACTTGTGCGCGCTCTAAAAACTTTTCGCTTGGTTTCTTTCCAGATATTATTTCGAATAACAAAAACACCACGTGCCCACCATCTAATGCTGGTATTGGCAATAAATTAAGTATGGCTAACATAATAGATAAGAATGCGGTTAAGCCCCAGAAATCTTGCCAAATCCATTGGTCAGGGAATACGTCAAAAATGGCTTTAAAGCCACCGACTCCTTTATAAGCACCTGTACTAGGTGTGAAAATTTTTCCTAATTGATCAAAATAACCAGAAACTTGTTCTTTAAATTTATCTACACCGCCACCAAAACTTTCTAAAAAGGTATAGTCTTTATGTATGATATCAAAATAACCTAGTTCTGCAAACCTTGAATTATGAGTAGCCAAACCAACACCAAACTTTCCGTTTTTATCTACCTCTAAGGTTCTGTCTATTTTTTCATCTTCTCTTAAAAATGTAGCTGTTACAGATTGGTTCTTGTACTCTAATAATTTATCTGCTACCTGATCAAAATAACGAATTTCTTCACCATTAAGCGCTAGTAAAATATCTCCTGTTTTTATATCTACACTTTTATTTATAGAAGTATCTGGTACAGTGCCAACCATAAATGGAATTCGTAACTTAAAAGTTCCATTCTTTCTTTCGGCCGACGACAGCTGACCTAAGAAATCTTTTGGGAGCACAATTTCTTTCTTCTGGTTATCTCTAACTATAGAATACTTTTCGCCCTTTACTAAATTTTTCTTAACGTCATAATAGGTATCAACTTTCTCATCATTAATAGCTAATATCTTATCGCCATTTTTAAAACCAACATCTAAAAGCAATTCGTTTTCAATCCAAAAACCATCTTTCATACTGTCAGTAGTAACATCTGTATCTCCATAGGTAAAAGAAATAGCCACATAAATTACATAGGCCAAAATAAAATTCACCGTAACTCCACCTAACATAATAATTAAACGTTGCCATGCTGGCTTAGAACGAAATTCCCATGGCTGAGGAGGTAGTGCCATTTGCTCTTTATCCATACTTTCATCAATCATTCCAGCTATTTTCACATAACCGCCAAGAGGTAACCAACCTATACCATATACAGTATCTCCAATTTTCTTTTTAAATAGTGAAAATTTTACATCAAAAAAGAGGTAAAATTTTTCGACTTTAGTCTTAAAAAGTTTCGCCGGTATAAAGTGTCCAAGCTCGTGCAATACAATAAGCAAGGATAAACTGAGTAAAAATTGAGATATTTTTATAATAAATTCCATGTAATCTTTTTCAAATTTCGATGTGCAAAAGTAATGTATTTATCTCAAACGTATATTTAAAAAAAACATAGGAATACGTTAAAACAGCACCTTAGCTATATTTTTACAACTCTTTTAGTGATTGTCTTATCCTTTGTTTGAATTTGAACAAATAATAAACCTGACGCTAAAGTATTTAAATGAATTTGAGCGCTCCAATGGTGTTGCAATACTAATTGTCCTAAACTGTTATACACTTTAATAGTTTCAACCTCTATATGTTCGGGCTTTATAAGGTTTATTACAGAAGTTGTTGGACTGGGATATAAAATTATATCATCATCAAAATTAAAATCAGAGGTACTTAAACTTACCGTATTGTTTTTTGAAATTAAATGGTAATCCGGATCAATTAACACCTCTTGAACTGTAAAATTGACCGTTTCAAAAAATTGTTCATTATTAATAGTATTGTTTAAAACAAGATCTAAAGATTCTCCAAAAGTTCCTAAAATTCTAATTGGTACTTCGGCTTCAAAAAAAGAAACCGAGGCATGACTTTGGGTTTGCGACACCATAAGTTGCAACTGGCTTTCATCTTGATTCCAATTCACAGCATAAGTTGGATAGCCTTGATTATAAACCCAATCGTTAAAAAATTCATCTAAATCTTCACCCGTTGTTGCTTCCATAACATCAATAAAATCCTCTGTTTTAGCATAATCGTAAGCTAAATCTGGACTATCTAAATAATTTTGTAACCCTTGATAAAAGTCTGCATCACCAAGCTTTTTTCTTAACATGTGTAAAACCATAGCTCCTTTATTATAACTAAGGCGACTACTAAAAATCCTATTAACACTTGTAGTATCTTGGTCTGTAAGATATACAGCGCCATGAGGCTGTGAGGTAATATTATTAACGGTCTGCTGTCTCCACGATTTAAAACTAGGTGCGCCATCTAAACCTTCAATAACCAATCCAGACAAATACGTTGCAAAGCCTTCGTTTAACCAAATATCTTTCCAACTTCCACAGGTTATTTTATTGCCAAACCATTGGTGTGCTAGTTCGTGAGCAATAAGCCCTCTATTAAAAGAGCCCATAAAGGATATTGTGGTGTGCTCCATGCCTCCTCCCCAACCAAATTGGGCATGGCCATATTTTTCGTCTGCAAAAGGATATTCTTCAAACAAATTTGTAAAAAGATTCATAATATCTACAGTCACTCCAGTACTCGCTTGTGCACTTGCTAAATTTTCTGGATAGACATAATTTACAATATCAAATGGATTTCCATTATTTGCTACTTCATGGGAATACACTTCATAATTAGTAACAGCTACAGCAATTAAATAAGCAGGAATGGGATGACCATGCTTAAAATGCGTGGTTTTCTCAGAACCTGTAACCACCTGGCTTTGCTCTAACCCATTAGATACTGCCACATACGGTTTATTCAATGGATTTAATACTGGAGTGGTAATATATACATCGATATCTTCTATCTTATCTATTAAATCTTGCTTACAAGGCCACCAACCTTTGGCACCATAAGGTTCAGACAGCGTCCAAATAATAGGATCATTATCATTACCATGAGTGGTCTGCTCAAAAGAACCAAAACCAGAACTCACAGGATTACCAGCATAACTCACTGTTAACGAATCTAAAACTCCTTGCGCTTGTGTAGTTGGCAAGGTAATAATCAATTCATCATCAGAATTTTGCGTATAACTTAAATTGCTACCACGCTGTAATACTTGAGACACAATCATATTATCTGCCAAATCAAAAGTGATTTCAGTCATGGCCTCCTTAGCTTCAAAATAAGTAGTGACATCACCAGAAATTGTTGCTACAGACGGATCTATATTTAATTCTAACCGATGGTATTTCACATCGTAATTTCCTGTATTAGCATTTTGAGCATTCATTATTTGGCGTAATGCTGAATTCGCTTCAGCTGAACGAATAGCATGTAATGTCTCATTATAATCTTGTGCGTTTATATTTAAAGCAAATACCAAGATAAGGCAGCTAAAAAATCGTTTCATAGAGCTAGTTTTAATGTTAAAAATAAAGATTTTCTTGAGATTCAGTCGTATTTTTGCCTTTCAACATAGCTTTAATACACACGTAATGTCATTTCTTTCATTTTTTAAAGGGTATAAAAAATTCGGAATCTTTTTTTCAATACTTTGTATCATCATCATCGCAATAATATACAATGTATTAAATGTAAAACATCCACTTCCTGTTTATCAGCCTGGTATGGTAAGCGAAGAATTGGTAGACAGCACTATTCAACACCAATTAAAATACCACAAAATAGCTGATTTTAGCTTGACCAATCAAAATGGAGAAACCATAACTCAAGAGACTTACAAGGATAAAATTTATGTCGCCGATTTTTTCTTTACAACATGTCAAACAATATGTCCAATAATGACAGACCACATGTCTTTAATACAAAAAGAAATTATTAACGATGACGATGTAATGTTACTTTCACATTCCGTAACACCAAAAATTGATAGTGTCGCACAACTAAAAAAATACGCTAAAGAAAAAGGAGTTATAGATCGAAAATGGAATTTAGTTACAGGCGATAAAAAACAAATCTACGAACTCGCTAGAAAAAGCTACTTAGCCGTAAAAACCGATGGTAATGGAGATGCCTACGATATGATACATACCGAAAACTTTATGTTGATTGATAAAAACCGTCAAATTAGAGGATTTTACGATGGCACAAAACCTGAAGATATTGACCAACTTTTACAAGATATTGAGACTTTAAAATCTTTTGGTGGCTCATAAATAATTGTAAAGCATTTAAATATTTATTGACTAACTTTTTAAGCTAATAAATTTCTATTACTTTTGCTTCTTTAAAATTAATCTAAATAAGGATAAGGTTGACATTAGCAGATCTAAAACGCGGACAACAAGGCATTATTACTGATGTATCTTCTATACATATTCCATTAAAACTTCTCGAAATGGGTTGTTTACCTGGTAATTTGGTAGAACTTGTACAAGTTGCTCCTTTTGCAGACCCAATGTATCTTAACATTAATGGTACGCATTTAGCCATTAGAAAAGAAACTGCTATTCATATTATAATTGAAACTGCGCATGAGTAAGCAAATCAACGTCGCGTTAATAGGAAATCCAAATACTGGAAAAACATCTGTTTTCAATGCACTAACTGGATTAAATCAAAAAGTTGGTAATTATCCTGGTATTACGGTTGAAAAAAAAGAAGGGATCTGTAAACTGCCACGAGGAGTAAAAGCACATATTATTGATTTACCAGGAACCTATAGCTTAAACGCATCATCTTTAGATGAAAACGTTGTTATTGAATTACTACTAAATAAAACCGATAAAGATTACCCTGATGTTGCTGTTGTTGTTAGTGATGTAGAAAATTTAAAACGAAATCTTTTATTATTCACTCAAATTAAAGATCTAAAAATTCCAACAATTTTAGTCATTAACATGGCTGATAGAATGGAATATAAAGGCATTTCATTAAATTTAGATTATTTAGAAACGCAACTTAAAACTAAAATAGCATTAATAAGTACGCGAAAAAATAAGGGCATAGACAAGTTAAAAGAATTAATAGCGACTCATAAAGAACTCTCTGTTGAACCTTGTTTAGATGCCTCTACCATAGATAAAGCTTATTTTGATAACTTAAGAAAAGCATTTCCTAATCAATTATTATACAAGCTTTGGTTGGTAATTACCCAAGATGTCAACTTCGGAAAAACAGACCGAAAAACATTTGAAGCCGTTGAAGATTTCAAAACGAAGTCTAAAACAGACTTAAAACGACTTCAACAAAAGGAAACCATAAAACGTTACCAATTTATAAACGAAACACTAAAGTTAGGGCAAACTATTGACCTTAAATCGGCAAAAGACTTACGTATAAAACTAGACAGAATTCTAACTCACAAAGTTTGGGGCTACTTAATTTTCGGAATCATTTTACTTACCATTTTTCAAGCGATTTACGATTGGTCGAGTATTCCAATGGATTTTATTGATAGTTCATTTGCCTCATTAAGCGAGTGGACAAAGAGCACCTTACCTGAAGGAGCATTTACAAACCTCTTGGCAGAAGGTATTATTTCAGGACTTGGTGGTATTGTGATTTTCATTCCACAGATCGCCTTCTTGTTTCTATTTATTTCTATTCTTGAAGAAAGCGGCTATATGAGTCGTGTGGTCTTTTTAATGGATCGTATTATGCGACGTTTTGGACTTAGTGGAAAAAGTGTTGTGCCTTTAATTTCGGGAACAGCCTGTGCTATTCCTGCTATTATGGCAACTCGAAACATTGAAAGTTGGAAAGAGCGTTTAATCACTATTTTAGTCACTCCTTTCACTACGTGTTCGGCAAGGTTGCCTGTTTACCTTATTATTATTGCTTTAGTTATACCCGAAGGACGAATATTAGGATTAAGCTATCAAGCCTTAACTTTAATGCTCTTATACCTTATTGGATTTGGAGCTGCCGTTGGTTCTGCTTGGATTTTAAATAAAATTCTTAAGATAAAAAGTAAGAGTTTCTTCGTTGTTGAAATGCCAAATTACAAATTACCGTTATTTAAAAACGTTGCCTTAACAGTTTTAGAGAAAACAAAAGCTTTTGTATTTGGAGCGGGTAAAATTATACTTGCCATATCTATTGTATTGTGGTTTTTAGCATCTTATGGCCCTGGAGACGATTTTAATAACGCCGAAACCATTGTTACAGAACAATACGCTTCAGAAAACTTATCTGAAGAGGAATTAAATCAAAAAATAGAATCTCATAAATTAGAACATTCCTTTATAGGTATTGCAGGTCATGCAATAGAACCAGCAATAAGACCATTAGGTTACGATTGGAAAATTGGTATTGCCATAGTGAGTTCTTTTGCGGCACGTGAAGTTTTTGTTGGAACTCTAGCCACTATATATAGTGTTGGTAGTGATGAAGAAGAAACCATTAAAAACAGAATGGCAGGAGAAGTTAACCCAATACTTGGAGGTCCATTATTTAACTTTGCTTCTGGTATTTCATTACTGTTATTTTACGCCTTTGCTATGCAATGCATGAGCACACTTGCTATTGTAAAAAAGGAAACAAATTCATGGAAATGGCCTATATATCAATTAGTAATTATGAGCGCTTTTGCTTATATTGTAGCTTTAGTTGCATATCAACTTTTAATATAAATAAGCCTAAAACAAACTTATGAATACCATTATTCAAAACATATTAGTTTTTGTAGCATTAGGTTTAGCCTTACTTTTTTTAGTGCGTAAATTTATTTGGACACCTAAGAAAAAATCGGCTAAAGCTTGTGGAGGTGATGATGGCTGCGGATGTCATTAATTGTTATTTCAATCGCTTACTTTTTTGATTACAAATCTAATAAATCAACATTTTTAAAAGACCTCATAAATGGCATTCTTATATGCATTGGTCTTTTAATTTCGGCATTAGTATTTGTAGCTATATTTAATCTAACTATTGTTCATGGAATTTTCTATATAGGTATAGAAATCATTCTCGTATTCGTCCTAAAAGCCTTTATACAGCATAATAACAATAGTAATAAATAAGCTGCTCCTATTTTTCTATAAAACCTGAAGGAACAGAAAATGTATCAACATCTGGTGTTACAAACTTTACATTGTTTAACGTTGCATTACCGATAACTTTTCCTAAGCCATCCTCTTTAGACCATTCATAAAATTCCCAGTGATGTGCTATTGGTACACCATCTATCATTTTATAATTAGAGTAACCTATGGCATGCGGATCTGCCTCTGCTGCTTCTGTAGATTTATTAACCGTAACAATATAAGCCACGTAATCCATCATATGTGTTTTTGGGTCGCTGTAAACAATATACCAATCATCTGGAGCATCTCCTGTATTGGCTTCAAACGTTAAACGTTGCGAATTGTATGTTTTATCATTAAGCTTTGCGCTTTCTACATCAGACCAAATAGTTCCTTGGTCGCTCAACTTAGTAGGAAACAATAAGAAATACATCCACGTGTAAGCATCAAATCGCGCTGCTTTATCATTTTTAAGGTTTGGCGAATGAAATACGTTTTCGCCATCATAATAAATGAAAGTACCATGATTTAATGCCATCTTTCCTTTTGTAGAATTGGTTAAATACGTCATTTTGCCACTAAGGCGTTCTTTACCACCAAAACTAATGACCATATCTAATTCAATAGCTTCTTTAGACAAAAATACGTCCTTATTATATGCCTCTTCAATAGTTTCTACAGGTGTGAGCATCTTATTTTCTATGGCGGGCTCAGAGGTTTCTACTTCAACTGGTGCTTTCTTTTCGCTTTTACAACTTGTTGAAACAATTAAAAGCAATACACAGACAATACTAAACTTAAACATATAAGACATATTTTGGGGTTTTATTAAACGTATCGACCAAATTAGAGTGTAAAATGAACACAGACGCTTAGGTCTAGGAATTTTAAGATAAGTTTAGCGTTTTATGTAAAAATTCTAGCTAAAGCGGAATTAAACCTTCTTTAAGTATAAATTTTTAGCCACACTTTGAGAGACTACTATTTCTGAATGCTCTAAAGCTATTTTTATAGAATTATCAAAAGGCTCTTTATGCTTCACTGTAATTATTGTGCCAAGTGCAATATTATTGCTGTCTAGGTATTTCAAAAATTTAGAAGAGGTATCATCTACTCCAACACATTTGTATGTAGAACCTACTTCAGCTTTAGCCAAAACTATTTTTTCAATATGCTTAAAGTTACCTTCCTTATCCGGAATTGGATCTCCATGAGGATCATACGTCGGAAATTCTAAAAATGCATCAAGTTCGTCAATCAACTTTTCTGACTTAATATGCTCTAAATGCTCTGCCACTTCATGAACCTCATCCCAAGAAAAGTTTAATTTTTCTACTAAAAACACTTCCCAAAGGCGATGCTTTCTAATAATATTTACTGCGACACGTCTACCGTCATCTGTTAAAGTAACACCTTGGTATTTTTTATAATCCGCATAATTCTTTTCAGATAGTTTTTTAATCATATCTGTAACAGAAGATGCCTTGGTCTGCATAGCAGAAGCGATAGCATTTGTATTTACCGTTTTTTCGCCATTACTACTTAAGTGGTAAATCGCTTTAATATAATTTTCTTCTGTTAGTGTAATCATAAGTTTATCGTGTTCTGCAAATATAGAAAAACTAAACTTCTTAAAATATTTTTAGACTAATCTAAAAATACTTTTATATTTGTGTAAAATTAATTCAAGATGAGACTAATTAATATAATTATTTTTATGATTTGTGCTAATACAACAGCACAGTCAACTTTTAGTTTAAAAGGAAAAGTTCTATCCAACGGTAAGCCTCTTTCGTACGCAAATGTGTATATTGAAAACACAGATAAAGGTGCCACAACTAATGAGAATGGTGTTTTTAGCATTCCTAACTTAGCTCCTGGAAATTATTCTGTAGCTGCTTCTTTTACAGGGTATACTCTTCAAAAGAAAACGGTTATAATTAAAGCCAAGGATAGCTATATCTCCTTTAACTTAAACGAAGATGATGCACTTGATGAAGTGATTATCACAGGAACCTTAAAAGCGGTTTCAAGATTAGAAAGCCCTGTCCCTGTAGAAGTTTATACACCTACTTTTTTAAAGAAAAATCCAACACCAAATATTTTTGAAGCGCTTCAGAATGTTAATGGAGTTCGTCCACAATTAAACTGCAACGTTTGCAATACTGGCGACATTCACATCAATGGTTTAGAAGGACCCTATACACTTGTTTTAATCGATGGTATGCCTATTGTCAGTGGATTATCTACCGTTTATGGGTTATCTGGGATTCCTAATTCGCTTATTGAACAAATAGAAGTAGTTAAAGGACCTGCATCTTCATTATATGGTAGTGAGGCTGTTGGTGGACTTATAAATGTGATTACCAAATTACCTGAAAATTCCCCTCGTTTCTTTGCAGATGCCTTTGTAACGGGTTGGGGAGAAACCAACTTAGACCTTGGTTTTAAAGCCCAAGTAGGTAAAAAAGCAACTGTTTTAGTAGGTACTAACTACTTTAAATTTGATGAACTTATAGATAATAACAATGATAATTTTACAGATTTAACTTTACAAGATCGCATTTCAATATTTCAAAAATGGGATTTTAAAAGGGCAAGTAACCGAAAATTATCTTTGGCTGGTCGTTACTTTTATGAGGATCGTTGGGGAGGCGAACTCCAGTGGAACAAAACGTATAGAGGTGGAGATGCTATTTATGGTGAAAGCATCTATACGTCGCGTTTTGAAATCTTAGGAGACTACGAATTGCCTTTGAGTGAAAAAGTAAACTTTCAATTTTCATATTCCGATCACGATCAAAATTCAGTATATGGAAACACTCCTTATTTAGCACAACAACGCATTGGTTTTGGACAGTTAATTTGGGATAAAAAAATAGACAAACACGACTTATTATTCGGAACTGCATTACGTTATAATTATTATAATGACAATACAACCGCAACCATAAGTGCCGACGAAGTAACAATGCCTTCACTATTCATTCAAGATGAAATTGCCTTCAACAAAAAGCAAAGTTTATTACTTGGTATGCGTTATGATTACGATAGCAGACATGGCAATATTTTTACACCAAGAATAGCCTATAGATACAAACCTACTGATAATGACATTATACGCCTTAATGCAGGTACTGGCTTTAGAGTGGTCAATTTATTTACCGAAGAACACGCAGCACTTACCGGAGCAAGAGATGTTATCATAAAAGAGACCTTACAACCCGAAGAGTCCTATAATATTACACTTAATTATTTGAAAAAATTATACCTAGACAATGGTATGTATTTTACTTTTGACACCTCAGCTTGGTACACGTATTTTACTAACGCTATACTACCAGATTACGACACCAATCCTAATAAAATTATATACAGCAACTTGGATGGTTACTCCACGTCTAAAGGCCTTAGTTTTAATGTCGATGCCGTTTTTGGCAGTGGTATAAAAGCGTCTATAGGTGCCACTTATCAAGATGTTTCTCAAACTGAAAATGACCAACACATTAAACAAATTTTAACCGAACAATACTCTGGCGTATGGTCGCTGTCCTACAGGAACTACAAAACAAATTTGACATTAGATTATACAGGAAATCTTTACGGACCAATGCGATTGCCATTGTTAGGAGATTTAGATCCAAGACAAGAGTATTCACCAACGTGGAGCATTCAAAACATACAAGCAACCTATGATGGTTTAGATAATCTTGAAATTTATGCTGGAGTAAAAAACCTATTAAACTGGACACCAAATAAAGGAAACCCTTTTATAATCGCTAGAGCAGATGATCCTTTTGATAAAAACGTTCAATTTAATGGAGATGGTGATGTCATTCCTACAACAGACAATCCATACGCACTAACATTTGACCCGTCATATGTTTATGGACCCAACCAAGGTGTAAGATTATTCTTTGGAATGAGATATAACCTAAATTAATCATACAATTTTAGTACCTTCGTAATAAATATTTAGATATATGAAAAAAATAATTTTCTTCTTAGCTATCACGCTCATTTTTACGGCGTGTAAGGATGAATCTAAAGATAACGGCAAACTCAATATTGTAACCACTACGACCATGATAACCGATTTGGTTCAAAATATTGGTGGTGATATGGTGAATGTACAAGGTTTAATGGGTTCCGGAGTAGATCCACACCTCTACAAAGCCAGTGAAGGAGACGTTTCTAAATTAGTCAATGCAGATATTATTTTTTACAGCGGATTACATTTAGAAGGTAAACTCGTAGAAGTCCTTGAAAAAATGAAAAGCACCAACAAAACCACGATAGCACTTTCAGATGCCTTAGACAAAAAAACATTAATAGGTTCAGAGTATTTTGCTTCAAATTACGATCCACACGTTTGGTTCGATATTAATTATTTTCAGCAATTCGCAATAAAAGTAGCCAGTGTTTTATCAGAAAAAGATCCTAAAAATGCTTTAAAATACGAAACTAACAAGAATGCTTATATCATTAAATTAGAAGCACTTCAAGATAAGGTAAAACAAACAATAACCACACTTCCCAAAGAAAAACGAATATTAGTAACTGCCCATGATGCGTTTAATTATTTTGGAAAAGCCTACGGATTTGAAGTCGTTGGCTTACAAGGTATATCTACAGCGACTGAAGCAGGTGTACAAGATGTTCAAAAATTAGCTACATTTATTATCGAGAAAAACATTAAAGCCATATTTATAGAAAGTTCAGTACCAAAACGAACGATTGAAGCTCTGCAGGCTTCTGTAAAATCTAAAGGACACGATGTAAAAATTGGAGGCACCTTGTATTCTGATGCGCTCGGAAATGCAGGCACAGCAGAAGGCACTTATATTGGTATGTTTGAATATAATGTAAACACGATTGTAAATGCTTTAAAATAAAATTCCTGCGAAGGCAGGAATCTCATTAAATTAGAGTTAAATCTCAAAAATGAAAATAGAATCAAAGGAAAATATAAAAAACAACGATACTACTGATAAGACTCCTGCTTCCGCAGGAGTAATTGCTGTAAAAGTAGACGACCTTACCGTTGCCTACAACTACAAACCTGTACTTTGGGACATCGATTTAGAAATCCCAGAAGGAGTTTTAATGGCTATTGTTGGACCTAATGGCGCAGGAAAATCTACACTTATAAAATCGATTTTAGGGATACTAAAACCTATTGCTGGAAGTGTTAGCATTTACGGAAAACCATACGAAAAGCAACGACAACTCGTTGCCTACGTGCCTCAAAAAGGAAGTGTAGATTGGGATTTCCCTACCACAGCATTAGATGTGGTGATGATGGGAACCTATGGAAGTCTAGGCTGGATTAAACGTCCTGGACAAAAAGAAAAAAAAGCAGCACTTGAAGCGTTGGAAAAAGTAGGGATGTTAGCGTTTAAAAGTCGACAAATTAGTCAGCTTTCAGGAGGACAACAACAACGTATTTTTTTAGCACGCGCTTTAGTACAAAATGCTTCAATTTATTTTATGGATGAACCATTTCAAGGAGTCGATGCAACCACTGAAATCGCCATCATTAATATTTTAAAAGAATTACGAAAAGCAGGTAAAACAGTTATTGTGGTACATCACGATTTACAAACCGTGCCCGAATATTTTGATTGGGTAACCTTTTTAAACGTCAAGAAAATTGCCACAGGACCTGTAAAGGATATCTTTAATGACGATAATTTAACGAAAACTTATGGTATTAACTATAAAGTAAGTATACAGGAATAAAATTAGTTGTCAGTTTTCAGTCGCAGTAAGCAGTGCTTACGCTATTGAAAACATGAAATCAATAAAAACATGAAATACGCATACACTATTTTATATGTCGAAGATGTTAAAAAGACCATGTCATTCTATGAAAATGCTTTTGGATTTCAAAACAAATTCATCACACCAGAGCATGATTATGGAGAGTTACTTTCCGGTGAAACCACAATCGCTTTTGCATCTCATTCCTTAGGCAATTCAAACTTAAAAAAAGGCTTTAAACAACTTTCAATACATGAAGAGCCCAACGGAATTGAAATGGCTTTTACAACTGAAAACATTGAAACAGACTTTAAAAACGCATTGGCAGTAGGTGCTGTTGAATACGAAAGTATTACCCAAAAACCTTGGGGACAAAAAGTAGGATATTTAAGGGATATTAATGGGTTTCTAATAGAAATTTGTACACCAATAAAACATTAAAGGCCATAAACTTAATCGAATACATAGAACTTGTCTTTACAGACTACACGCTAAGAACCATCACACTTGGAACAGCCATATTAGGAGCTGTTACAGGAATGCTTGGTAGTTTTGCTGTACTTAGAAAACAAAGTTTATTAGGAGATGCTATTTCTCATGCCGCTTTACCAGGTATTGCGATTGCTTTTTTAATTACTGGAGCTAAAGACAGTAATACGTTATTAATTGGAGCTTTAATTAGCGGATTAATTGGTACGTTTTGGATTAGAGGTATTGTCACCAAAACCCACTTAAAATCAGATACCGCTTTAGGTTTAATTCTGTCTTTGTTTTTCGGATTTGGAATGTTGTTACTCACCTTTATTCAAAAACAACCTAATGCTAACCAAGCCGGATTAGACAAGTACCTTTTCGGACAGGCAGCTACCTTAGTAGAAAGTGATGTCTGGTTAATGGCTATTGTTACAGGAATCTGTTTTATAGTCATGCTCACCTTCTGGAAAGAGTTTAAAATTTTACTCTTTGATGCCGATTACGCCCAAACACTCGGTTTCAATACTAAATTTATAGATATTCTTATCACAACATTTATTGTTTTAGCTATTGTGTTAGGACTTCAAACCGTTGGAGTAGTTTTAATGAGTGCTATGCTATTAGCTCCTGCTGCTGCTGCTAGACAATGGACAAACAGTTTATCAGTTATGGTGCTCTTAGCAGCACTTTTTGGTGCCTTTTCTGGGGTCTTTGGAACAGCAATTAGTGCGAGTCAAGATAATTTATCTACAGGACCTGTTATTGTGTTAGTGGCTGGCGTTTTTGTCGTGTTTTCATTTATATTTTCTCCTAGTCGGGGCTTATTATTTAAGCAAATCCGATTCATTAAAAATCGTCGCGATTTAGAACTACATAAAACACTCGCATTTATGCATCATATTGCAGAAACTCACGAAGATATTTCACATCCACACTCCATAAAACTTTTGAATAATTTTCAGGGTTATACACGTTCTACGCTTCAAAAGTTGGTAGATAAAGATTATGTACAACTCGATGGAAATATGTGGAGTTTAACCAAAACTGGTTTTGAAACCGCAGCTAATTTATATACTAAACAATCCACCGAAGATGAGTAGTGCACAACTAGAAATACAGCTCATAGCAAGTTTAGTAGCCGTTGCTTGTGCCATTCCTGGGACGTTTTTAGTCCTTAGAAAAATGGCTATGATTAGCGATGCTATTAGTCATTCTATCTTACCTGGTATTGTTGTTGGTTTTTTTGTAACACAAGATTTAAATTCACCTTTATTAATTCTACTAGCAGCTTTAACAGGTATTATTACGGTGGTTTTAGTAGAATATATCCAGAAAACAGGATTGGTAAAAGAAGACACAGCCATAGGACTAGTATTTCCAGCCATGTTTAGTATTGGCGTCATTCTGATTGCTAAAAACGCCAACGATGTCCATTTAGATGTCGATGCTGTTTTATTAGGCGAATTAGCCTTTGCTCCTTTTGATAGGTTACTCATTGCCGGAACTGATGTAGGTCCAAAATCACTTTGGGTCGTTGGCACTATTCTACTCATCACAATTACACTTTTAATTTTATTTTTTAAAGAATTGAAAATAAGCACCTTTGACAAAGGTTTGGCAGCATCCTTAGGGTTTTCACCAGCGATTATCCATTACGGATTAATGTCTGTATCATCCATAACAACTGTTGGTGCATTTGATGCGGTTGGAGCTATTTTAGTAGTCGCTTTAATGATTGCTCCCGCTGCTGCTGCCTATTTACTAACCACAGACCTAAAGAAGATGCTAGCCTTAGCCATAGGTTTCGGCATTTTTAGTGCCATTTTTGGCTATTGGGTAGCACATTGGCTAGATGCTTCAATTGCAGGTTCTATTACAACGGTTCTTGGTTTAGTCTTTTTATTGGTCTATTTATTTGCTCCTTCAAAAGGTATTATCGCCGTTATGTACAGAGAAAAACAGCAACGTACCGAAGTCTCTTTATTGACGTTTTTACTACACTTAAAGAATCATGATGAAATTGAAGAGCGCCACGTTAATCACCTCAACGAGCATATTAATTGGCAAAAAGTACGTGCTAAAACCGTTCTCGATTTAGCCAAAAAAAATAATATGATTCATATTGAAGACAATATTGTGTCCTTAACTAAAAAAGGAGATGAATTCACGTCTAAAGCCATTGATTACATTATTACTAATGAAGATGCGCAAATTGAAGACATGAAGGATGATTTCTTTTTGTTTAGAGGATAAATTGGATTTATTTGTAATACTATTGAAAGCTTCAATACTTAATAACGACAGATGCCAATATTTTTAAACCATCATGAACCTATTAAATTATCTTACAGGTAAAAACGGATTAATCCTTTTAGGGTTTATTGTCCTATGTGTTTTTATCTATAACAAGTATAAAACACAACGCTATTTTAAATACATTGAAAAACGACAGAAAGAAAAAGAAAGGAAAGAATAAACTTTTATAACATCCTATTGTCTTCTAACAACTGTAGACTTATTTAAACCCACGTTCCTTCTGAATATGCTCATAAGCTTCTTGCACTTGTCTAAACTTAGCTTCTGCACCTTCTTGATGTTCTTTACCTAAATGACCGACACGATCTGGGTGGTATTTTTTAGCCATAGTACGATATGCTTTTTTAACCTCCGTATCAGAAACTGACTTATCAATTTCTAAGATTTTATAAGCATTATCACTACTGTTATAAAACATGGCTTTTATGCTTTCGTAATCTCTATTACTAATTCCTAAATACCCTGTTATTGTATAGATTTGACGTAATTCGTCTTCAGTAACTAAACCATCTGCTTTTGCAATTCCGAATAGAAAATGAAGTAATTGTAATCGCGACGCATGATCCATCATTTGCCTAATCTGCAAACACACTTGGCGTGTAGATATATTTTGTTTGGAAACACGCTTAAACAACTCAAAGGCTTTATTCGCTCTATCTTTACCGTACATATTGGTAAATTGTTGACGTACAAAATCTAATTCGCGTTGGTCTTGTTTCCCATCGGCTTTAATAACAATAGATGCTAAAATCAAAAGACTCACTTCAAAATCACCAGATTGTGTTTGTGATCGTGATGTACGTTGACCGTAATTTGGTGTTTTTCGATACGTATCGCGCTGTCTTCCCGATTGACGATCACCTATTAAAGGCGTACCGCTATCTGTTAAATTATCGACAAAACTACCCAAAGCTAATCCTATAATAGCGCCTATTGGACCACCAAAAGACCAACCCAAAGCACCACCAATCCATTTTGCAAAACTCATATTATATTTTTGATTTTCTAAAGCTGTAAATATACTATATGTTAGTTGGATGAAAATGTAATTTGTTACGTTTTGTGCGCAACCATGTGTATAAATCTGTATCTTATAGGCATAACCAATACCTTAATATTATGAAAACTTCTTTTTATATTCTAGCCTTGATGCTTCTTACACTAAGTTGCAATAGTGATGACGATACACAACAAAACCCAGTACCAACACTTCATGCAACGTGGTCTTTAGTTAATGTTACTGGTGGTTTAGCAGGTGTGAATGACGATTTTGAATCGGGTATAATTACATGGCATTTTAATAATGAACCCTCTGAAATTACCGTTACCAATAATGATACAAGTAATGCTATACATAGTGGTTACCCTTCTGGAACCTATAGTTATGAAGTCGTAACAACTCCTAATGACACCACTGTAGTTATTGAGAATACAGATTTAAGAATTATAAGTTTAACCATTAATCAACTCATTTTAGATGAAGGTATGGTTTCTGACGGTTTTCAATACACTTTTAATAGATAGTCTCAGTTTTTATTCAACGTTATTAGTACTATTGAAAACCAAAATACCACAATTCAAACTGCTTACTGAAGACTAAGGACTGCCGACATATTTTCATTATCTTTGCAATTCAAAATAGATAAATTAAAATTTAAAAATATGTATCCAGCAGAATTAGTAAAACCAATGCGTGAGGATTTAACCAGCGTAGGTTTTGAAGAATTACACACATCAGAAGCTGTAGAAAATGCTATTGCTAAAGAAGGTACAACCTTAGTGGTTGTAAATTCTGTTTGTGGTTGTGCAGCAGCAAATGCCAGACCAGGAGCTAAAACAAGTTTACAAAACCCTAAAAAACCAGATCATATCGTTACTGTTTTTGCAGGTGTAGACAAAGAAGCTGTTGATGCAGCGAGAGCACACATGGTGCCTTTTCCTCCAAGCTCGCCAAGTATGGCTTTGTTTAAAAACGGAGAGCTAGTACACATGTTAGAACGCCACCATATTGAAGGTCGTCCTGCAGAATTAATTGCAGAAAATCTTAAAGATGCATATAACGAGCATTGCTAAAAGATAAAAAAACGAAGTATTTAAACCACGATTTTTATCGTGGTTTTTTTGTACATAAATTGCAATGATTACCTTTGTTACATGAGAAAACTACTAGCCTATCCGCTTTCTATTATATTTTATTTATGCTTTGGGTTAACCTTGGTTATATTTCATATAATCCAATGGATTAGCTTTAATGTATTTGGCTATAAAGCACTTAAGATTAGTGTAGATTGGCTACAATTTTTTATTATGCGCTGCCTTAACCTTTTAGGCACTAGAATCTCATTTTACAATCCTTATAATATTAGTACAGACAGACCCTTAATTATTGTTTGTAATCACCAAAGCATGTATGATATATCTCCTATTATGTGGTACATGCGCAAGCACCATGTAAAATTTGTTTCTAAAAAAGAATTAGGAAAAGGAATCCCAAGTGTTTCCTATAATTTACGTCACGGAGGCTCTGTTTTAATAGACCGAAAAGATGCGAGACAATCGCTATCTGCAATGATGACCTTTGGAGACTATATTGAAAAAACAAAAAGAGCAGCCGTTATTTTCCCCGAAGGTACGCGAAGTAAGAATGGCGTTCCAAGACCATTTAAAACCAAAGGCTTAGAAATGTTAATCAAAAAGATACCTTCTGCTCTCATTGTTCCTATTACAGTTAATAACTCATGGAAAATGTTACGCTACGGAAATTTCCCAATGGGAATAGGAAATCATATGAAATTTACTGTTCATAAGCCCCTAGAAATTATTAACTTTACAAATAAGACTGAATTAATTGAGCAAGTAGAACAAACCATTGTTGCTGCTATTGAGAATTAATTACCAAAAACACCATTAAGATGTCTCTAAAAAATGTAAGATTAGAAGTGATGCAGCATCTCGAAAAAGATGTACAATCGCTAATTGAAAAATATTTAATTCCTGTTGAAAAAATCTGGCAACCTACAGATTTCCTACCAGACTCTACAAAAGACTCTTTTCATGAAGAGGTTAGAGAAATTAGAGAATTATCTAAAGAACTACCTTACGATTTTTGGGTTGTTTTAGTTGGAGATATGATTACTGAAGAAGCCTTACCAAGTTACGAATCATGGCTTATGGACGTTGAAGGTGTAGGCCAAATTGAACGCAATGGATGGTCTACATGGCTAAGACATTGGACAGGTGAAGAAAACAGACATGGTGATGTTTTAAATAAATACTTGTACTTATCTGGTCGAGTAAATATGCGTGAGATTGAAAAAACGACTCAATATTTAATTAATGACGGTTTTGATATTGGTACAGGCAGAGATCCTTATAAAAACTTTGTATACACAAGCTTTCAAGAGTTAGCAACCTATATTTCTCATAACCGTGTCGCTAAAATTGCCAAACAAAAAGGCAATAAGCAATTGGCCAAAATGTGTAAAATCATTTCAGGAGACGAAATGCGCCACCACCATGCGTATTCGGAATTTGTAGAGCGTATTTTTGCTATAGATCCTAACCAGATGATGATGGCTTTTCATGATATGATGAAACGCAAAATTGCGATGCCAGCTCACTTTTTAAGAGAATCTGGAGAGAGTATTGGTACGGCTTTTGAAGAATTTTCTAACACCGCACAACGTCTTGGAGTATACACGTCTAACGATTATGTAGATATCTTACAGAAACTAATTGACCGTTGGGAAATAGGAAAAATGACCGGACTTAATGAGGAAGCCGAAAAAGCAAGAGACTACTTAATGAAACTACCTCCTAGAATGTATCGTTTGTCTGAGCGCATGAAGATTCCGGAGAATTCTTATCAATTTAAATGGGTAGATCCTGCGTAATAATTTCGTATGACAATTTCTGATGCGCAACTCATTGAAGCTACTATTGATTTCGTTAAAACCGAACTCAAGAATGCTGAAGGTGGCCACGATTGGTTTCATATTGAACGCGTTTACAAAAACAGCTTATTAATTGCTAAGCACGAAAATGTAAATGTTACAGTTGTGTCGTTAGCCGCTTTGCTTCATGATATTGCAGATCCTAAATTTCATAATGGAGATGAAGCATTAGGAGCTAGAATAGCCAGTACATTTCTATTAAAACACAATGTAGACAGTGAAATTATTGAGCACGTGACTCAGATTATAGATAACATGTCTTTTAAAAATTCATTTGATTTAAATACCTCTTTTACGTCTAAAGAAATGGAAGTAGTTCAAGATGCCGACCGCTTAGATGCTATTGGTGCTATTGGTATTGCACGTTGTTTTAATTATGGAGGGTTTAAAAACAGAGCGCTCCATAATCCAGACATTAAGCCTAATCTTAACATGACTAAGGCAGACTATAAAAACTCAGAAGCACCAACAATTAATCATTTTTACGAAAAATTGTTATTGTTAAAAGATCAGATGAATACTAAAACAGGACAACGCATTGCTTTAGAACGCCACAAGTATATGGAAGGTTTTCTAAAACAGTTTTTTGCCGAGTGGAACGGCGAAAAATAACCACATTAATGTGCGTTATATTAATCTAAACGAGCAAACTCCTATTCAATAACAGCCATTTCTCTGCGTAATAAATAGTTTCATCTGCAAACACATTCTTTATAACAAACTATTGCAACATCAATTTTAATTCACTTCTATATTTAGAAGCGCTTTTGCCTGTAAACTCTTTAAACAATTTATTAAAGTGCGAAAAATTATTAAAACCACATTCAAAGCTAATATCTGTAATACTCATTTGGCTTTCCGAAAGTAATTTTGTGGCATGTACAATACGGTATTCATTAACTAGCTTTGTAAATGTTTTACCTGTTACTTTTTTAAAGTAGCGACAAAACGCTGGAACCGTCATACTCACTTTATCTGCAATCTCATCTAAACTAATATGTTCTTTAAAGTTTTGGTTAACATGCTTAAAAATGACATCTATTTTAGCACTATCTTGTGGTTCTGTTTCAAAAGCAAAACCATCTGCATTTAAAATGGTATAATCTTCAGATTTAGCCAAACCATGCAACACCTCTAATAAAATTAGGATTTTTTTAAAGCCTTCTTTTTCATTTAACTTTTCAATCTTCTTTCCTAATTTTTGCTTTGTTTTAACGCCAAATAGAATGCCTTTCTTAGACAATTCAAACATTTTATTAATCGCTTCCATTTCTGGAATATCAAAAAAATGATCTCCTAAAAATTCAGGTTTAAACTGCACTAAGGTTTCTGAGCCATTTATGGTTAATCGATCCGTAAAACCATTGTGCGGTAAATTAGATCCTATTAATAACAGTTGACTATTATTAAAATAAGACAAATGATTTCCTATATGGCGCTTACCCTGTCCTTTGTTAACATAAACTAATTCTATCTCGGGATGAAAATGCCAAAACGGCTTCTTTTCTTCTTTATAAGAGTCTATTTGATGCTTTCTAACTAAAATAGAACTACCAAATTCAGGGCTTATTTTTTCTAAAGTAGGTTTTCTTGTATTCATAACATATCAATTATTGCAAATTTAATTCTCCTACATTTTAAAACCTATAGCAGATTGATAATAATGTGCACTATTTTAACCTAATATAATAATAAAATGACACATAAAGTTAATTATGCATACAAATGTGCCAAAATCAATGTTTTACACAAGTAATCTTGGCAATACCTTTGTCGTATAAAATCATTTGAGCTGGAGTTGTAAATAACCACTTCGATTTCAGTTTTAACCTAAAAAATGAAATATTATGAAAACATTATTTAAACACATTTTAGTATTAGCTGTAATGTTAGGCACATTTACGAGCTACGCAAATGCAACATTAGAAGTATTACCTTCTTTTAATAGTGTAGAAAAAGGGAATTCCATATCGGTTACTGACGCTAGCGGAAATATTGTATTTAGTGGTCTTATTAACTTTAATGGTAATATTAGACAACTATACGATTTCTCACAATTAAAGGATGGTATATATATTATTGAAATCAATAAGGATTTTGAAATTGAAATTAATACGGTAGAAGTTAAAAACAATACGGTACATTTTTTAAATACTGAAAATGAAAAGATTTTCAAACCTGTATTTAGAGTTCAAAACGACAAACTTATAATCTCTAAAATAGCTTTAAACAATCCAAAAATGGACATAGAGCTATATTACAATAACGAATTAATTTATTCAGAAACGGTAAATGGAAAAGAAGTACTAAATAGAGTTTACAAATTAGACCATACTATTAAAGGAGAATATACAGCAGTTGTTAAATCCAACGCCAGAGTATTTACTAAAAACTTTAAAATATAGATTATTCTATTTTCTAAATTTAGAATTACATAATTGATTGTGGGCCACTTAAGGTCCACTTTTTTTTATTTAAAACGACACTAATCAACCCCAAATAAAAGTGTGGCGAATAGAATTTCAAACTTTAAAAATATTTGAGTTCGATAAAATTATAGCAAATTACCATCAATATATACTATTTTAACCTATTGATTCAATCAAAACCCTATACATGTTAATTCTGTATACTAATCTACCAATATGCTTGTTTTTCAAAAGGCAAAGCTGCTATAAATTTGCAGTATAAAATCGTTAATAGTTGAAGTGATGTCTTTAACAACATAAAACGATTAAAATTAAAGATTATGAAAACATTATTAAAAAACATCTTAGTATTAGCAGTGGTGTTAGGAACATGCACAAGCTACGCAAACACAACAATAAATACAACATCACCTTCTAAAGATTTACGCAAGGGAGACCATATTTCTGTATCTAATAAGGCAGGAGAAGTTGTTTACAGTGGACGTATTAACTATAATGGAAATATAGAAAAGCTTTATGATTTTTCACAATTAGAAGATGGTATTTACACTGTTGAAGTGAATAAAGACTTTGAAATTGATATTAACTCAATACAAGTAAAAAACAACAAGGTTACTTATTTAGAAACTTCAAATAAAAAAATCTTTAAGCCTGTATTTAGATCTGAAGATTCTAAAGTTATCATCTCAAAATTAGCCATGGATACTAATGAAATGGTTGTAGAGTTATATTTTGAAAATGACCTTATCCATACTGAAACTATAAAAGGAAAAGAGATTCTAAATCGCGTATACAAATTAGATCAAAACCTTAAAGGTAACTACACAGCTATCATTAGAGCAAATGGCCGTGTATTTGTTGAAGATTTTAAATTATAAATTGATTGTTTATAAATTAGTTTTATTTATTTAGTTAAAAAAGTGGGTTCTCTAATACCCACTTTTTTTGTTTAAAAGAGTTTCATTTGACCATCTTTACAAGGCTGATGAAGAGACGTGTTTAGCTTTGGCATTGTCTTATACTTAAAATATTTAAACCTCGCCAATTTTATTAAATCGTTAATCTGCTTGGCAATTTGCCCCTCGCCTTGCATACGTTTGCCATATCTACTTTCATTTAGTGTACCTCCATGGCAATTTTCAATTTGATGCAAGACTTTTTCTGCTCTATCTGGCATTGCTTTTATTATCCAATCTGTAAAGATTTCTCCAATAGCTCCGTTTAGCCTCACAATAGTGTGCCCAATATCTAAAGCCCCAGCTTCTGATACGGCTTTCGCCATAGGTAAAATCTCATGACTATTAATAGATGGAATGATAGGTGCTAACATTACATTTACTGGAACACCATTGTCACTTAATTCTTTTACAACCTGAAGCCGTTTTTTAATCGTTGCAGTCCGCGGCTCTAAAACTCGTCTAGTATCTTCTGATAGTGATGTTATAGAAATATTTACTGATATTAAACTGTCCTTAGCTAAGGCTTTTAAAAGATCTAAATCTCTTAATATTAAAGCATTTTTAGTAATGATACCAACAGGGTGTTTATACTTTAAAAACACCTCTAAACATTGCCTAGTAATCTCAAATTGCTTTTCGGCAGGTTGGTAACAATCGGTATTGCCAGACATAACAATAGTCTGCGCGTTCCAACTTTTCTTTTTTAAATATGCTTCTAATAGTTTAGATGCATCTTTTTTAACTAATATCTTACGTTCAAAATCTAAACCTGCACTATACCCCCAAAACTCATGACTATTGCGTGCATAACAATAAATACAGCCATGCTCGCAACCTTGATACATATTCATAGAATAAGCCATACCAACATCTGGACTCGTTACTTTATTGACAATCGTCTTTGGAAATACATTAAGATATTGGGTTTTGTTTTTATCTGCAATTTCACCTTCCTTATGGCAAAACTCTAGAAAATCATCTCGCATTTCGTACGATAGCTCAAAAAAACGATTATGTGTGTTTTTCTGAGCGCCTCTTCCTTTTATATTAGATTTGGAATTTATCATACTATAAAATTAGTATGAAAACTGACTGAACGTGGCTACAGGTTGTAGTTTTAACGCTATTGATTTATTTAACAGTATTAAGTTTTTGCATAAAAAACTTTAATTTAAAAACTAAGGTTTTTTTAAATTTGATTGCTGTTGTTCTTATTAATCTAATATTGGTGTAAGGGTGTAACCTGCTTTTTTAAGTAAACTAATAACCCCTTGATCGCCACCTAAATGTGCTCCTCCAACAGCATAAAACACCGCATTATCTTTAGAGTAAGCTTCCATTTTAGGAATCCATTTATTATTTCTGTCATCTAGAAAACGTTTCATGCCTTCAATATCATCATTCATATAGTCGTCCATAAAGTCATACATGCCATCTACATCTTCCGCAAGATAGTATTGTAACAACTGGTTATAGAGTTCTTCGCTATTTCCATTGTCTACCATTTCAACTAAGGTATCTATTTGCTCTTCATAAGGATCTTCGTCAAAAGCATTAATCTGATCGGTTATGTTTTCCAACCCACTCACCTCTTTGTTCGCCGATTTAGCCATATTTATTATGCTCATCTCATAACTCTCTAATGGTCCACCTCCAATTGCTGTCATCGTTAATACAGACATTAACATCATGGGTTTAAACGTATTAAAATTATTAACGCCTACACCTGTCTTCTCCTTTAAGTAAGTATCTAATATTTTAAATTCATCATCAGACATATACGTTTTTAACGATTCACCTTCGTTTAACATTGATAATTTCATAAAATCTACTTTGTAATTAGGATCATCCATATCAATCTCTAGCACCACTTTATCTGAAGATTCAAAAGCCTTTTGTACTTTGTCCTTTACGATAAAATCCTTTTTAGGTATCATATGTATGGTACCAAATAGGTAAGACGTTTTAATATTATCTCCTTCTATTTTCCACAAATTAGTTTTGGGATTATTCTGAGCTACTATGTTAAATGTTGTTGCGATAAATACAACAATGATGAACGTGATTTGATTTAATTTTCTCATGATTTTAGTTTTATTAATGATTATGATTTAGCTTAATATTGTTATTAAAGTTTCTATAATTAATTTGATTAGGGATACCATATTGTTTTAAATTTCTAATTGACCGTTTTTGATTGTTACTGTTTCGTGCCTATCTTCTGAAATAATATCTAGGCTTATTAAGTTGAAGTTTTCAAGAGCTTCTACATCATTTACTAATAATTGATGAATCCGATTGGCTTCTTTTTGTAAGGATTCGTATTTGCAGTTAATTAAACTGAAACTTACGTGCTCTACAGAAAATCCTTTAGCTTTAGAATACTGCACTCCCTTAGAATACATATCCTTTGAAATGCTCTCGCAATGGCAATGCGTATTTAAAGAGGCTTCAATTTGATTTACCGTGATTTCATCAGCTGTATAGCTATCATAAAAAGCACTAAAAACACCTACTAGAAAAGCTCCTATTACCATAGCGATTGAGATGTAAATAATTTGTTTTTTCATTTTTAAAAGAGATTTAATTGGTTTGTGATTGTGAACCCAAAGTACCTTTAAAAAAACGCGCAAAACAAAGGAAGCATACCCAGTTTTAGAAAAACAGGGTGTAAAAAACAAAACCCAACTAACTGAAATTAAAATAATTAACACACCAACAAATAGTTTGACAGCGTTTATATAATGAAGCCCCTAAATTCATAAATTTAGGGTAAAAATGAATGTATTTTAATCTAAAGCATTCAACTTTTTAATGTAGAACGACGGATTTAATCCAGTTTGCTTTTTGAAATATTTGGTGAAGGAATCTGCACTTTTATAACCTACTTCTTCAGCGATGGATTGAATAGAAAACTTTCTAAAACGCGTATCATTTTTGAGTTTTAAAACCGCATAGTTAATTCGTAAATCGTTGATATAGGCATTGAAATTTTTCTGGTAATGAGAATTTATAACCTTAGATAAGTACGACGTATTTGTTTTTATTTTCTTAGCTACATTGTATGAATTGCAATCTTGCCTTAAAAAATATTCTTGTTCTTCTAACTTATTTAAACCTTCGAGAATCTGATGTTTGGTAGCTTCATTTATATCCGAAGAATTATCTTCTTGAACCTCATCTTTTACATCATCGCTAACAGAACCCACATTGTTTTCTGTATTTACTTTTTCTAATAGCATCTTAAATTTTGCTTCGTTTTTCTTTTTAAGCCTACTGAATCTAAAAAGAAAAACTAACAGAACAAGAATGATTACAACGGAAACCGCAACACTATATTTAAAGTTATTCTTTTCAGAATTTATAGCATCCAATTCGGCCTCAAAAGCCTTTAACTCTTGCTGTTTAAAAACAGCAACCACTGTATCTTGAATTTTATTAAGCGCTTCGGTGGTAAGAATATATTTTTCAAAATAAAAATTAGACTTTTCTATATTACCATTGTATTTATAGGCTTTAGCTAACATTTTATAATGGTCCTCCATAAAGCCTTCTTCCTCTTCAGACACCTTGTAATTATCTAATCCTTCTTGTAGAATTGTCTGGGCTTTTGCATACGCTTTTAAACCTATATACGCTTTACCATAAAGTCCGGAATAAACCAAAGATTCCAATTCACCTACTGGTAAACAATATGTTTTTGAGGTTTCAAAATTAGAAAGTGCTTCGTTGTACTTACCATACAAGATATTGACTTCGCCTTGAGTTCTATACAGCGTTTTTGAAAGGCAACTATCCTTTACAATCTTATTTAATGCAATGGCTTGGTCTAAATAAGCTTTAGCAGAATCTTTTACTTTAGATCTTATATAAGCTAAACTTAAATAATATAATGTAACTGTTTCAGATTTTAAATTACTCTTGTGAGTTGAAGAGGTAGGCTCTACACCTTTGCGCCTACTTAAAGCCAATGCTTGTTTAAGATAATTTATAGATGCTTCCCGATCGCCAACAAAAGATTTTACAAAACCCAATTGCATTAAAATGGCGCTTTCTAGCTCCAATTTATTTTGTTTTCTGGCCAAGGCTAAGGCTCTGGTTTGCATTTCCATGGATTTGCCAATACGTCCTTGAAAAAAATAACTGCGTCCTAGCTTATAGGTAATTGCAGCCAGCTCTTGCTCTAAAACATCCGTTGTTGCTAAGGCAAACATTTTCTCTTGTTCGGCCTCAAAAGTATCAAACTGTCTTAAATTAATTTGAAGATCAATAAACTTAGATAATCCTCGTATTGCTTCTTTTGCATTAGACTCCCCTTCTGCTTTTTGAATGTAATACGCGATTAACTCTTCAGTAAACTCTAAGTCTTTTAGATAACTTTTATCAATTAAACCAGAAAGATTATCGTAAGATTTTAAAAAAAGTGTATCGCGCTCTTGACCATTCAAACAGATTATGAATAGTGAACAAACAAAAACGAGAATTACTTTTTTCATTAAGTAGGTTACTTCCCTGGAAAATCTGCCTTACGTTTTTCTAAAAATGCTGTTGTACCTTCCACAAAATCTTCAGTTCCAAAGCATTTTCCAAATTGTTTGATTTCTACTTTATAACCATCTTTTCCGTCTGTGTAATTAGCGTTTATCGCTTTTATAGCTTTACCAATAGCTACCGAAGAATTTCGCATAATTTTACCTGCAATTTTTTCAGCCAAAGGCAATAATTCTTCTAATTCAACAACATGATTAACTAAACCGTAGTTTAAAGCTTGATTCGCATCAATCATACCTGCTGTCATCACCATTTCCATAGCTCTACCTTTACCTACTAACTGTGGTAAACGCTGTGTACCTCCGTATCCTGGAATCACACCAAGAGACACCTCTGGCAATCCCATTTTTGCATTACTACTCGCGACTCTAAAATGACAAGCCATTGCTAATTCTAAGCCTCCACCAAGTGCAAAACCATTAACTGCTGCTATAACAGGGGTGCTTAATTTTTCAACAAAATTAAATAGTAAATCTTGTCCTTGCGCAGCTAGCTTTCCTCCTTCTTCTACACTAAAATCTGCAAACTCGCTAATATCTGCACCTGCTACAAAAGCTTTCTCTCCACTACCAGTGATAATTATAACTTTAGTATCTGCATCAGCATCAGCATCCTTAAAAGCATCGTGTAGTTCTTGAATAGTCTCTTTATTCAAGGCATTCAACTTCTTTGGTCTATTGATAGTAATGGTTGTAATTCCGTTTGAGTATTCTGATAAAATGTTTTTGTAATTCATTGAAAAATTATTTTTCATTCCCATTGAAACTGGAAATCTAGTTGTTATATTCTTAAAATGTCTTTGCAAACACTATTGCCTCAACAATGGACTATAGTTTTTTTACTTAGAGATTTCTGCTTACACAGAAATGGTTTGACTCTTAGGGAAAGTTACCCTGAAAACAGTACCTTTTCCTAGTTGAGTTGTAAAGGTAATACTTCCATTATAAGTTTCCACAATATTTTTCACCATAGCTAACCCTAAGCCCATTCCGCTAGATTTTGTGGTGAATTTTGGCTCAAAGATTTTGTCCTTAGTTTCTTCGTTAATACCTGAACCATTATCTTCAATAGTAATATTTACATTTTCTCCTTCACTAAAGACACGAACATTTATTTTTGGGTTTTCATTAGTATCAGGAATGGCTTGAATACCATTTTTTACCAAATTAGTCACCACTCGTATTAACTGAGTTCTATCAAATTTAGCAATGATTTCTTCAGTTTCAGAATAAAACTCTATATAGTCTTCGTTAAAAATATCGAGCGCTAGTTTTACAATATGTACTACGTTTAGGTTTTCACTTTTCTGTGCTGGCATTTTAGCAAAATTAGAAAATGCCGATGCAATTGAACTCATTGTATCTATCTGCTGAATTAAGGTATTACTATATTCATCTACTTTTTTATGAATATTTTCATCTTCAGGATCAAATTTACGCTGAAAACTCTGTACCGTCAATCGCATAGGCGTTAATGGGTTTTTAATTTCGTGAGCCACTTGTTTTGCCATTTCACGCCAAGCTTGTTCACGTTCGTTTGTTGCTAAAACCACAGCACTAGCTTCGAGCTCATCAATCATGCTATTATAAGAATTGACAAGTGTTTCAATTTCTTCACTAGAGGATTCAATCTGTATTTTCTTATTGCGCTTTTCTAGTCGCGTTTCATTCATTTTATCACTAATGGTTCTCAGTGATTTGGTGATGTATTTAGAGATAAAATAAGCAATAATAATAGCCACTAAAATCAATACTAAATACGCATAAGCCAAACGCATTAAAAATTCCTTTAGCTCTTTATTGAAAAAATCATCATTCTCTAAATAAGGTAAATTTAAGATTCCTAAGGTCTTAAACTTTTCATCCATAATATAAGAATAAGAGGATTGAAATGTTTGTCCTGCCACTTTATTCTTTACCACATAACGATGTTCTAAAGTATTGGATAAGGTATTTAATATTTTGGCATCTAAACAAAGATCCGAAGAATCTCTTTGAATGGTTCGTTTTGAGCTTTTTAATAGTTGCCCCTCTAAATCGTAAAGGTTAATTTGTAAATTATGAATGGCATCAATTTCAAATATTTCATCCTTAAAAATTAAAGGAATATTCTCTGTTGTAACAGGATATGTAGTTTCACCAATAACAAAATTAATACTCTGCTTAATCGCTTTTTCTTTACGCTCTAACCGTTCTGTGTGATATTCTTTCGCCTCTTCACTATATTGATAGATAGTTACCGCAGCGATTAAAACCGATGCTACAAGCACTAACAATATCATAGCTAAATTTATTCGAGCTCTTAAGGATAGGCGTTTTTTACTCATAGAAATGCCCATGACGATGGGTCTCTTTTAATTCTGAATTATAAGTTTTAAATATAGCAATAATCAATCCAAAGACAACATGTGCAAATCTCAAATTAATAAACATCAAAATTTAACCTTTAAAGCAAGTATTATGCTTCCGGATTTTTAGAACGAATATGTTTATAAAGCTTAAAACCTAACATTAATAATATTCCTAAAACAATAATGCCTAGAACTCCAAAAATCCAATTGATAGAACTTTTTAGAATGACTAGAAAAACAACGGCAAATAGGATAAAAGTAGCGCCTTCATTCCAAATGCGCATAAAATTAGACGTGACTTTAACCTCATCGTTTTGAAGTTGTTTAAAATACATGTGTGTTTTAAAATGGTAGATAAACAACAGAATTACAAATAATAATTTCACATGCATCCAACTTTGTTGCAACCAACTTGGCATTAAAATTAGCAACCAAACCGCAAATAGTGTTGCTAAAATTGCAGAAGGCCAAGTGATAATAAACCAGAGACGTTTGGCCATTAATTTTAACTGTTTACCTAAAATTTCTTTTTCTGGAGATGGCTTATGAAAAGCTTCTATTTGATAGACAAATAATCTTGGAATATAGAACAAGCCTGCAAACCAAGTAATCACAAAAATGAGATGTAGCGATTTTATATAATTATAATATTCCATAGAGTTAACGTTTATCTACTAATGTTTTTTTAATCTCTCTATTTAAAAAGTAACCCGTTACGATGGTTGACAATACATCTGAAATAGGAAATGCCATCCAAATTCCTAATTCCCCAAAATACAAAGGTAAGATATACATTAGCGGAATAAAGAAAATGGCCTGCCTTGTCAGTGTTAATAACAATGCTGGCAATGCCTTACCAACAGCTTGAAAATAGGCCGCTCCTATAAGTTGTAACGCTAAAATTGGAACAGCAGCGAATGCCCAACGCATATTATTTGGAGTAACCCGAATCACATCTGCATCTGTTGTAAACAACCTTGTAATAATTTCTGGAAAAAACATTAAACCAATAAACACTATAGTTCCTAAAATAGTAGCATATTTTATAGCCGTATAAATAGACTCCTTTACTCGCTCATATTTTTCTGCTCCATAATTAAAACCTGCAATAGGAATAAAGCCTTGTGTAATTCCAAAAACTGGAAACAACACAAACATCATCATCCTGCCAACAATAGCATAAGCTGTAATTGATGTTTCACCACCAAATCTAAAGAGCGCATTATTAACCAATAAGAACGTAACACTTACAACGGCTTGTCGTGCTAAAGTCACAAAACCTAAAGAAGCTATCTCAGATACAATTGATTTTTCTAATTTAAAATGCGAGAGATTGATTTTTAATTCGGAATTATCAGATAAAAAATACCAAAAAATAAATAGAAATGCGGCAATATAAGAACCTGTTGTAGCCCATGCTGCACCTGCCATTCCGTAATCTAAAACACTAATAAAAACATAATCTAAAACCAAGTTGCCAACGGACGGAATAAGCATTGCATACATGGCAAATTTTGGTTTGCCTTCTGCCCTAATAACGGTATTTCCCATCATTACAAACCCTAAGATGGGAACACCATAGAGAATGATTTCATAATATACTTTTGCAGGCTCAAAAATATTGCCTTTACCTCCAAAAGTAGGAATTAGTGTATCTACAAAAACTAGCCCAAAGACAGCAAACGAAACGGTAAAAAGAAGTGTTAACGTTAGCTGGTTTCCAAAGGTTTTAAGAGCTTTTACTGTATTATCGGCACCTAAAGCTCTAGAAATAATAGACGATCCACCAATACCAATAGCCATTCCAAGTGCAGCAATAAAAAAAGACACAGGCAACACCACGTTAATCGCCGCAATGGCTGTAGAACCAATCCAGTTACCAACAAAAATCGTATCGACTAAGATATTTAATGACATCACCAAAATACCAATTGATGCTGGTACGGCTTGCCTAATAAGTAATTTGCCTATAGGCTCATTTCCTAAATCTTGTGACGATACATTTGCCATTATACGGCTTCGATTTTAGCAGTTGCCCATTCCTCTACGATATTAGTGAGCACATCGGCAAAATCGTCGCGCTCGTTAAGGCAAGGAATAACTGTAAATTCTTCTCCGCCCATTTCGTGGAAAATTTCTTCACCTTCCATCGCAATTTCTTCCAACGTTTCTAAACAATCGCTCACAAAAGCGGGTGTTACAATAGCCATTTTCTTAGTACCAGCCTTACCCATTCTTTCAATAGTACGGTCTGTATAAGGTTTTAACCATGGATCAAAACCAAGTCTCGACTGAAACGTCGTAGAATACGTACCATTTTTTAAACCTAGCTTTTTAGCCACATTTACAGTGGTAATTTCGCACTGATGACGGTAACAAAATTCGTGTTGTTTGCTCCCCATTTTAAAACAGCACTTGCCATTCATTTGGCAGTTGCCATTAGTAATATCACTTTTGCGAATATGTCTTTCAGGAACTCCGTGATAACTAAAAAGGATATGTTCATAATCCAAATCATTTAAGGTTTCACCAATACTTTTTGAAAGTACATTGATATAATCCTCACGATGGTAAAACGCCGGTGTTCTTGTAATTTTCACTCCTGGAAAATGCTCGGCAACCAACTCATCTACTTTAACATCAATCGTTTCTGTTGTTGCCATCGCAAATTGTGGATATAGCGGAATGGTTTTTATTTCAGTACAGCCTTTATCTACTAATTCTTGTAACCCCTTTTTAATTGTCATGCTACCATAACGCATAGCCAAAGCCACAGGATAATCTACTTTTTGCTGCACTTTTTCTTGAAGTCGTTCCGAAAGTACAATTAACGGCGAGCCTTCTTCCCACCAAATTTTTTGATACGCTGCTGCAGATGCTTTAGGCCTGGTATTTAAAATAATTCCTTTAACCAAAAGCGTACGCGCCCATAGCGGCACATCAATAACGCGTTCGTCCATTAAAAATTCACCAAGATATTTCTTAACATCTTTAGGTTTAGGACTGTCTGGAGAGCCCAAATTCACTAATAAAATTCCTTTTGACATGCTTTTCATTTTCAACTACAAAAATACGATACTAATTGTAATACTTAATAACGGTTTGCATTGCTTTTATTTATCCTACTATCTTAAAATATTTTATATACTTTTCAGTTATACTCACTAAAACAAATAGCTTTATTATCAGCTTTTAATCGAGTTTAACTTTTTCTTTAAGGCTGTTTAAAGGATTTAAATATCTTTACAAGCCTTGACTAAATTTTATAATGAAAAGAGAAGCTTATTCAAAATAGCATCATTTAAAGCAATGATTAATCGCGAATAGCATGTGACAATTAAATGTCAATAAACACAAGCACATGAAAAAATTCTTAGCACTAATACTTATTTTATTTACCACAATTGCATTTTCACAACAACAATATCAAAGTTTACTTTGGAAAATTACAGGAAACGGATTAGAAAAACCGTCATATCTCTATGGTACTATGCACGTCAGTAAAAAAGTAGCGTTTAGACTAGACGATGTCTTTTATAAAGCCTTAGATAAAAGTGATTGTATTGCCCTAGAGTCTGACCCAACTACGTGGCCTGAATTTAATTATGAAATGATGCTTAACCAAATGGCTGCTTATACTAACTATAATGAGGATTTTTACACCAATCTTTTTAAGCTAACCCACCCTGAAGAAATGGCCATTAGAGGTTCTGTACGTATGGATAACAATGCTGTAAATGCGTATTTATATAGAAAAAGTAGCGCTTCTGATAATTTTGAAGAAGAAACCTATTTGGATATGTTCATTTTTCAGGCTGGAAAGAAAAATAACAAAAAAATATATGCTTTAGAGGATTTAGAAGAATCTAGATATTTAACCACAAAAGCCGCTTATAACGCCAACAAAAAAGAATTAGATCCTTGGGTACAAAAACTATATGCTAAAGAAAATGCCTATTTAATTCAAGAAAACTTATATCGCGATAGAAACTTAGACCTACTCGATTCTATTGGAGCTGGAGTAAATACTGAATTCTTCCGCAAAAACATGCTCTATATCCGAAACGAGAATATGGTAATTTCTTTAGAAAAACTCATGCCAACCAAATCTGTATTTGCAGGAGTTGGTGCTGCACATTTACCAGGAGAACACGGTATGATTAACATGTTACGTCAACGCGGTTATACTGTAAAAGCGTTAACATCTAACCAGACAGATTATAGTAAAACAGAGAAAACAAAACTCGACAGTCTTTTTGTAACACCAGAATTACAAAAACACAGTACACCAGATGAATTCTTAAGCATTAACACATATGATAAACTTAGAGAGTTTTCCTATGGAGGACAAAAATATTATCTAGACCCAGACATGACTAATGGTGCCTATTTAACCATCAATAGAATTAGTCGTTTCACCTATTTACCAAACGAAAAAGATAACATTAGCCTTAAAGAGATTGATCATTTATTATACGAAGATATTCCTGGAGACATCATTAAAAAGGAAGAATTAACCCAACCTTATCCTGGCATCAGCATAGTTAATAAAACCAAAAAAGGAGAATTTCAGAAATACCATATTTATGAAACACCTTTAGAAATTATAATTATAAAATTTGCGGGTCGCAGTGATTTTGTATTAAAACATGAAGAAAAAATATTTAATTCTATAGCCCTTAAACATCCTTCAAACGCCACACAATTATTTGTGTCTCCTGAGAAAAAATTTCAAGTTGATTTTCCAGAGTATTACATTTCTAGTAATATGCATAATTACGGCAAAAAGCTAGTAGAAGGCTACAAAAACGGAGCCTATTATTTTATTGAAGAAGCTGTTTTAAACGACTTAACATATATAGAAGAAGACAGTTTTGAGGCTAAATACTTCCACCATGCCTTATATAAAAACTACAAATTAACCGAAGCTGAAGGTGGTTTTAAAGCAGGCGATTACCGAACCTATGAATCTAATGCCATATTAGATGCCGACACCAACAAAAGACTCTATTTAAAAACCATTGTAAAAGATGGCAGTTATTATTTGTTAGGTTATGTGGGTACAAATGAAGCTGATAAATCGGCATACTTTAAGTCGTTTAAGTTTAATAAAACAGATTACAAAGGGTTTGAAAAAGTGATAGACACCTCTCTACATTTTTCGGTTTACACAAACGGAAAAGCGCCTTTGCCAAATCCGTACAACTACAATGGAAGTAAAAAAACTAAAGATTACGAACAAACCATAAACGAAACCGTTTATTCTACCTATGCTAACGAGCAAATCTCAGTATCAAGAACTAAGTTTCACGATTTACAAATGTTTCATAATGTAGATAGTCTTTGGAAAGATTTAGAAGACAAAGTAAATTATAGATCGCGTTATTATAAAACAGAAAAAGCATTTTCTATAAGCAACCGTTCATCTTCAAAAAAAGGTACTATTTACACACATAGTTTTACCTATTCAGATACTTTAAGCGCCAAACAAGTATTGGTAAAAAACATCCTTAAGGAAGGAGTGCTTTTTGAACTAAAAACATTAATAGATTCTATTAGTGGACCTTCTAAGTTTGTCACTGAATTTTACGAGACATTCACACCAAAAGATACGCTTTTGGGTAAAAATGTGTTAACAGATAAAACCAAACAGTTTTTCGAAGCCTTACGAGCAAAAGACAGTATTGTTTTAGAGTCTTATAGCTTAGTTAAATTCAAGAAACATAACAGTAAAGACATTGTTTCTATTCTGAAGGATTTTGAATTTGACAAAGAACGCTTAGAGATAAAATCGCATCTCGTAGAACAACTTATTAAAATAGATTTAAAAAATAATTTACCATTTATAAAACAACTCTATCACGATAGTTATTCCGATCCACAAACTCAAACCTCTATTTTAGAAGGCTTATTAGATTCTAACACAAAGGCGTCTTATTCTATCGCTTTAGAATTAATGGAGCGTGATTTACCTTTAGGAAGTGTTAGTAGTATGTTTTATAACTATAAAGGAAAGGATTCTTTAGAACTAAAGGCATCACTGTTTCCTAAAATATTAGAATACAGCACCATACAAGAATACAAATACCCTCTTTACACCTTACTAGCTAAACTGAAAGATAGCGGAATGGTTAAGCAAAAAACTTATAAGAAATATAAAAACCAGTTGATTAATGATGCTAAAATGGAGATTAAACGAAATTTAGGAAACTACAATAATTACGGTTACAATTCCTATTCTCAAAATTTAGCGACTTATGTAAGGTTAATTTTCCCTTATAGAAACGAACGCAGTGCTCAAGATTTTTTTGAAAAACTGATGAATGTAGAGGATACAAATGCCTTAGTAAAATATTACGTATTGTTAACTAAAGCTAAAGAGACAATTCCAGAAGCATTAACAAAAAAGCTTTTAGAAGACGAAGAAAATCAGTATTTGCTTATAGAAAAACTAGATGACGCCAAGCTTTTAAGTAAGTTAAAATCTATTAATATCAGTCAACAACAATTCGCCAAATCAAAGCTCTTATCTGATGCTAATTTTGAAAAAGAAAAAAACTCAATTACTTTTCTTTTTAAACGCGATTTTGTAACCGATAAAGGGAAAAACGCCGAAATGTATTTCTTTAAGATTGATAAAGACGACGAGTATTCTGGAAAGACTGAAGCTTTACATTACATCTCTTTTATTAAGCCAAAAGACCCTAAGCAACTGTCTGTAGATTATTATTCTAAATCTGAAAGTTATGGTACCATCGTAGATAAAACCAAAGAGATAGAAGAACAATATACCGAAATCCTCAATTTAGCGATTTACAAGGATAGACAACGCGTAACAGCTAGTGGTGGTGATGGGTATTATGATTATTAGGAAAATTCACCCTTATAAGAAAGCATCCTCAAATTAAATTTACTTGTATTTTACAACTTTCTTAAAAAAATTGCCTATTCACTAATTGAAAAGAGGCGTTTACTCAGTTATAATTGAAATAGTCGGTTATTTCTTATAAGTTTATATTCTGTTTAAAACAAAATATACGTGACTTTACGTATAGTATGACACTAATAATTAATATAGTTTAGTACACTACTATTAAAACCAATGTAATTATGAAACAAAAAAATCTCATTATCTCATTATCTCATTATCTCATTATCTCATTATAATTATTTTTGTTTTGGGAATACCAATAGTACTCTACCAATGCCAAAAGTTTGATGATTCACAAACAATTATCGCTGAAGAAAAACCACCTTTAAAAATATCGATTGTACATGGCAATGCGCATTTTGCAAAAGCCAACCCAGATATTTATAACAAACTTAAAAATGCTAATCAAAACCATATAGCAGCTAGAGGTACAGAATATTCTACTGACTATAATTTCTATTTTAACTTAGACAATATTCAAATTATTGAGAAAAACACCTATACACAATATACGGTTGTAGTAGAAAACGAATCTCAAAACAACAATCTATTAAATTACGTTTTAATTGTATATAATGATGGAGAAGAACGTCAGTATTTAGTCACCTACCCCAGAATTGAGACCGCAGAAGGCTTAGAAATTGACCATTATAGCGCAACATTACAATCTTTAGATGGCCAATCGCTTTTAGGAAGAGGTACTTTAGCTCCTTGTACAAATGGCACAGTACCTCAACTTATAGATGTAACACCAACTTATAGTTGTACAGCAGTGAATTGTGGTGGTCAAAACCATGGCCCAGAAGATGAAGGCTGTAAATGTGGTACAATTGAAAATGGTTATTATCACGATTGCACTAGAGCCTCCTACGATTGTGGTTGGACAAATGTTAATACTTGGAGTTGCACAGGTAGCAGTAGCTCAGGTGGCCCAGATTCTGGTGGAGAAACTGGTGGTGGTGATACTGATGATGACGATGATGACAATGATGATGATGAATCAATTGGTACAATAGCTTTAGATGATGATGCAATAACTCACCTTAATAATTGTAATGAACTAAAGAAACTTACAGACGATAACGTCATTAAAAATAAGCTGAATTTACTTAAAGCTGATGCAAAAAATAAATATCTAAAGAACGAAAAAGGGTTTAGTTTAAGAAAAAACGCTAATAACGAAACATACTCAACACCTATTATTACTGCAGATATAGGTAGTATTAGTTACCGCCCTTTAATAAATTTATTTGGTGTAGCGCACTTACATCAATTGGTTGGATCAAACCCTATGTTTTCTGCTATGGATGCTTTTGCTTTAAACAGTTACAACAATGCTTTTGACCATAACAACGGTAACACTGACGAATCATTACCAGTTTATATTTTAGTTGTAGCTACGGGAACGTATGCTATAAAAATTAATGATTTAGCTGCAATAAATGCTTATGGCGATGAATTCCCAACATTAAAAAAGCAGTTGAAGGAACACAAAAGATTCAACGAAAAATATAATAAGCATTACAACCCAATAACTGGAGCTACAGGAGATTTTATTGATTATGAAAAAATCTTTACAAAGTATATACAAAGTAAAGGTATATCTCTATACAAGGCAAATAATGAGCTTTCAACTTGGGAAAGACTTGAACATGATTCAAACGCTACCAACGAGATTAAAAAAACAAATTGTAATTAAAACTAAAAAACATGAAACATACATTTTTATTAATACTATTTACTTTTATATTTAGCTCATGTAAAGCTCAAATCGCACCTTTATATCAAATTGATACAGATTTACCCGAAGGCACTCATTTTAAAGACTTAGATAATGACCTAGACCATTTTGAAGGCACTTGGAAATGGCAAAGAAATGACTCTATAGTTACTATTGTTTTACAAAAAAAAGAAGATGTTTACGATAGTGATTATAATCAATACGAGGATTACCTTGTAGGAGAGTACAAATTTACAGTTGGAAATACGGTTATACAGGATTACCTGTCTCGACTTGATGACAACACATTAATAGGGTTAGATCATTATATTGCCGGTAACACAATCTTACACAGAAATCGGAAACCAGTATGCGATGATTGCGCCATTAATCAAAGGCAAGTATTTGTTTACTACCAAGATCCCCTTTATGAATATATAAATTCTGCTATGGTGTTAAGACACAAGGTAGAAAATGGTGTAGAAAAAATGAATATTGTATTCTACTCTTTCAACAGTTTCGTACCGCCAAATTTGGATTCACCCATGGAAAATAGAATTCCTTTTGGAAATTATACGTTTATAAAGCAGTAGAAATTTTAATAGGCTTTGGTTTTAAGCTGAGGCCTTTTATTTTAATTATGAAAAAAATAATTATAATACTCGTCATAAGCTTATCAGTA
>NZ_BAABCB010000050.1:0-11875 GCF_039538385.1 Winogradskyella damuponensis | reverse complement strand
TTAGAGTAGAGTACAACGAACCAATAACTAATGAACGTAAAGAATACAAAGCGCATTTTACTTTAAAACGATAAAATGTAGATGTGATAAAAATAAAAAGCCTGAGCAATTAAATGCTCAGGCTTTTTTTGTAATCTTAAGTCATAACTATACTAATAAGAGTCGATCTGTGACGGTTACAATAGTCAGAAATTCATTATGTAAAAATGATGAACTTGGGTTGTATAACAAATTTAAACAACAGATAATACTATTTATTTAGTTGTGAAATAAATTACTAACTCATAGAATTATGAAGTTTTACACAATTAAACCTAATGTAAGTAGTAGAATACTTTTTGCATCGAGTAAAGCAATCTTATAGACAATCTTTTTTATATAAAATTGGCACTTGTAATAGGTTTGGTTAAGTAGTGATGTCTAAACAAGAAAGCCTGAGCAATTAAATACTCAGGCTTTTGTTGTGTATTGCAAGTTCTGTTATATATTAAAACCTAACGTTAATATAAAATCTGTGTATTTAGATTTAATTGAAGCTGCATCTGTAAGTCCTATATTATATAATTGATAGTTGATTTCACGTTCAGATTGGCTAAATGCTAAATCAATATTAAAATCACCAAAATTATATCCTAAACCTAAGGAATAGCCGTTTAAATCACCATAAAAATCATTATCCTTATAAGGACTTTCTTCAAAACGATAACCTCCTCTAAAGCTAAGTTGTTTGTAGCGATATTCTCCACCTATTTTATAAGAAGTGGCTGTGTCTAAAGTAGCATTTATTTCATTGTTTATTGATGAAAAATACGAATCAGATGTTGGTCTAAACTTTATATTACTGTAATCTTTTATAGCATAATCAAAGCTTATTAAGCCCTTCTTTCCAAAAACATATGCTAAACTTCCTGTAAGTTTTCCTGGTGTTTGTAATTTGTAATCTTCGTATATGTTTATAATATTTGGATTTACTATTTGGTTAATAGGTACTCCTCCTTCTATTCTAGTTGTGGCTAAATACTGTGAAGTTTCTTCAGAGACTCTATACCAAGTTGGTGAGTTATATGATAATCCCACTCTAAATGCTTCAGTAATCTTAGCAATAGTTCCTAATTGAAAAGAAAACCCACTTCCTGTTGTTCGTAAATTATTTTCAAAATTTACGTTTGTAATTGTAGAACTTGCATTTGAGTTAGACTCATCAAGAAAAGTAGAGCGATCGTAGTTTATAAAATGTGAGTTCAAGTTTAATCCAAAATAAAACTTGTCATTATAGCTTGTTGCAAAATTAAATGCTAATTTTCCGTTGTAACCTGAACTAGCATAGGAGTAATGCTGATTGTAATTTCCGCCTTTAATAGCTGAAATATAATTGTTTGTAGTGTCATCTTCATCAGGATTTATGATATAGCCTTCATATCCTAAAAATGCTTGTTGATTTTGAAAACCGTATATAGAGCCAATTTCAGAATAAGCTTGAGATAAAGATTCTCCCGGTAAAGCAGAAATATCATCTAAAGGTTGTCCATTAGCATTCTCAACGAAGTAATCACCAATTGTATTATTTGGATTTACTCCTCTAGCAACCCAATCATTATCAAAGTTTGTAGAACTATCATAAGCAACGCTTAACGAGAATTTTTTCCAAAGTGAATTTGAATTCACATTATTAAAAACAAACACAGCACCTAATTGATTTAAGTCAATGGTTAAATCTGATGATGAATTATTCTCATTAAAATAACTGATATCATTACTCTTATTAAATAAGCCTACAGATAATGAGGCATGACTGTTATTAAAAATAGCAGAACTTGCTGGATTAATATTAACACTAGACATGTCTCCTCCTAAGGCTCCAAAAGCACCACTCATGGCTTTAAAACGAGCTGTTCCTTGAATTTCATCCATAGAATATCTTACTGCGTCAGTAATGTCTTGTGCTACAATATAGGATGTGCTTATTAAGCCTACGCCTAATAACATAAGTAATTTTTTCATAAGTAATTTTTTAAATTTAGGAATCAAATATAAGTTTATCCTCTGCCACGTCTACTGCTAGATGAGCTGCTACTAGAAGACCTAGAACTTCCTGATGATCTTACGCTGCCAGATGAAGACCTAGAGCTGCTAGAACTAGAGCGAACAGAACCAGAAGATCTTGTGCTTCTTGTAGGCGTAGTTGCTCTAGTATTTGATCTTGTTGACCTTGTTGTAGAAGGTCTAACTCTCGTGTTTGAACTCGATCTAACTGTACGTGTAGGCCTAGTTGAACTTGAGTTTCTAATTGTCCTAGTTGAAGAATTAGAAAATGTTCTTGTGCTTCTAGTACTTCTAGTGGCATTACTAGAGTTTAATACTCTACGAGTAGAATAATCTCTTCTTGATAGTGCAGAATTACTTCTGCGAGAAAGTGTAGAAGTGTTTCTACGGCTTAAGTTATTATTATAAAGTAATGATCCTCTTCTAGAGTTGCTGTAAGCATATCTATTGGTGTTTCTGTAGTAATTATTATTCCAACCCCAATTGTTATGACCGTAGCCGTAAGCATAACCGTAATTGTAGTACCAAGGAGAGTGGTAGCCATAACCATAAGCCCAATGGCTATTCCAACCCCAATTATTATACCTGTATCCCCAAGGACGTTCCCAACCATAGTAACCATAGCCAAAACCAACATTCCACATCCATGGATTGTTGTAACCATACCAACCATTGTCGATGTAATTAATGGTTATAGTGTTGTTGTCTTGTCCCCAACCACCATAAGCTGGTCGTTGTTCTAAAGTATCTTGAGCAGTTTCAACATAGTTACTTTCATAGGAGTCTATATCTGTAAATACTTCACTTTCCTCTTTTATGGCTTCAATTTCTGCTGAATTTTCAGCAAAATAATTTTTGTAATAATTAGAGTCATTAGTCGAAGTTGTCACGACAGGTTCGTCGGTTTCTTTTTCATATTCTTCAGAAGAATAGATGCCGTCATTGTCGTATCCAGAATATTGAAACGACCCACAAGAAGTTAACACAGTCGCTAAACCAAGTGCAACAAAAAATGGCAATTTTTTAATTATAATAGTTTTAAATTGCATATCTCTTTTTTTTTATTGTTGAACATAGCAAAAATAGTTAGTTTTGCTGAACTATTTAATACATTTAACATAAGCACAATATTTGTGCCAAAACACTTAAAATGAGCAAAAATCTTACGAGTAGAGCTGAAGATTATTCAAAATGGTACAATGAATTGGTTGTAAAGGCTAATTTAGCAGAAAATTCTGCTGTAAGAGGCTGTATGGTTATAAAGCCGTACGGTTATGCCATATGGGAAAAAATGCAAGCTGAATTGGATCGCATGTTTAAAGAAACAGGTCATGAAAATGCATATTTTCCATTGTTTGTTCCAAAAAGCTTATTTGAAGCAGAGGAGAAAAATGCTGAAGGTTTTGCTAAGGAATGTGCTGTTGTTACACATTATAGATTGCAAAATGATCCAGACAACGAAGGGAAGTTACGAGTAGATCCTGAAGCTAAACTAGAGGAAGAGCTAGTTGTTAGACCAACAAGTGAAGCTATTATTTGGAATACCTATAAAGGATGGATTCAAAGTTATAGAGATTTACCAATTTTAATAAATCAATGGGCTAATGTGGTACGCTGGGAAATGCGAACACGTTTATTTTTAAGAACGGCCGAATTTTTATGGCAAGAAGGACATACGGCTCATGCCACAAAAGCAGAAGCATTAGTTGAAGCAGAACAAATGAATGATATTTATGCAGAGTTTGCTGAAAACTTTATGGCTATACCTGTTATAAAAGGAGTGAAAACAGAAAGTGAGCGTTTTGCAGGTGCTGTAGAAACGTATTGTATTGAAGCATTAATGCAAGATGGAAAAGCGCTTCAAGCTGGTACATCTCATTTTTTAGGTCAAAATTTCGCAAAAGCATTTGATGTTAAGTTTACCAACAACGAAGGTAAACTAGATTATGTTTGGGCTACATCTTGGGGAGTTTCAACACGATTAATGGGAGCGTTAATAATGACGCATAGTGATGATAAAGGTTTGGTGTTACCACCAAACTTAGCACCATCTCAGGTCGTTATTGTACCTATTTATAAGACTGATGAGCAATTTGAAGCAATTACAGAAAAAGCTGAAAGTATAATTAAAGAATTAAAAGCATTAGGAGTAAGCTGTAAGTTTGATAAAAGAACAACTCATAGACCAGGAGCAAAGTTTGCGCAGCACGAATTGCAAGGTGTGCCTTTAAGAATTGCCATAGGTCCAAAAGATTTAGAAAATAATACCATCGAATTGGCAAGAAGGGATACCTTAACTAAAGAAATTGTTCAGATGGATGGTTTGGCTTCAAAAATAAAAGAGCTTCTTGAGGTAATTCAAAATGAATTATTTCACAAAGCTTTAAATTATAGAGACGAGCATATTACTGAAGTAAATGATTTTGAAACTTTTAAAGCGGTTTTAAATACAAAAACAGGATTTATTTCAGCCCATTGGGATGGTACAGCAGAGACTGAACAAAAGATAAAAGAGTTAACAAAAGCAACTATTAGATGTATACCTATGAAAAATAAAAAAGAGGAAGGAACGTGCGTATACAGCGGGAAACCATCGATTCAACGTGTGCTTTTTGCCAAGGCATATTAATTTTTTTAAAAAAAAATTACTTAGGTGTTGCAGAATTTAAAAATAGTTGTATTTTTGCAACCGCAATGGAAACGTTGTCGGTTCATTTAAATAATAAAATAACCAAAATGGCCCGTTCGTCTATCGGCTAGGACGCATGGTTTTCATCCATGTAAGAGGGGTTCGATTCCCCTACGGGCTACAATTTTTAATAAGAAAGAATATAATGGCAAATCATAAGTCAGCTTTAAAGAGAATTAGAAGTAACGAAAAAAGACGTGTACTTAATAAATATCAGCATAAAACAACTCGTAATGCTATAAAGAAGTTACGTGAAATTACTGATGCTAAAGAAGCGCAAACAATGTTGCCTTCTGTAATTAGTATGATTGATAAGTTAGCTAAAAAGAATGTGATTCATTCTAATAAAGCTGGTAACTTAAAATCGCAGTTAACTAAACATGTTGCTACAATATAATTTTAGATTCTACTAAGATATTAAAAAGTCTTTCCTTTTTTGGAAAGACTTTTTTTATTTTCAATGTTTTTAGTCTTGTAAAATTATAAAGTGTTGCGATTATGTAAAACTATTTATCAGTAGCACTATATTAAGTTTAAGGACGTTTTAAAGTCTGTTGGCTTGGCTTGTTCCAAACACAAGCAATGTGGCTTAAAACTAAGGATAAATTGTTTTATTTTTTACGCTAGCAATGTGATTTTGCTTTTGTAGGATGCCCTTTTATGGTAATTTGATTTTAGGCTTACCATAAAAGTTTTAGATAATTATTGTGCTACTAGGTCTTCCGTTTTCCATAAACTAGGTAATATACGTTTATTACTAGCCTAATTACACATATTTGCTAAACAGAGTATTTCTCATCGGTCTAAAATTTTTGAGTGTCAGTTTTGTTGACTCCAAAATGTTTTAAAAGCTATTATAATTGTTGAAGGATTATTATTTCCTGTCTTTAGGTAATTATATTGTAAAACCACAATTCTATTTGTGTCTACCTAGTTTTATAAGGTTTAAAACATAGAAATTAATCGCTATACTAACAGATCGCTAAACAAATAAAATGTGATCAAGTTTTTTAAACTATCTTTGCAGTCTAAAACATATTGAATGCACAAAGCAGGTTTTGTAAATATTATTGGTAATCCTAACGTTGGTAAATCTACGTTGATGAATGCTTTTATAGGTGAAAAATTATCTATTATAACATCAAAAGCACAAACAACAAGACATCGAATTTTAGGTATTGTAAATGGCGAAGATTTTCAGGTGATTTTAAGTGATACACCAGGTATCATTAAACCAGCATATGAGCTACAAGAGTCTATGATGGATTTTGTAAAATCGGCTTTTGATGATGCAGATGTATTAATTTATATGGTTGAAATAGGTGAGAAGGAGTTGAAAGATGAAGCTTTCTTTAATAAAATCACCAATTCAAAGATTCCTGTTTTATTATTGTTGAATAAGATTGATTCCTCTAATCAAGAACAGCTTGAAGCACAATCGGAATTATGGCAAAGTAAAGTTCCAAATGCTGAGTTTTTTCCTATTTCTGCAACCGAAGGGTTTAATGTTCAGAATGTATTTGATAGAATCATTGAATTATTACCAGAGTCTCCTGCGTTTTACCCTAAAGATCAATTAACAGATAAACCAGAACGTTTTTTTGTTAACGAGGCCATTAGAGAAAAGATCTTAATACATTATAAAAAAGAAATTCCGTATGCTGTAGAAGTTGATACTGAAGAGTTTTTTGAAGCGGATGATATTATAAGAATGCGTTCTGTAATTATGGTTGAAAGAGAGACTCAAAAAGGAATTATTATTGGACATAAAGGCTCGGCATTAAAGCGAGTAGGAGTAGAAGCACGTAAAGATTTAGAAAAATTCTTTGGTAAACAAGTGCATTTAGAATTGTATGTAAAGGTGAATAAAAATTGGAGAAGTAACCAGAACCAACTAAAGCGTTTTGGCTATAATCAACGGTAAGTTCTAAGAGTCTTTTTCATAAAATCATGTAATTTATACATTTCTGGTTTTCCTTTTGAACGTCCAATTCTACCAGCAAAATATAATACAATCCATATTAGAATCATAAAAAGCATTAGAAACAGCTGTATCGCATAAGTGTTTCCTAAGCTTATGTTTGTATATGCCCAAATTCCAAAACCTAGAAAAAGAGCAGCGACTATAAAGTGAAAAAACATAAACATAGTCCAAACGGTTGGGTTGGGTCCAAAAAGACCATGAACTATTGTTTTATCTTTTCCTTCTTCATTAATTTCTAAATGCAATTGAGGCGACCAAAAATGTTGGTCTTTTTTTGGGAATTTTATAAAAACGTGATCGTCAATCCTAGAAACAATAAATTCTGTTTGGTTAGTTTTTGTTTCGTCAAAACCTTTTAGTAATTTTTCGTTATGAGTTGTTACTTCAAATTTAAAACGAGGCCTTAATACGATTTCATTGGAAAGTGCCATAATTATTGTGAAACAGAGTGTTTCCTTTATTTTAAAATAAGGAATTCACAACGTCTGTTAATTGAAAATTCTGTTTCTGTACAATTTTCGCCACAAGGTACTAATGGTTGTGACTCTCCATAACCTTTAGATGTTAAACGCGCTCTTGAGATTCCGTTTTGTACTAAATATTCTAAAGTTGCTCTTGCACGTTTTTCAGATAAGTCTAAGTTAAATTCAAAGCCTGCTCTAGAATCTGTATGTGCTCCAAGTTGTATTTCCATTCTTGGGTACTTTTTAAGTAAATCTACCAATACATCCAAGGTTCTTGCAGCTTGTGGTTTAATGTCCCATTTCGCAAAGTCGAAATAAATATTTTCTAACTCAATAAAAGTGTTACCAAATTCATCATCAGTTACAATTTCTTCAGCATCTTTATAAGATTCTATTTCAAGCTCAATATTAAATTCGATGTTGCCTTTATCATTAGTGTCAAAAAATTCAATTTGAGGAATATATTTAGGTTGAAAACCTTCAACAGAATAATTTTGATTTGGCTTAGTTGTCAACTGATATTTTCCGTCTTCACCCACTATAACTTCACTTATTACATTTCCATCTTCATCAAATAAAGTTACGGTTGTATTAGGTAAAATTTCACCTGTTACCTTGTCTGTAACTAAACCTTCAATGGTATAAGTTCTTTCGGTTTCAATGCGTTTAAAAGTATATATATTATCTTCACCAGATCTATTAGAAGATATGTATCCAGTGTTTAAAGAATCGATTACGACAAATGCGAAGTCATCTTTTTCAGTATTAATAGATTCACCTAAATTAAGTGCATCGAGGTATTTATCATTATTTATGCTACTCGAAAATACATCTAAACCACCAAAACCATTTTTTCCATTAGAAGCAAAATAAAGAGTGCTATCTTGAGCAATAAAAGGAAACTGTTCTCTACGAACAGTATTAATGTTTGCACCTAAGTTAACAGGTTCACCAAAAGAATTGTCTCCTAAGATATCTACGTAGAAGATATCAAAAGAGCCCATAGTATTTGGCATATCACTAGCGAAGTATAATTTTGTTTCATCACTATTTAAAGCAGGATGCATAGTAGAGTAGGTGTTACTAGAAAAGGGTACAGGTTCTACATTTGTCCATTTATCATCAACTAGTTCTGCTTTAAAGATACTAACAACAGCAATTTTTGTAGAATCTAAATCAATTCGATTTTTGTGATTTCTAGAAAAATACATGGTTTTACCATCTTTGGTAAATACGGCATTACTTTCATGCTGTTTTGAAGTATTTATATTTTTATTAAAAGGTTGTATGCTATCCAATGTTATAGAATTTCCGACAGTTACTTTACCTTCATATAAATCTAAATACGGTTTGCTATTCCATTTGTAATTTGGATTTTTTAAATTTTTTGTTGAAGAAAAAACGATTTTATCTCCATAAATACCAACTCCAAAATTTGAACCTCCAATATCTTCTGTAATATTCTTTAATTCATATTCATAAGGAATAATACGTTTTAACAACGATTTAAAACTTTTGGTATTAATAGGGTTGTTTAAATAAAGAGATGAAATTTCATCTGATTCTTCGTATTTTCTGGTTCCTTTTAATACATCAAAATACTTGAAATAAAATGCTTCAGTGAGTTCCGTATCATTTTTTAAATCATAAACTTGTTTGTAGGCTTTATAAGCACGATCAAATTCAGAGTTATAATAATAACAGTCTCCTAGCTTTTCTAAATTAACTGCTGTTTTTGGAAGTTCCGAATAAATCTCAGCAGCTTCAACATATGCTCTATTTTCGTAAAGCGCATCAGCTTTACTAGATTGTGAAAAGCATAGATTTCCTGTAGTTAAAACAGCAAATAAGATATATAGTTTAAACGTTTTCATTTGTCTTTAATTAGAAAAATCTTGGCGATTTGTCGTAGCCTTTTCCGAGTTTACCAATGTTAAATAATAGCATTATTTCGTGTGATCCCGAATTAAATCTACCTAAATTAGATATTGTATGGTCGTAGGCATAACCAATACGTATGGCGTCAGTCATTGAAAAATTAACCATACCAACGTAAGAATCATCAAAGCGATAGCCAGCACCAATTTCTACCAAATTATCAATTAAAACATTTGCATTTAAATCTATAGATAAGCGTGCGCCATTGACATGCTTTGCCATAAAAGAATGCTTAAACTTAAAAGTATCATTTAAATCTATGACATAACCACCAGTGAAAAATACATGTATATTTTTTTTACCTTGAGATATAATTCCGCTATCCTCTTCAAGGTATTTTGTTTCTAAAAGATTTGGTGCAGATAAGCCTAAATAATAATGATCTGAGAAAAAGAATAAACCAGCTCCAACATTAGGAATAACTCGGCTTATATTTTCTGCAAAGGCCGGATCTGGTAAAGGGTCAGAATATACAAACCCATCAAAATTGGTACTGTAAAAAGTAGCGCCAGCCTTTATCCCAAAGGATAATTTTGTGTTTGCACTTACAGGAACCACAACAGCTATATCTGCAAAAGCACTTGTTTGTTTTACAACGTCACCAATTTCATCATGTACAACAGATAAGCCTCCTTCTACGTTATCTGTAATTGTAGAGTGAACAAAATATGTTCCGGTTGTTGGTCCACCAATAGATCGAGCCCACTGCGTACGATAAAGTAGGCCAAGATTCATCATAGAGTTGTCATCTGTAGCATAACCAGGATTTATGACACTCATATTATACATATATTGGCTGTATTGAGGATCTTGTTGTGCGTGCAATTTCAACCCTAAAAAAAGAGTTGTTATGGCAATGCAATATGTTGTTATTTTACTTATCATTTTAATATGTCGTAAATTATCTACTTAGATACACTCTACCTTGTATTGGTTCCGTTTTTCCATCATTAAATTCTAAGATATAAAAATATACTCCAACAGGTAAAACAGTATTGTTGTTTTTCCATGTTCCGTCCCACTTAGGAGAGTCTTTATCGCCTTCGTAAAGTATATTTCCATATCTATTATAAACGCTAAGTTTAAAGTTAGGATAAAGTTCGTCTAAGTAAAGAATATCAAAAACAGGATTAATATGGTCGCCATTTGGAGAAAAACCATCTGGTATTACAATGCTTTTTACACATTCAATAAAACTAATAGTTACTTCTAATCTTATACTTGTTTCACAATTATTTTCTGTTCTAAATGCTCCATAGTATATAATCCCTTCTTGTAAAGCATCTGTATCAGCATAAGGTATACCTCCAATAGCTTGATCGTACCATACAATTGAGTCGCCTACATTTATATTGTTAGAAATGTTGTTGGATAAATCAGCAATGGTTGGATTATCTTCTATACAAAACTCTGTGCCGTTGTCAATTAATTCTGGTGTTGGTGGATCTTGTACTATTATCTTATATGGTTCAACAGTATTAGTAATTGCACTACAAGTTTGGCCAAGTACATATAATTGAGTCAGAGTAACCATAGTAATTCCAGGGTTTGGTAATAGTGTTTGTGGAATTATAAATGTTGAGTTTCCATTTACTACAGAAATTGCAGCAGTATTTACAGAAGCGTTAGCTTCACTAAGTTGATATACTATAGAATAATCACCATCTGGTAATTGATTAGCTCCACTAATAATAATTTCGGCATCTTGAAGACCTAAACAAATAAAATTGTTATCCATAGAAAGCTCTAGTCCTGTAACGTCTGGAAGGTCTAGTATTGTAACAGATACATTAGCAGAAGCTGTTAAGTTACATTCTGTTGATGTTACGGTATAGGTGTATACATCAGCAGTATCAACTGTAGGGTCAAACACTCCAGTTCCACTAGCAAGTGCAGGTGTCCATATCCCGCCAGTTTGTGGGGAACCACCTAAACTATCAAATAGATCTACAGAGTTTGTATCATCGATACATAAATTAAGTGTGTCATCTAATCCAGCATCTGGTACTTGAGTAAGTGTTACAACAACATTAGCAGTTGCATCAGGACAAGTTGAATCTGTACTAGAAACAGTATACGTATAGGTATCAGCAGTGTCTACCGTTGGGTCAAATACTCCAGTGCCACTTGTTAATGCAGGAGACCAAGTACCACCTGTTTGTGGAGTTCCTCCTAGACTATCAAATAAATCTACAGGTGAAGCATTACTACAAAACTCAATAGTACCATCTGTACCAGCGTCATTTGCAGTTGAAATAGAGACTGTTACTGTCGCAGAACTAGTTCCACATGAATTATTTATAGTATAAGTATAAATATCAGCGGCATCTATAGCTGGATCAAACATTCCTGTTCCACTGGCAAGAGCAGGAGACCAAACTCCCCCTGTATCTGGAATTCCTTCTAAGTAATCAATTAAATCAACTGAACTAGAATCGCTAGAACACAAATCTAGTGTACCATTAGTTCCAGCATTTGGTGCTTGAGTAAACGTTACAACAACATTAGCTGTAGCATCAGGACAGCTTGAACCTGTACTAGAAACAATATATGTATAGGTATCAGCAGCATCAACCATTGGGTCAAATACTCCTGTCCCACTTGTTAATGCAGGAGACCAAGTACCACCTGTTTGTGGAGTTCCTCCTAAGCTATCAAATAAATCCACTGCAGTATCTGTATTACAAAGCTCTAATGTGCCATCAGTTCCGGCATCATTTGTATTAGATAAAGAAACTGTTACTGTAGCTGAACTAT
>NZ_BAABCB010000049.1:2500-5337 GCF_039538385.1 Winogradskyella damuponensis | reverse complement strand
ATTCAATTCCAAATAAAGAATGAAGATAATAAAAAAGGTTAATTGATTTACTTCACGATAGATTCTAAAACAAAAAACCCTTACTAGATATCTAGTAAGGGTTTTCAAAAAAGGCGGCGACCTACTCTTCCACAGTAAAGCAGTACCATCGGCGCAAACGGGCTTAACTACTCTGTTCGGAATGGTAAGAGGTGAGCCCCGTCGCTATAACCACCTTAAGTTTTTATCTTGAACTTGGTTCAAGACCTTGGCTGTTATAAATAATCAACACTAATATTGTTGACATATTGAAAAAAAGACATGATTTTGTAAGTAAACTTTAATAAAAAAACAGACTTGCTCAGCAATCATTACTGGTCACTGAGCAAAGTCGAAGTGACAATAAACCTATGGGTTATTAGTACTACTCGGCTATGACATTACTGCCTTTACACCTATAGCCTATCAACGTGGTCATCTTCCACGACCCTTTAAAGAAATCTCATCTTGTGGTGGGTTTCGCGCTTATATGCTTTCAGCGCTTATCCCTTCCGAACGTAGCTACCCTGCAATGCTCCTGGCGGAACAACAGGTACACCAGAGGTTCGTCCAACTCGGTCCTCTCGTACTAGAGTCAGATCCACTCAAATTTCTAACGCCCACAGTAGATAGAGACCGAACTGTCTCACGACGTTCTGAACCCAGCTCGCGTGCCACTTTAATGGGCGAACAGCCCAACCCTTGGGACCTTCTCCAGCCCCAGGATGTGACGAGCCGACATCGAGGTGCCAAACCCCCCCGTCGATATGAGCTCTTGGGGGAGATCAGCCTGTTATCCCCGGAGTACCTTTTATCCTTTGAGCGATGGCCCTTCCATACGGAACCACCGGATCACTATGCTCTACTTTCGTACCTGATCGACCTGTATGTCTCTCAGTCAAGCTCCCTTATGCCATTGCACTCTACGCACGGTTACCAAGCGTGCTGAGGGAACCTTTAGAAGCCTCCGTTACTCTTTTGGAGGCGACCACCCCAGTCAAACTACCCACCAAGCACTGTCCCTGGTTAGAGGTTAGACTCTAGATAAGCAAAGGGTGGTATTTCAACAATGACTCCACAACGCCTAGCGACGCCACTTCAAAGTCTCCCACCTATCCTACACATTACTTATCCAAAGCCAATACTAAGCTATAGTAAAGGTTCACGGGGTCTTTTCGTCCCACTGCGGGTAATCGGCATCTTCACCGATACTACAATTTCACCGAGCTCATGGCTGAGACAGTGTCCAGATCGTTACACCATTCGTGCAGGTCGGAACTTACCCGACAAGGAATTTCGCTACCTTAGGACCGTTATAGTTACGGCCGCCGTTTACTGGGGCTTCATTTGAGATCTTCGAAGTAAACTTCTAAACCCTCCACTTAACCTTCCAGCACCGGGCAGGTGTCAGGCCCTATACATCATCTTTCGATTTAGCAGAGCCCTGTGTTTTTGATAAACAGTCGCCTGGACTTTTTCACTGCGGCCCCCCCAGAGGGGGGCGACGCTTCTCCCGAAGTTACGCGTCAATTTTGCCTAGTTCCTTAGCCATGAATCTCTCGAGCACCTTAGAATTCTCATCCCAACTACCTGTGTCGGTTTAGGGTACGGGCTGCTTCACTCGCTTTTCTTGGAAGTCGATTTGCTAGATTATCACCTTGACCGTAGTCTCAGTGTACTATCGCGGTATTACTACTCGCTTCAACGTACTATTCCGTCAGTACGCACTAACTTTTCGCCTCCGTCACTTTTAGTGTGAGCAGGTACAGGAATATTAACCTGTTGTCCATCCACTACCCCTTTCGGGTTCGCGTTAGGTCCCGACTAACCCTCAGCTGATTAGCATAGCTGAGGAAACCTTAGTCTTTCGGTGTGCGGGTTTCTCGCCCGCATTATCGTTACTTATGCCTACATTTTCTTTTGTAGCTTCTCCAGCATGCCTCACAGCACACCTTCGACGACACTACAATGCTCCCCTACCACTTTTACAAGTCCATAGCTTCGGTAATATGTTTATGCCCGATTATTATCCATGCCGAACCGCTCGACTAGTGAGCTGTTACGCACTCTTTAAATGAATGGCTGCTTCCAAGCCAACATCCTAGCTGTCTAAGCAGTTCAACCTCGTTTATTCAACTTAACATATATTTGGGGACCTTAGCTGATGGTCTGGGTTCTTTCCCTCTCGGACATGGACCTTAGCACCCATGCCCTCACTGCTGATTAACATTTTATAGCATTCGGAGTTTGTCAGGAATTGGTAGGCGGTGAAGCCCCCGCATCCAATCAGTAGCTCTACCTCTATAAAACTATAAATCAACGCTGCACCTAAATGCATTTCGGGGAGTACGAGCTATTTCCGAGTTTGATTGGCCTTTCACCCCTACCCACAGGTCATCCGAACACTTTTCAACGTATATCGGTTCGGGCCTCCACTGTGTGTTACCACAGCTTCACCCTGCCCATGGGTAGATCACACGGTTTCGCGTCTACCACTACTAACTAAAGCGCCCTATTCAGACTCGCTTTCGCTACGGATCCGGACCTGAAGTCCTTAACCTTGCTAGCAACGGTAACTCGTAGGCTCATTATGCAAAAGGCACGCCGTCACAGATCAAGTCTGCTCCGACCGCTTGTAAGCGTATGGTTTCAGGTTCTATTTCACTCCCTTATTCAGGGTTCTTTTCACCTTTCCCTCACGGTACTAGTTCACTATCGGTCTCTCAGGAGTATTTAGCCTTATCGGATGGTCCCGACTGTTTCACACAGGGTTTCACGTGCCCCGCACTACTCAGGATACCACTATCTAATCAATCTTT
>NZ_BAABCB010000048.1:0-3836 GCF_039538385.1 Winogradskyella damuponensis | reverse complement strand
CGCTTAAATCAAACTCTTCAAAACCATCATTACTTAAATCATCACATAATTCTAAATCTAGTGCTGGGTTGATGGTTGGTTGGCCGGCAGCAGATAATGAGAATGACACTGTATCAATACAAGTTTGGGTACTATCTGCCAAACGTGCCCAAATAGTTTGAGGACTAGAAATATTTGTGTACAGACTTGTTAATGCGCCTACATTATCGATAGCATCTTGTTCTGTAAGGTGATAACTCACAGAAAAAGCTGTAGGATCCTGTGTCCCTAAAATATCATCATCGTTTTCTAATAAATTAAATTGTTCTATACCTGTAGCACTACATATTGATAAATTTTGAGGCGTACCAGCAACAGGGCTATCTTTAAATTCAACTAGTATTGGATCTGCTGATCCAGTACACACTCCTTCAAAATCAAAATTAGCATAATAAATTCCTGGCTCAGTAACTGTTAATGTAGAAGAGACTTCACCTGATATTTCAACATCATCTTTATACCACACATGAGTTGCTAATTCAAGACCTGTATCTAAAACAATTTCTGTACCATCACACTCCGCAGTACCTGCAACAATGGTAATATCATCACCTAAATTTCCACCTAAATTAAAACTACCTGCTTTAATAAAGACTCCTGAATCATAGGTATTATCTCTATCATCTGCAACAACCAATTTTATTGTATAAGTTTCACCAGGTATAACATCGGCTTGCGCTGTAAAAACGGCCGTTCTACCATCAAAAGATATTGGCGGTCCACCACTAGGAGTATAAGCACCAAAGTACTCTTCATTAATACCACCACATGAAGCACCATTATCGGGATGTATATTTGTTACTAAAATAGGAGTTGTTGTACCTGGCAAGACAGCCAAATTAGTAGTATTACTCTCAGAATCCGTCAACAAAAACGCAAACGCATCAGAAAAAGTACATTCAAAACCACCCATATCATACTCTTCTGAAGCCATTAAGAAATCAAAACTGATACTATCTGCAAGAGGCACAAAATCGAATTGGATAAAAGAGGCATTGTTTGACTCAATACCAACAACGTCATCTAAATCATCATCTCCAGGCCATGCTCCTGATCCGTCACCCAAAAATGTATTTGGTCCACCAGCTTCACTAGCATCACCACTTGTAAGTAATAATCCATCTTCAAAAGGGAAATCAATTCCATTACTAAAAAAGTAACCGATACCATTTGGTTCTGTTGGGCTAAAATTAATTCCAGTTGATGCTATAATATTTGATACTGACGCACATGGACTGTCAATTAAAACATCTTCTATTAATTCTTCTGGAGTAAAAATATCTTGATCGACAACTACATTAGGGCCTAAAACAAAAACGGTAATTGTAGTTGAATCCGAACAGACTTGCGGATTATTATCAGTAACTGTTAACGTTACAGTATAAGTCCCTGGGGTAGTAAAAACATTAGAAACATCAGTACCTGACGCTGTATTTGAATCTCCAAAATTCCAACTATACTGAGCATCTGTACCATCAACAGAAAATGCCGCGCTACCAGAAAAATCGACAGAATCACCAGGTAATATGCCTATAACTCCTGTGGCATTAGGGGCTGGAGTACTGCTATCTATTGAAGCTACAATATCTTGACATGGGGTGGCACATAAAATCTCGGCCTCCCATCCATTAATATTACCTGATCCATTACTAGAAAAAGCAAACGTTAAACATCCAGACGTATTAGAGTCTGAAGCAGAAACAATTCCGGGTGACACAGCACTAGAATATGTACCAATAACATCTGCAGTTATATCGTCCCCATCATAAATAGTTAACACATCTTGATTAAGTTGTGTAGTAAACTCGGTAAAATTAATTATAATAAATTCATCTTCATTTTGTGGACATATAGTTGTAACTAGATCTTCATCATCATCATAATTACCAAACTCACCACCTGAGTCAAAAAATTTATCAGGAGCACATCGCATAAATGTACCATTTTGCATCAAAATATCTTGGGAAAAGCCAATAGTTGAAAATAGAAAGACGATTAGATATAGGGTATTTTTCATAGCTGGTTTGGTCAATTAATTAACAATAAACCTACACCTTTAAAAGCTTAAGTTATTGTCTTATTATCATTGAATCTCGAAATTTAATAAAATTATATTAATTGACTTCAAAATACAGACATAAAACATCATCTAAAGGATGAACGTTTCATGCTGATATTTCATACTTTTGCAAATAAAAAGATGGCACATACAAAAATATCCATAGTCCCAACCTCTAATGACACTATTTTAAAATTTGAAGCTGATCGATTTTTAACCAATCACAACAGCTTTGAATTCAACAATATAGACGACGCTAAGCACTCACCATTAGCACAACAATTATTCTATCTTCCCTTTGTAAAAAAGGTTTATATCGCTTCAAATTTTATTGCTATTGAACGCTATAATATTGTTGAGTGGAAAGATGTACAAGATGAAGTTGCAGCACAAATTGAAGACTATTTATCTAAAGATGGACTTGTAGTTTCTGAAGAAGCTATAAAACCTAAAGCTGCTGTTACCATTTATGCAGAAAGCACACCAAACCCTGGAGTTTTAAAATTTGTATGTAACAAAGTTTTGGTTCCAAACATATACGAGTTTACATCAATTGAAGAGGCTAAACCATCACCTTTGGCCACAGCATTATTTCAATTTCCATTTGTAAAAAATGTGTTTATGGAAAAAAACTTTATTTCCATTACGAAGTTTGATATTATTGAATGGGAAGACATTACACTTCAACTTAGAGAATTCTTAAAATCTTATGTTGAAGACGGTAAAACAATTCTAAACGATGATGCTCCAAAACAGTTGAAAAAGACAGAAGAAGCCATTGAGCAAAAATTTGAAGCTTTAGACGACACCTCCAAAAACATCGTCAATATTCTTGAAGAATATATAAAACCTGCCGTAGAAAGTGATGGTGGTAATATAGAATTCAAATCTTATGATGCTACGACAAAAAAGGTAGAAGTATTACTACAAGGTGCATGTAGCGGCTGTCCTTCATCTACATTTACTTTAAAAAATGGTATTGAAACGATGTTAAAAGACATGTTAAATGACAATTCTATTACAGTAGATGCTATAAATGGCTGACATATATTAACATTATAGTGACAAAATTAAATTTTATGTGTTTGATTTTCAGAATCTGAATATTTTTTTTTATATATTTAGAACATAAACCCTAACCCTAAAAATTTTGAAACTAAATAGATATTATATTCTTGCACTAACTTTCTGTTTAATAATTACAGAAGCAAATTACGCACAAACAACGAGACGAAGTACTGAGGGCCAGACTCTATCGAGTAGAATTGATAAAGTTCAGCATAATATGTTACTTAACGGCGCAAATTTAGCAAATGCCAATGGTTCACCTTTTATAAATGATGAATTTGAACTTGTAAAATTTAAAAAACTTGGTAATAGGGTTTTTCTAGCCCGTTATAATGCAAATCTAGGGGAAATGCAGCTCAAGCGAGAAAACGACACCATTGCTCTTGATAATACTAAAAATTTAGAATTAACATTTACACAAAGTAATAAAGTATATAAAACACATAGTTATACAAACAAGGAAAATGTTTCTAAATGCGGTTTTCTTGTAGTATTAATGGAAAATGACTCATTGGCTCTTTTAAAAGAAGAGCTCGTTAAATTCTATGATAGAAAGCCACCATCTAATAGTTATGAAAAAATAAAACCTGCAGAGTTTAAAAGGTTAAGTGATGTTTATTATTACAGACAAGGAGATAAAGTGTCTTTATTACCTCAGAAACGAAAAGAT
>NZ_BAABCB010000047.1:0-2288 GCF_039538385.1 Winogradskyella damuponensis | reverse complement strand
TTTTTATTTGCTAACTTACTCGCTTATAACACGCAACAAATCATATACGAGACCGTTGGCATTAATTTGAACAAACTCAAAAGTAAATGAAATATATATTTAAAATTTCAATGTTTTTCGCACTAATCTATATGATAATTGGGTGTCAAAATCAAAAGAGTATTGAAAATAGATTTTCCTCATTAAATGATACGATAATCCTAAAAACAAAGAAAGTAAAAGGAAATGGTTTATTTCAATTCGGAGTTAGTAGCATAGAGTTTCAAGACACTTCGAAAAGCTTTTCAAATCCAGTCAAATATCCAAAAAACATTAATGACCTAAAACGCTTTCAACTGAAAACAGATTTCGATGAAACAAAAAATTATAATGTGGAAATGCTGAAAGGCAATAAAAATGGTAAACAAATTTTTATTGTCGATGAAAATAATAACAAAGATTTTACCGACGACTCTATTAGAGAATACAAACCAATAATTTGGAGTAAATCTGCAAACTTAGTTAGATGCAAATATTTAATTTCCAATGACACAGAAATAGTAACAGATTCTTCTTGGTTGAACATCGGAGACTCGAACGGTAATTTTTCACTTGGAAAAAGGGAATATTTAATAAGCAAATTTGAAATTGACAACAAGAAATATGAAATTGGAATTATTGAACCTCGAAATCCATTGAGTTTTACCTATGGTTTTCGACCCCAAATTTCGATACTATCAGATTCAGGAATAAAAAAAGATTCAATATCTGAAAGTGATTTAATAGCATTCGGAGAAGCTTTAAATTTAAATGGTAAATATTATCGTTTTGAAAAAATTTCCAACAATGGAGATATAATAACATTAGTTAAGGATAAAAACTTTGAATCCGAAATTGGAACTCAAAAAGGTATGATTGCCCCTAGCTTTAAGGTTATTACTATGTCTGGAGATACTTTAACGAATTCATACTTACAAAATAAACTCACAGTCATTGCTAATTCTTGTGGGTGCGGTGGCGACAAAGAATCAACTGAAGCATTTTATGAAATGGAAAGAACATTTGGAAATCAAATAAATATTCTGCACGTTGATTCAGATATAAAAATGTTGGATATTGGAATACATATAGACTCACAAGAAGAGTTCAATAAAGACTTTTACAATAATTACAGAAAAGAATATTGTTCTAGACTTTGCTATGTTATTGGAAAAGACAATAGAATTGTTGAGAAATTCAATATTAATGAATGGAAAAATGTTTTACCGAAAACAATAAAAAACTAATGCCAACACCGTATATAATTTATTGCTAGTTCTAGCCTACTTACGAAAATCCTCGCAGATTTTCTATTTGGTTTGTATTTGCTAAATTCGGTGCTTAAAACACGCAACAAACCATATACATAAACGTTGGCAATAATTTGAAAAAATCCGTTTACATATTGAACTTTATGCTTTTTCTATTAGCTTTTTCTTGTGGACAAAATTCATCTGAAAAAGAGCTAAATGGAAATTGGCGAGAAATTGAAAATGAATATAGTACTTGGCACTTCTATCCAGATAGTTTAGTTTTTAAATTACCTAGCGAATTTGATAAGAAAACAAAATGGAACGCTAATAAATCGCAAATTGAATTTGAACTAAGGACATTATATTGGAAATCGGATTCAAGTCTGCCTATTGATACAACTAGCAAGATTTTAATTAATTACAAGCTTTCTGATAATAAAGACAGTCTTTTTGGAACTATAAAGAACAATTATGGCATACATAAATTCAGTATGCTTAAGACGAAAAGTTACAGTGAATATCTAAAGAGAAAATTTGGAATTGAATTTACTTTACCTAAAAGCGATTCGACTGAATTAATAAAAAAAGACCCAGTTTATGGAATGAAAATTTTTATGAGTTCTGTAAATAATAAAGTGATAGGAAAAACTGAACTTTCTAATTCTCTAAATAGTTTAGAAAATGACATCAAACGATTTAAAGACACATTAGAAACTTATTTTGGGCCTAAAGATTTGCGTATAGAAAGATTTTATTTGAGCGTATATGCCGACAAGCAAATTTCAGATTCAATTATTACAGCAAGTTTACCTGTTACTATCAAAAGCGACTTTTTCATAGATAATGATATTCCTAGACCACCAGGCAATATGCTTCCTATAAGTATTTATAGAATGTATAATGATGAAGCAAATGATAACCTATATTTTAGAAAAGCAAAAAAAATAAAAACTATCGCCAACAAAGTACTGTGGTAAAAAACAAGTAAAAATGTATTAATTTTTCACTAAAGTACTT
>NZ_BAABCB010000046.1:0-1999 GCF_039538385.1 Winogradskyella damuponensis | reverse complement strand
GTCTCAAAAAGGATGAAGATTTAATTACTTTATTTGAGTATATCAACACATTATAATCTACATAATTAAAAACAGAATTAAATTCTGATACAATTAAATAAACTCTAGTAAAATAAAATAACCTGCTTAGACATCTAAAATATGTTTTTGCAGGTTATTTTTTAGTCGTAATAATACCATTAGAATATTATTTTTCACTGGTTATTTACTTCAATTTATAACAACAGATGCAAAAGCAATTCCAGCACTACACATGCTCTAAATGGTTAAAAATTCATTAACTTTATAGAGATACTTAATTTCAATTAGGTGTTATTATTGTCTTTATTAACAAGTCAAAACTAAAACCTTAATTATGAAAAAGTGTTTAATAAAATTTTTGATTGCATTTATCTGTTTAGGGGCATCTAATATGGTTGTTTCTCAAAATCAAGGTTTAAATTTGGCCGAAATAGATTTAAACATTAAAAATCGAAGTAAAACCGTTGAAGCAGAAGGCTCACCTTATATCACCGAAGAGTTTCTAGCCTTAAGATTAGAAAATTTTAAAAACAAAATATATAGCGGAAGATACAATGCGTATAATGGAGAAATGGAAATAAAACTGGGTGAAGATAAAATCATTGCTTTAGACAATAATACAGATTATACCATAACATTTATTGCAAGTCTTAAAAAATATAAACCGTATACATATAAAGATGAAAACTTGGATCTTCAACGCGGTTTTTTAGTTGTTGTAAAAGAAGATTCAAGTTTTACTCTATTAAAAAAAGAACAGATAAAGTTTCAAGATAAAGTGAAGCCAAGATCGTCTTATGAAAAAGAAAAAGCTGCTAAATTCATAAAAGAAAGTGACACCTATTATCTAAATTTTAATAATGAAACTAAAATTTTACCTCAAAATAAAAAACAATTTCTAAACTCCTTTCCAGAGTATGAGGTTAAGCTAAAATCTTACATTAAAAAAAATAAGTTAAGTCTTAAAAATGAAAATGACTTAATAACGATTGCCTCCTACTTATCTTCTATTTCTAAAGAATAAAGCTTTTTTTATAAAGACATACTTCATTACACAAGTTCAAATTAACATTCATGTTTTCAATTCTATTTACAACCGTAAATAGCGTAAAAGCATTGTGAATGTTAAATCCATTACTGAAATTTAATAAATGGTTAAATTTTATTAGTTTCGCTAGCTCGTTATTTTTTCTAAAAATTTAAGCCTATTATTTTTAGCAATAAAAGTTAATTAAATGTTAACTAAATCACAAAAAACAGAGAACATTATAATAAAAGAGTCCATAAAACGATAATAATATTATATTGGCCTAAGTGTAAGAAAAACACTATAATTTAAATTAGAAATATTATTGAATTTAACCTGAATTAAAAAAATAAAATCTTAAAATAAACCATGATACGTATTAAACACCTACTTCCTATAATTTTAATTAGTCTAATTTCTTCTGAAATAAGTTATGCACAATTCCAAAACACCAACGAGACAACGTTACAAAGCAGTCTAGATGGTGTACAATTTGCTGTTAAACATAATAATGATAAATCATTTTATGCCATAGGTTCTCCTTTTATAGATGAATCATTTCAAGTTGTAAAACTTGATAAATTTGGAAACCACCTTTTTGCTGCGAGATATAATGCAAATTTAGGTGAAATGCAGATTCAACGTCAAAATGACACTATTGCATTAAATAATTATGAAGACCTCAAAGTTACATTTGCTTTAAACAATAAAGTTTATCAAACACATAGTTACATCAATAAAGAAGGGGTTTCAAAGCAAGGGTTTCTTGTTGTATTAAAAGAGACTGATTCATTAGCTGTTTTAAAAGAAGAAATTGTAAAATTCTATGAAAAAAAACCAGCAGTTACAGGTTATGACAAAGAAAAGCCTGCAGAATACAAAAGACTAAATGATGTTTATTATTACAGACAAGGAGATAAAGTGTCTTTATTACCTCAGAAACGAAAAGAT
>NZ_BAABCB010000045.1:0-1978 GCF_039538385.1 Winogradskyella damuponensis | reverse complement strand
GGAGCACCACTTACAATAAGGAACTCTGAACGTCTGTTTTCGGCATGTTGTTCTTTAGTACAACCTGCAGAACAATCTATTTTAGGTTCAGATTCACCTTTACCAACACCAGAAATACGAGAGGCATCAATACCTTTAGATATTACGTATTGTACTGTTGTTTTTGCTCTACGATCAGAAAGGCCTGTGTTGTAAGCTTCAGGACCTCTTTCATCTGTGTGTGATGTTGCACTAATAACCATTTCAGGATATTTTTTCATAATCTGAACTAATTTATCTAATTCAAAAGCAGCTTGAGCTGTAATGTTAGACTTATCAAATTCAAAGAAAATAGGTGCTAAATCAATTTTCACAGGTGTAATTAATTTTTCAATAGGATCTAAAGAAATTTGGATGTTATTTTCTTCTTCGTTAGTGCCTTTAACAGGAACTTTTTTACTGTCAAAACCATCCATTACAACTTCTAATTCGCTATCCTCATCACATTCTACTATAAACTCAGCAATACCTTGAGTGTTTGTCATTTTAGAAACTACTTTATTACCTTCGCTATCATACAATGTAACAGCAGCACCACTAATAGGTTCGCGTGTTTTGTCATCTAAAACGGTAGCGCTTATTAATACATCACAAAGTGGTTGTAATTTTTTGAATTCGTAAATATCGTCACTTCCTTTTCCACCTTCTCTGTTTGAAGAAACAAAACCATCACCGTTTTCTTCATCAATAATGAAAGCAAAATCATCAGCGTTACTGTTAATAGGAATACCTACATTACGAGCAGGAGCTAGTTTACCATCAATTTCTTTAGTGTAAAACACGTCTAATCCACCAAGACCTAAATGACCATTAGAAGAAAAGTATAGAGTATTATTACTACTGATGTAAGGGAACATTTCTTGACCTTCAGTATTTATTTTTTGACCTAAGTTTTCAGGTTCACCTATAGTTCCATCAGCATTTATTTCAGCTTTGTAGATATCAAAATCTCCAAAACCACCAGGCATATTAGAAGAAAAATAAAGTGTTTTACCATCTGCGCTAACAGAAGGGTTTTTAACAGAGTAGTTTTCACTATTAATGGCTAAATTTTCAACCATATCCCAATCGTCTCCTAACTTAGTAGCTTTAAATAAATACAGTTGGCTAAAACGCGTACTGCTTAGAGAATCTTTTTGAAAGTCTTTTTCAAAATAACTTTCTCTAGAGAAATACATTGTTTTTCCATCAGGAGTAAAGGATACTAAACCTTCGTGAAATTTTGTATTTATTTTTTTGTTAGCTAAAGTTGCTTCTTGATAAGTACTATCAGCGTTTTTAACAATAGTGTAAATATCTAAGTAAGGTTGGTCGTTCCAACCATAAGTTTTACGATTGTCATTACGACCAGAAGTGATGTATAATTTACCATCATGTAAGATACCACCAAAATCTGATTGTGTAGAGTTAAAATCTGCATTTTGTACATTAAACTTTTTACCTTGTTCTAAAATTTTAGGAAGGTAATCCGGATTTTTTCTAAATGCTATAGCTCTATTATCTGCAGGACGCATTGTAGCAAACTTATCCATTTGTTGATTAGAGGCTTCATATTTCCCATTTGCTTTAAGCATTTGAGAATATTTGTATACCATTTCTGGTTTTTCAGAAGTTTCTAAAGCTTTAGCATACCAACGCTCAGCAGCTTCGGTATTAAAAATGTTATAGTAACTTTCTGCAAGTTGTCCGTAAACATAGTCGTCTGCTTTACCGTCTTCTACAAGTTTGTTATAGCTTTCGGCAGCTTTTACAAATTCAAATCTAGCAAAGTGCTTATCTGCTTTCTTGGTATCTTTATTCTGAGCAGTTAAGCAAAAGCTACTCATCAACGTAATAAATAATAATGTTTTAAAGTTTTTCATAATTGTTTTAGCTTAACTGATTAAAAGTATCTTGGTGAACGAGAAACACGTCTTGGAAAATTAAGATCAAATAATAA
>NZ_BAABCB010000044.1:0-1921 GCF_039538385.1 Winogradskyella damuponensis | reverse complement strand
TTTTATTTGCTAACTTACTCGCTTATAACACGCAACAAATCATATACGAGACCGTTGGCAAACATTTGAAATGTGCGGTAACCGAAAATTAAAATTGATAAAATTATGAGCGAAAATGAGAAACGAATTGCGGAATTGCAATTAGAAGAAGAAATATTGACTAATGAAATGAATGATTTTTTTAAAAGAGTGCAATTTTCAACTCAATTTATTGATTCAGACCAAGTATCTGTGAAAGAAAATATTGATTTTTATTATCATAAGTCGCTAAGAAGCTTAAATCCCAAAAGTGATTTAAAAGATGTGGTGCTTATGTTTAATGATAATATGAAAAACGCAATGAAAAATAGAATAGACGGAGTTGATAAAATAGAATTAAAGGAATATTTGAAATTGATTTTAAAACTTTACAATATTGGAATTGAAAAAGAATATTTGAAATTAACTTGATTGTGTTTCTGGATTACTTTCTAGCCATTTTTTTCGAGATTTTTTAAACTCATTTAATGCATTGTCAAATTCAATTTTAAAGTCATTTTCTGGTGTTATTTTTTCTTGAATTTTAGCCAATTTAGTTAGCTCAAATTTAAACAATAAAAATTCAAACTTAGTTATAAATTTAGAGCCAATATATCTTGAATTTCTAACTGTTTTAAGATTTTTAAAATCTTCATCTGATATGTGGATATTATTACCTATAAACATCTGACATAATAATTAATTAATTTATATAAAAATGAATCTAAACAACGAAACCGCAGAAAAACTAACAGAAGCGTTAAACAACTTTTCTAAGAGTATGAACGAATTTTTAAACACACATCCAAACGGAATTACTTTAGATGCAGAAACTTTCGACATTATAAGTTCTTTAAATCACAATCTTAAAAATAAGTAGAGTGAATTTTCTCTACTTCCGCTAAGATATCTTTAAGCTTTGTGTCTTTGTTGATACCAAATAAGCTAATACTTAATTCTTCTGAACCTTTTTCTGTATCTGTTTCTGGATTTTTACGAAATGTTTGTGAAGTTTTCAAAATAAAAAACGTTTGCCAACAACGTGTATAAATAATTTTGGCTTAGTGCCTTAAATTTACTTACTGTTTCCCTTACATTGTGTATTTTTAATCCGAATATTTTAGCATTTTAAAACCAAAACTATCCATACACAAACTCGTTGTGCGTCATACCTGAAACTCAAACCAAAACTGAATTTCGTGATTAAACTTGAAAAAATTATTACCGAAATATGGAATGATATTGACAGTTGGATGAATAATGATATTCGTCTTATTTCATCTGAAAAATCTGTAGTCTTCAACTTCGCTTGGGAATTAGCTAAAAAATATCCGAAAAAAATAAAATTTATTGATTTTGAAACGAATTTATTTAATGACTTTTCAGACGGAAAATTTCTTGACTTATTTATAATATTTAATGATGGAACTAATGATATAAAAATTGGAATTGAATTTAAGTTTCCTCATAAAAAAGCAAGAGGTTCAAACCAGACTGTAAGTCGTCAAAAAATAATAAACGATATAAAAAGAATAAATTGGTTAGTAGAAAATGGAAAAATCGATTTAGGTTGCTTTTTATGCATAACAAATGAAACTGGATATATAAATCCTGGCAATTTTAGAGTTGCACCGGAATTTATAACACATCAAGGAAAAATATACGAACAAAACGAAATTCTTCCGAGTAACGAATTTTTTATAGAAGAAGTTATTGCCTTAAACCGAATTGAATTTAATTGGAGATATGTAGAATTAGTAAATAATAAATTTAGGATTGATAATGACAAAAAGTTTTCATTTTTAAATCCGATATTTATAAAAAAATAATAAAGTACGAACGCACAACAAAGTACTGTGGTAAAAAACAAGTAAAAATGTATTAATTTTTCACTAAAGTACTT
>NZ_BAABCB010000043.1:0-1368 GCF_039538385.1 Winogradskyella damuponensis | reverse complement strand
GGATCAAGATCAAAAGTTGTGTTTAAGCAAAGATTGTAGTTAATCTAAACAGAAAGAATTCCACATTCTTGACCCCTCTAAACTGTGCCCTGAACGCTTTTATTTTAGCATTGAAAGATTCCGCGGCAGCATTAGTACTTCTATTTATAAAATAGTTTAAAATTGACCGATAGTTCAATGTTATTGTATTAGCTATTGTGTTGAATGCTCTAAATCCAGCTTGTTCCACCTCCTTATACCAGTGAGCTAACTTAGTATATGCAACCTGTATTGAAGTTGCTGTATTGAATATATCTCTAAGGCTTTGAACTAAATTAAAAGCTATTTTTATGTCTGGATATTCCTTAAACAAAATTTGACTTCTTTGATATTGGTTCTCAGTCCAATTTTGTGGTGATTTATACAGTAGATATCTACTTCTTGCTAAAAGTTGTTTTCTTGTGTCCCCATTGTTAAACACTAGAGGGTTATAAGTTTTATTGTTTAATCTAGCTTGTTTTATTTGCTCATTTTCTAGGTCTATTGCATCCCATCTGTGTTTTATTCTAATGTCTTGCAAGGCTTCAAAGGCAAGTTTTTGAACGTGGAAGCGATCTGTTACCTGTATGGCCTTAGGGAAGCATTTTTTTACAATGGTTTTCATTGAGTTTGCCATATCCAATGTTATTTCTTTGACCTTAGCTCTTTTTTTTGCTGATATTTTAAGTAGTTGTTCAATAATAGGTTCGACTTTAGTTCCTGCAAAAACAGCTACAATACTGCCTTTCTTACCTTTTGCATTTTTATTGGTAATGATTGTATAGAGTTCGCCCTTTGACAATGCTGTTTCGTCAATAGAAAGATAAGGTCCTATATTCTCTGGGAAGATAAGCCATTGTTTAGCATGTGGTTTCTGCTTCCAATGATTAAATTCACTAAGATAATCTCTGTACTGTCTAGATAGCTTTTTACCATTAACATTGTAAAAACCAGCAATAGTGTGACAGTCTGAAGCTTTAGTATCGATTAATTTCTTTTAAAAAAGCAGCGAACTCGGTAGTCATTCGTGTTCCCTGTGCTACTAAGTTCCAGTCTCTTTGTACAACTTCTTTAGTGGTTTTATCTAACCATCTACGACGCTTAACATGTAGATATACTGTGTTCCCTCTTAAGGGAAAGTCTTGTATTGTGGCTTGTTTATGAAAGCCATGAGCTATTAATTCTCGGGCAGTTTCTTCTTTTGGTGTGATATTGCGTTCTTCGAAATAGAGATGCATGACTTCTCCATTCTTGGTATGCCTAATTAAATCAAAATGATCTATTAAAAATTCAGGAAGAATAAGTTTCAGTAGTTCTAGATAATTGTCCAAAAGTCTTTTTTTTTTTTTT
>NZ_BAABCB010000042.1:0-1261 GCF_039538385.1 Winogradskyella damuponensis | reverse complement strand
AATCTCTTTAGAAGAAGCAAACACCTATTTTTTAAGCGAAGATGAAGGCCTACCAGACCATATTACTGGAGTAAAAGACATTAACAACACACTCGATGAGTTTTTAGGCGTTTGGACACTAGATTATAACAGCAAACATTATGAGTTAACCATTACAAAATTTGAGAGTATGCTAGCAACAATAAAAATAGATATTTTATTAATTAAGCATAAGATCACAGATAATAATGGTGTAGTTCTAGATGATACCACAAACTTACCAAATAAGAGTCCCTCAGTTATGAATGGACAATTCTTTCTTAATGATAATGAATCTTATTTGGTATCTTATTTGGGACCAAATACTAAATGTGGGCAATTTGGAGATGTAGTAATTAATATAGATAATGATAGTTTAGGTGGAAATGAAATGCTGTTTCACTTAAGTCCTGGGCATGACACAATTACGTCTAATGATTGCAATGCACCTTTAACGTTTCCTTTTCCTGTAGATACATTTTTAACTTTTACAAAACAGTAATTTATAAAAAGGCTTCGGTTATGTATGTATCGAAGCCTTTATTTTAAATATGAAAAAAATAATTATAATACTCATCATAAGCTTATCAGTATACAACTGTAAAGCTCAAATCGCACCTTTATACCGGGCAAATACCAATATGCCAGAAGGCACTCATTATAAAGATCTAGATAACGATCTTAGTCAATTTGAAGGCACTTGGAAATGGCAAAGAAATGACTCTATAGTTACTATTGTTTTTCAAAAAAAGGAAGATGTTTACGATAGTGATTATAATCAGTACGAGGACTACCTTGTAGGAGAGTACAAATTTACAGTTGGAAATACGGTTATTCAAGATTACCTGTCTCGACTTGATGACAACACATTAATAGGGTTAGATCATTATATTGCCGGCAATACAATATTACACAAAGAGCAACAACCAGTATGCGATGAATGCGCCATTAATCAAAGACAAGTATTTGTTTACTACCAAGACCCCCTTTATGAATATATAAATTCTGCTATGGTATTAAGACACAAGGTAGAAAATGGTGTAGAAAAAATGAATGTTGTATTCTATGCCTTTAACTATTATATACGTCCAACTGAAGAGTCTCCCTTAGAAAATAGAATTCCTTTTGGAAATTATACGTTTATAAAGCAGTAGAAATTTTAATAGGCTTTGGTTTTAAGCCGAGGCCTTTTATTTTAATTATGAAAAAAATAATTATAATACTCGTCATAAGCTTATCAGTA
>NZ_BAABCB010000041.1:0-1221 GCF_039538385.1 Winogradskyella damuponensis | reverse complement strand
AACAAAGTACTGTGGTAAAAAACAAGTAAAAATGTATTAATTTTTCACTAAAGTACTTTTATAATTTCCATCATATATTAATCCTGATTTAGCTAGTGCAAAGGCCTGTTTTAGTAGTTTATTACACACTGCAATTAATGCTAATTTTTTACTCTTTCCTTTCGCTACTATTCGCTCATAAAGATCTCGGCAAGCTTTGTTGTATTTACACGCATTAAAACTGCACATAAATAATAAATTCCGAAGCTTTTGATTCCCCATTTTACTTATTCGTGGCCTCCCTTTTACACTACTTCCACTTTGTCTAATTACTGGTGTTAATCCAGCATAACTACATAATTCACTTGCACTTGTAAAACGATCAAAACCACCTGTTAATACCACTAACATTATGGCTGTTTTAGAACCGATACCAGGAATAGTTTTTAAACGGGTAAACAAATCTTGATGCGATTGTTTTACTAAAATTAACAGCTTATCCTCTAAAGTTTTTATCTCTTTGATTAATTGTCTTAAACTACGTTTTAAAGACGTAACAACAAGCTTACTTGGATTACCCAAAACTGCTTCACCATGTAGTTTGTTTTTTAGCATAGTGCTTTGTTTTGTATACACAGAAAGAGTTCTAACGATTTGAAGACATTCTATTTCTTCCTTAGAATTTCCTTGCCATAGCTTTAATTCTACTTGCTCAGCGTAAGCACAAATAAGTTTTGAATCGCTCTTATCTGTCTTAACTTTTGATAAACCCATCTGTATAAAACGTTTCACTGACAATGGGTTTTCTACAGATACTTTAATACCAGATTCTAGCAAATGATACGCTAACTGATAATGATAATAGCCTGTAGCTTCCATAACGCAATGGCTCTTATTATTTAAAAGTTTCGTGAACTTTTTAAAGCCAAGTTCATTATTTTTAAACTGATAGTAATTACCATCAGAGTCCATGACATCAAACACCAAATGGCTAATGTCAATTCCAAAATATTTAATATCTTTATTCATAAGAAAATGTTTTTTTGAAAGGACAATCTACGCGAGTTTCAACGACTTAAAATCGAGGTCTTAAAGCCTCATAGAACTGTACGAAATCTGTGTAGAAAAGAGAGGGGATTTTCAATGTTGACGAAGTCTAAAGCTTCTGCGTGTATATTAACCTTACTCCTCTCTTTTGTCTTTTCTGATTTATCCTTAAATTTAATGAATTGTAAACTTAAG
>NZ_BAABCB010000040.1:0-1195 GCF_039538385.1 Winogradskyella damuponensis | reverse complement strand
AGTGAAAAAAATTCAGCGCAATACTTTTTGAGATTCCGCTTTAAATTCCAACGTAGTTTTGGTATGAAAATAAGTACAGAATTTAGTGATTGCCTTGAAATTGCAAGTTAGCACCAAAATCTTTGCTAACGGTTTTGTGTATGGCTCGTTGCGTGTAAATTAGCGATTATTTTTCGGTTGAGCCATAAGCCAGATTTATAAATTTTACTATTTATCTTTTTTGTTGGAAATCGTCAAATTTAAAAATTTGGCGACTTTCCAAATATACCTTAACTTTGGTTTAAGCAACTGACCAGCAATGAGCTATACACGTTGTTATCTCTTGTTTTTATTCCGCTGTTTCTTTTTTCGTTCACGTTTGTATTTCCGTAATTCCTTTTTTGTTGGCGGTTTTGTAATAGCATAAGCTGAACCAGAATATTTGTAGCTTATAAACGGGATTTTTCCGAAAAAATCCTTTCCGTATTTTTCGAGTTCTCCAATTTCTCCAATTTTTTTATTAAACTCAATTATAAATTCCGCTTCTTCAATTCCCTTTTGCGAAGTTGGTGTCCAAAAGTTTTTAAAAGAGTAGTTATTATTCTCTTTCAGTTCGTAAATATGCGTTATTCCGTCAAACCCTTGTTTCCAATCTTTAATGTACTTATCACTCGGTATTTTTTGAATTCCGCTGTTTGATATGTATTCATATAAATCTTCAGAGATTGATTTTGGTAGATAATACGTTTTTACAAATGTGTCAGCCTTATAATCGTCTTCCCAAACTTCAAAAACATAATATATTATCTTACCACTTATAGAATCATTGTCTTTAGTAATTTCGAGTAAATTCCCAGGATTCCAACTTCTAAAAGTAAATTCCGATTTAGTGTTTAATTCAGGTAATTTGAAAGCTTTAATGTCATCGTCTTGATAGCTTTTCCAAAATAAAGTGTCGCTGTCTTTTGTTAAATATAATTCCGAATTCTCGGTTTGGCTATTTGCAGAAATTGATAGTAAAATCGTAAGTAAGATTGTTAATATTTTCATTTCTAATGATTTTCTGTCAAATGTATCCTTTGACAATTAGTCGTAAAAGTCAAAATGAGTGAACTGTCTTTTTTAATGAGCGAAAAGTTTTTCTCAAATAAGAGATAACGGTCTCGTATATGATTTGTAGCGTTATTTAAGCAAGTAAGTTAGTAAATAATAACGG
>NZ_BAABCB010000039.1:0-1082 GCF_039538385.1 Winogradskyella damuponensis | reverse complement strand
GCATAGAATTTTGTAAAAGCCTTGATATTGTTGGTATGCGCAAAATGTTTGCCAACGGTTTCGTATATGGTTTGTTGCGGTGTTTAAGCATGTAATTTAGCAAATAAAAACCGAACAGAAAATTCCAGCGGAATTTTCGAAAGTAGGCGAGAAGCAGCAATGAATTATATGCGTTGTTAGGCATCTGGCTTTTTTCTTTATTTCTCCCAAATCTTTCGGACGAGCTTTAAAATAGGAAGTTTCGATATATCTAATTTAGTATTCTTTGATTCCGTTTTAATTTTTTCCTCTGATTCAGGTTTATTTTCTTTTTCCGCTTTTTCTCTTTCTGCCATTTCAATTTCCCACAATTCATCTTCGTCAAGTGGTTGTACTAAATCAGCTCCACCTTTGTGTGGAATCTGAACATAGTCTTTAGGTGGCTTTATTAGATTTTCTTTACATTTTTCAGAGCAAAGATTTGCAAGCATTGGTATTGTGTCAGTTCCAACGTTTGCAGTAATCCACATTTGATTTGTTAGTTCATAATCTAATTCTTTTTCGCAAACACTACATTTTAGATTTTCTCCAAAGTATCTAACAGGATTGTGGTCAAGTTTTGGAAAGCCCATTCTATTTTTATAGTTTCCATAAAGAGCTCTTGTACTAATTCGGCTGTCTTTTAGTTTTTTACATTTAGTGATTTCATAAGGAAACCAGTTTAAATCATAGGAAGTATAAGGGTCAAAATATTCAAGAGATTCCATTTCTCCAATTTCAGGTGGAATTCGTTTTAAATTACTGCCATAAAGTCCAATTTTTGTTACTTTTTTCAATTTTGAAATTGATTCAGGCAAAGTGAATATTTGAGCAAATAATTCATTTCCTAGAGCTTCTCTTGGCACAAATTCATCAGTTCCTTTTTCGGCAACGTCATCAACATATTCACACAGTTTTTTCCAAGCAACAGAATTTCTGTCTTGAACATCATTCGGTATTTTAGAAATTCGTTTATTCATTTGAGTGAGTTCAGCTTGTGCCTAACGTTTTTGTATATGGAAAGTTGCGTGTTTGCGTGCGAGGATTTTCCGCAGGAAAATCAG
>NZ_BAABCB010000038.1:0-1027 GCF_039538385.1 Winogradskyella damuponensis | reverse complement strand
CTCTTTGCGGAAAAGAACGGAATAGTAATTCGGAGTTTTTTGACATTTAAGGAAAAAAATATAATAGCGCAGGAAAAACAAATAGTTCGGAAATACGCAAAGGAGTAGTTCGCAAAAAAGAAAAAACCTTAGCTAACAATGTATATAATTTATAGCTGCTACTCGCCTACTGTCGAAAAACCTCTCGGTTTTTCTATTTCGGTTATTATTTGCTAACTTACTTGCTGAAACAATGCTACAAATCATATACGAGACCGTTGTAAAACATTTGAAAAAACCAATCGCTATATTAATTTTAACTCTGATTTTACTGATTTCAGAAAGTTGCGGAGAAGTTGTAAAAACTACTTTCGGAAATCATATGGTTTACGTTTTCATTTCAGAAGATAACATTAAAGAAAGAGAATATTTGTTGTCAAAAGAAATAAGAACAGAAGTGATAAAATACACTTATAAATACGAAGTGGATAATAATAAAAACCTTGAATTCACTTACTTTCCTAAATCAAATACTCTGAATTTTGGACCAGATGAATTTAAAGAAACAAAAGGTGCGGAATTTAAAATTGTTATGATATCCGATGTTAAGTTTAAAAAGTTTCATTCGACCAGCACAGCAACAGATGTAACCGAACCTATTTTTTTTAACGAACATTACGGAGTTTTAGCAATTGGAAATGTAATGGCACCTACGATTGTATTACTTCCTTATAAATCTGATTTAAAAACGGCTGAAAAGATATTTAAAGAAACTCTGAAATAATGGAAAAGACAGCGAAATTAATTGAGGAGGCGAAAAACCATTCAAATGGTTGGGTTTATATTCTTGACAAAGAATTTGATGGAAAAGAAGAAGTTCCACCCGAATTCATAAAAGGAGCTTGGAAAGTGGACGAAAAAGGAGAAATCGTTGGAGAATTTATGCCGAATCCGAATTATCGAGGAAATGGAAAATAAAAAACGTTTTACAACAATGTATAACCGCAATTACGGCGGATTCGACTACGTCCGAATCCACTCGGAATTG
>NZ_BAABCB010000037.1:0-889 GCF_039538385.1 Winogradskyella damuponensis | reverse complement strand
CGTTGCCAGTAATATGAGGAAACCAAAATCAAATGAAAATAATGAACTATAAAACTATCTTTCTGATTTTTGTTTCAACAATTGCGTATTCCCAAAATGCCGAAAAAAATATGAGTGATAAAGTACCTAATAGTGTTGAAATTGTTGACAGTCATTTAGACCAATTCTTTGATGAAGATGCAGACATTGTTGTATTTGACGAAATAGAATCTGAAATAATTCACAGAGACATTTTTTTCATAAAAGCTACAGAAGATAGACCTTATCACATTTTGTTGAGCTGTGGAATGAGTGCTTTACCAATGAAAGTACCTGAAGATATTGAATCATCTGAATTTGCAGAAGTTATGATATTGTTGCCAAAGGAATGGAATTTAGAATATGAGTCTTTTAGTGACGAACGAAATTATTGGCCAATTAGAATAATGAAGGAATTGATGATGTTACCACATCCGAATAAAACTTGGTTAGGTTTTGGACACACTTTCGGACACGAAGATGATGATGAACTTGCAGAAGGAATTGGATTTAATTCAGTAATGTTAGCCAGCTCAATGGAATTATCGGCTGATTTTACCGAAATCGAACTTGAAAATAATAAAGTGATTGACATTTATACTTTAATTCCACTTTACAAAGAAGAACTTGAGTTTAAGAAACAAAATAGCGCAAGTGATTTACTTGAAAAATTTGACAAATTCGGAATTGAAGAAATTGTGAAAGTTGGAAGAAAAAATGTTTGCGAATAAAAAATACTACTGGCAACAACGTGTATAATTAATGGCTAGTTCAAGCTTACTTACGAAAATCCTCGCGGATTTTCTATTCGGTTTTTATTTGTTAAATTAGGTGCTTAAACACGCCACTAATCATACACAAACACGTTGTG
>NZ_BAABCB010000036.1:0-847 GCF_039538385.1 Winogradskyella damuponensis | reverse complement strand
ACATTAAACAATCTGAATAAAAACTGCATAGAACAACGTGTATAATTAATTGCTTGGTTCTAGCCTACTTGCGAAAATTCCTGCGGAATTTTCACGGGTTCGTAAATGTTTGCTAACTTAGTCGCTAAACCACGCAACTAACCATACACAAACACGTTGGCAATAATTAAAATGAACATCGAGAATTTTATCACAAATAGAAAATCAATTGAAAAATTGACATCGGAAATGACCGAAATCGAAAGTGATGGATGGGAAACTAAATATATTGACCAAAGAGACCAATCTGAATGGATAGAAATCCCTCTTGAGTCGGAATATCACGGAGGTGGAAATCCAATATTATTCAGGTTGCCGAAACCAAGCCAAACGGAATTGATTAAACTTTTGATTAAATCAAAGGATTTGAATCAAATATCGGCTATCTCTTGCCTATTAAAGGAATCTGAATTTGACCAATCTGATAAACACAAAGAATATCGAGAGGAATTAATAATTGAATTGGAAAAAATAGTCAATGACAAAGAATTTAAATGGAACGGATTTGAGAAAAAGCGACTGACAACAATTATTTACGATAGTGATTTGAATTTTCCACACAACCAAAGAGAGAGTCTAGGAAAAAAATACGAAGAGGTAGAAAGCGACTATCAATATTATAAAAATATAGCTGATAGAGCTGAAAAAATAATCACTTTTGCGAAAAAGAATAATTCAATATTGGATAGAATTAAAACATTGTTTGACTAGCGAAATAAAATGACTGAATTAGAAAATAACTATTGCCAACAAAGAACTGAGTTAAAAAACAAGTAACTTTAAGCTAATTTTGAAACATAGTTTTCAT
>NZ_BAABCB010000035.1:0-817 GCF_039538385.1 Winogradskyella damuponensis | reverse complement strand
CGGTTTTTATTTGCTAACTTACTCGCTTATAACACGCAACAAATCATATACGAGACCGTTACCTACAATTATGAAAAACATTCAGTTTCTAATTTTAATTTTGGTTTTAACATCAAGTTGCAACTTCAATGCAAAGATTGAATTACCAAAAGCAGAAACTGTTGAATTAAAACCTTTTCCGAAAGTTCAGGCTTCAACATTTGAAAATATATTTATAGTTGACGAGAATAAATGCAAAAAGTGGAATTTACCAATCACACGTTTCAAAATTGAATTTCCGAATAATGTGAAAGTTGATTCTGCGAAAATCGGAATTGAAAACTTTGACTATATAAGTTTTCAAATAATAGAAAATGATATTGTAATTGAGGAATTTTCAATTGGATATTCTGACCGAAATAGATTATTTGAAAAAGAATTTGGAGAAAAATCCGCTGAACAAACCCTGACCAATTTAAAAAAGCGATTTCCGAAAGCTAAAGAACTTTATAAAGGAATGGCTGAATTTTATGGTCAAACGAATTACCAACTAAATGCTGAAATTGAAATAAAAGAAAAAACGCCACAAAACTTTATCGGAATTTATAAAATGTTTAGAACTAATTATTATCCGAAAACGACTGACTTTAATCCTGTCAATTTAAGTTGGACTGCAAACCAAAACTCTGAAATTATGAACAAAGCGGATTTTGGAACAAAAGGTTTGAGCGGAGAAATTTGGAAAACATTTGAATTTATAGAATAAATAACTGTAGGTAACAAAGTACTGTGGTAAAAAACAAGTAAAAATGTATTAATTTTTCACTAAAGTACTTTT
>NZ_BAABCB010000034.1:0-759 GCF_039538385.1 Winogradskyella damuponensis | reverse complement strand
CGTTACCAAACAGTTGAAAACCGAACAATGAAACAACTTTTTATTTTAATATTAACATTTTCAATTTTATCGAGTTGCAACCGAAAAAAATCGGAAAAAACTCAATCTGAATTTAAGCCAAAAACGGAATTAAAAGCAGAAACTAAACCTGAACCTAAAAAATTGGACACAACTGTTGTTTATTGGCAAACGGACTTCGATACTATCCAAAAAAATCAAGAAGTGAAAATCGGGAATGAAATTCACCAACTTGAATTAAAAACATATTCGTTGAACGACAGCTCAATTGTCCGAGTAAACGACTTGAATAAACCAATAATTTATAAAGACATATATCACGATAATGTAACTGAAATAATATTAAAAAAAGGAAACGATGTTATTCTTAAATCTCAAGTAAAGAAATCGACATTTAAAGATAGTCTTGACGGAGATTTTTTAAAATATTCTGTATTAAGAAGTGTGGAATATGATTTTATACGCTCAAACCGACTTTATTTTAAAGCGGATATTGATGTTCCAGATACTGATTGGGCAATCGGAAGTGATTTTGCGATTTTTTATCAAACCGAGAAAAAAGGACAAATTGATTTTTGGAATATAAAAGACATCGGATTATAAAAAAACCGTTTGGTAACAACGTGTATAATTCATTGCTAGTACTCGCCTACTTACGAAAATCCTCGCGGATTTTCTATTCAGTTTGTATTTGCTAATTTAGTTGCTGAAACACGCAACGAAATCATACACAAAACCGTT
>NZ_BAABCB010000033.1:0-692 GCF_039538385.1 Winogradskyella damuponensis | reverse complement strand
CGTTGTACGCAATATCCCAAAAATGCGGAAAATGAAAATGAACAATATATGAATTATAAAAAAACAGTCTCGTTTTTAGTAAAACTAATAGCTTTTGTTGCTGTTTTTTATATTATGAAATTTACTTTTAACGAATATAAAGCCTACAATCTACCTTATGGTAAAAAGGCGAATGAAATTAGGATATCAACTAATATTCCGACTATTAAAAGCTTTATGTATTCTAAAAATGTGAATAAACAATTAGTGGGAAATCAATGGGTTAGCATCAGAAAAGAGCAAAAAAAAGGAGAAGTATTGCATATATGGAAATTAGCTATACCTGAAGATGAAAGCGGAACTTTATATGAAGAAAGTGATGCCTTTAGAAAAAAGGATGATAATGGAACTGAATATCAATTAAATCTATATTCCACGATTGAAAACAATAAAGTTGTTGAACAAAAAGGAATTTTGTCACAGTTACCAAATTCAAACAAAAACAGAAAAGAAATTAATGAAATTGAGTTAGATAGCTTAATTTCTGAATGGAAAATACTTGAATTAAATTAAATAAATACTGCGTACAACACCGTATATAAAAAATTGCTGGTGTTGTGCTAAAACAAAGGTCGTTGCAAGTTTGCTACGTCTGATTTTCCTGCGGAAAATCCTCGCACGCAAACACGCAACTTTCCATATACAAAAACGTT
>NZ_BAABCB010000032.1:0-553 GCF_039538385.1 Winogradskyella damuponensis | reverse complement strand
TACTACTACTACTACTACTACTACTACTACTACTACTACTACTACTACTACTACTACTACTTTTTTTAAGTAGAATTAGTAATAGTCTTTTTTCGAACCCTGGATTATTAATGTTTAGAATTTAGATTAGAAATACTATAATAGCCAATACGACATAGTTGTTTTTTGTATTATTACCCAAGGTTAAAATATAGTAATGTATGATCAAGGGAATAACTAAGGTTTACGATGCTCTTTTATCTTTAAATAAGTCGTAAATAATAGATGAGAAAATATAATATTTAATTTCATTTGATTTAAAAAAGTATACAGCAGAAGCTACTAAGAGAATTACACGTAATTATAGGACGTAGATTTTATATCTAAAGTATTACGTTTTCATAATATTATTACATACTCATCTACATTTTTAGAAAGCTATCTATATGTTCGTATTAACAAAAGTGGAAGTTCTGGAAAAGAATCTATTGAAAACCAAAAAAAGAGAGGTTATAAAATAGTGGTTTCAAGGCAATTAAAAAAAGATTAAAATAAAAAGGAAAAAGGTGTTGTG
>NZ_BAABCB010000031.1:0-549 GCF_039538385.1 Winogradskyella damuponensis | reverse complement strand
GAAATAGAAAAACCGTGAGGTTTTTCGACAGTAGGCGAGAAGCAGCTATGAATTATATACATTGTTAGCTAACGTTTTTTCTTTTTTACGTACTACTCCTTTGTGTATTTCCGAATGATTTGTTTTTCAAACGTTGTTTCATTTTTTTACTTAAATGTCAAAAAAAATCTCCGAATTATTATTCCGTTCTTTTCAGCAAAGAGAATCAGTTTTGTTTTTCATCCTAATTTTCGTGACATCAGAATCGATTGATTTAAACAACTAATTTCAATTTTTTTAAACTGCTAACAGTTCAGCCGTACGTTTTGACATTCCGCTTATCAGCCAAAAGTTGAGGATTGCAATATTTTCGAATTAATAAACAAAAGTTGGGCAAGCCAAATTTCGTGCGTAAAGTTCCGCAAGAGTAAGAAATTCCAGCTTAATATTTTTTTAACCTTCAGCTTTGAAATCCTGCGTAGTTTTCGGAAGCAAATAAGCAAAGAACTTCGTGAAAGCCTTGAAATTGTTGATTTGCAGCAAAATGTTTGCTAACGTGTTTGTATATGG
>NZ_BAABCB010000030.1:0-431710 GCF_039538385.1 Winogradskyella damuponensis | reverse complement strand
TTTTTACAAAAATCAGAATCTTTTTTTAATCATCACACACAACTTTTAGCAATGACCCATTTTTATATTCTTTAAATGACTTTAGTTTTTTTATCCAGGTACCTGTCACCATAAAAAAAGGTGTCTAAAAAGGTGTCCATTAATTTTAAAAAGGTACCCACTTTTATTTAAACCTTGGTGGTGGCTTTTTAGGTACGTGTTTTTAATATTAACACTGACGCCCTTATGATAAGTGGAGTAAGAAAAGATGTCCTCTTATAATCTAATTTATTGAATCAAAGGTTTTGATTTTGTTATATTAGGACTGTTAAAGATCTGTACGTTTACCAATCTTTAGAGTTTCGTAAATAATTTTAAGGTGATACTTTACGGTATTTTCAGAAATGAATAACTCGGCTCCAATCTCTTTATTTGTTTTGCCTTGCTTTACTAATGCTATAATTTCATTTTGCCTATCGGTTAAGTCGTAGTTGTCTAGGTCTATTTTATTTTGCCCAGATTCATTTAACTCTTGGGTAACACGTTCTAAGTGATTGCGAATCGTATTATTTTCTAATTCAACAAGTTTACGTTGGCGTTTTGCGACTTTAAGAAAATAAAATAATAACGATAAGCCAACTACAAGGGTAGAGATAAGTACTATATAGATTTTTCGGATTTTATTTTGTTTGTCAATTTCACGTTGAGCTCTTTGTTCTTGTAGTTTTCTTTCTAATAGTTGAAGTCTTCCACTTTTATTATTTCCATTAAATTTGGTACCTATTGTTCTAACTTTACGTGTTGCTTTAAGGGCGTTTTCAAAGTCTCCTATTTCAGAATAGTAATAAGAAATGTCGTCATACATTGCTATTAAATAGATGTCTACTTTATATTTTTCGGCATAATACAAGCCTTTCTCAAAACTTTCAAGAACCTTATCATGTAGTCCTTGTTTTTTGTACATGCTTATTTTTTTTCTATAAACTAGTGGTAGATGTTTTGGTGCGCTTTCTTCTAAAAGTACTAAAGCTTTATTTAAATACCGATCACCCTCTATGTACCGTTCTTGGCGAATATCCATATAGGCCAAAGCAGAATAATAAAAACCTTGCTTTTCTACATCAAGGTAGGTTATATCTTCTTCAGAAATTGAAGGCATCATTTCGATAACCTTATCAAATTCAAGTAAATCAAAATGTATAAATAGGCGTTCTACTTTGTATTCTATGTCTACTTTTTCTTTTTCGTCTGTTAATAGGCCTACTTTTTTGGCTAGTTCTAAGTTTTCTAAAGCTTGAGTATAGTTAAATAAGCCTTTATAGATATGGCATTTTTCTAAATAAGCTTTATAAATTTCTTTATTGGATGACTTGGGGTTATAGATAATGTGTTCACACCTTAGTAGGCGTTGGTCAACTTCTGATAGCTCTTCTTTAGAGACATCTTGTTGATTATCTTGACTATAATTTTGATCATTTTTACTGTTAATAGGTAATAATATAAACGATAATATTAGGGGAATATAACGTAACAATTTGAATGATTTTTTGGAGATGGACTGCAAATATATAGTCTATTTACGAAAATTCTGTCATTTCAAACCTATAAAAAAGATTGGAAGGTAGCTGTATTCTTGTTTTTAGAGGTCTTTTTTTTAATTCTAGATATTAGTGTTTAAAGTGGTAAATCTGCTTCAAATTTTAAAGTCAATATTAAGTGTCATGTAAACAGGTGTTTAATGGTAAGACTACCTTGTAGGGTAATACTGTAATGTGTTTTTTTCTTTAAACTACCCTCTGACTACCTGTCTTAATTTAGGTGATTTAATTAATATTAATGACTTTTGACTCAGTTTAAAAAAGATAGAATGCTTAATAGTTCTATATTTTTAAAAGGCTAAATGGTAAGGACTTTTTAGGGGGAAAATAGGGGTTTATCAGGCAATCATTATTTAGTGTGAAAACACTAAAATAGTGATTGCTTTTTTTTGTTCTCGCTACTTTAGCTAATTGTCTTATTTATTCTTAAATAATATATCATCTGCAAACCATTTGCTCTTCACTGTTTTTTTACCATATAATGCTCCAATAACCTTCTATTTACTATTAACATTTACTTAATAATTCCTTGTCAATCTCTTGATGTTAATCACTGAGGGTATTTTCTAATTTTCTACTCATAGTAGTAAAAGGGATTACTCCATGATTAATATGACTAAAAATGAGAGAAAATGTGTTCGTTATTTGGCACAAGAATTATCTACTGCCGCTAGAGCTATATTTGAAATAGAGCTGACTTTAGATCATGAATTAAAAGCAACTTACGAAAATTATAAATTAATTTGGGATAACTATCCTGCTAGCTTAAAAGCGTATCAAGAGCAAAAAGAAATACAATTAAAGCCTAAGGCTGTACCAAGACCTATAAAACGAAATAGAAAAGTAATTCATCGTGTTGTATATAGTTTGGCTGCAATTACTTTAATATTTATAGCCTATGGTTATTTTTCGCATTCAGATGAGTTAAGCTATAGAAACCAAGTCACTACAAGTAAGGGTCAGCGACAAACCGTATATCTTCCTGATAGCAGTTTGGTTATTTTAAATGCGTCTAGCGAAATTCAATACAATTCAGATTTTAATACTAAGCGTCGGGTTTACATTAAAGGAGAGGCTTATTTTGATGTCACTCATAATGAAAAAATTCCATTTGTTGTACAGACAGAGGATTTAAACATTACCGTCTTAGGAACCGCTTTTAACGTTAATACCGTCTTAGATAATAAGTCTGTATCATTAGAAAGAGGTAAGGTTAATGTATTAATTAAGACCTCTCAAAACAGTCTTAATTTATTACCAAAAGAAGAGCTTATATATAACACCAAAACTTCAGAGGTTACTAAAAGAAACTTCAGTATCACCAAAGCTTTAGCCTGGAAAGATAATATGTTAATTCTCGATAATTTAATATTCAAAGACGCACTCTATAAAATAAATAATTATTACGGAGTAAGCTTCAGGATTATTGATGAAAAAATTAAGCAAAAAAAGATTACGGGTGCTTTTAAAGAACAAAACATTGATGAGTTTATAAACTCAATAAAATTTATAGCAGATGTTGAAATAAAGAAGGTGAGTCATAACGAATATCTAATAACTCAAAATCATGAAGATTAAAAGCATTCGTCATTCAGTAACCCCAAGCGAAGACCTTTTTCTATTTGAACAAATTCAAGAGGGTAATACCAAGGCACTCGATGTGTTTTTTAAAAAATATTATGACAAACTGTGCAGATTTGGTGTTTTGTTCGAGTCTAACATTCATATCATAGAGGAAAAAGTAGACGATGTTTTCATCAAATTATGGTCTAATAGAGACCAGCTTAATAAAATTAAAAATCCAAAATCATACATCTATGCGATACTAAAAAACGATCTCCTAAGAATTAAGAACAATTACCAAACAAGACCACTACAAAACGACGACCAGTTAAATAGCAGTAGCCTATATCCGAGTATAGAGGATGAAATCATTGCTAACGAACAAAAAGAAATTAATAAAAATGTCATTAAAAATGTTTTAGAATCCATACCAAAACGTACCCGTCAAATTTTTGAAATGAGCAGAATTGACGGTTTTAAATACAAAGAAATATCAGAACTATTAGACATAAGCCCTAAAACAGTAGAGAATCATATTGGTTTAGCTCTCAGGCATATCAGCTCTAATGTTAGCAAGCTAAAGTAGAACGATGCACTATATAGCAATATTAGCTTATGCTTTTAATCCCTTAAGATTATATCAAACACAACCAAACAATAAAAAAATCACAACTTTATGAAACACCAAAAATTCATATTAAGTACTGTCATCATCTTGGCATGTTTATTAAATGTTTACGGAAGTACACATCCAACACGCAACACTGAGCGATATTATATTAATACTAACACTATTAATTTACAGTTAAAAAAAGCATCTTTAATTCAGGTGTTTAATTTAATTGAAAAACAAACGGATTTAAAATTTATTTATATTTCTAACGCACTTTATCAAAACACAAAAGTTGATTTAAACGTCAATAATCAACCTTTAGAAATAGTGTTAAGGACGTTAAAGCAAAAATCGCCAATCGATTTTAAAATTACTGATAATGGCATTTTAGTTAAGCCGATAACCCAAACAGTTTCTAAGATTAATCAAGAGAATATCACCATAAAAGGCGTGGTGTACGACGAGACTAATACACCTGTGTTAGGAGCTAATATCTACGCTACAGCGTATAATATTGGTGCTGTAACGGATTATGACGGCCAGTTTACAATTACCGTTCCTGCGGATACTAAAATGTTAAAAATTACTTATATCGGATACGAAGACGTCGATTTTCCTTTAGATGGTCAATTAGAAATTATAGTGAATTTAAAACCTCACTTTGCAGCATTGAACGAAGTTGTTATTACAGGACAAGGAGCAAGTGTACAGCGAAAACGATTATCTAACAACGTTGAAGTTCTTAAAGCCGAAGATTTAGCAGGTTTACCATCCCAACGTATAGACCAATTGATTGCAACCAAATTGCCTAATACCCAGATCAACTTTACAGGCGGTCAATCGGGAGCAACAACACTTATTAGATCTAGAGGTATTAATTCTGCTTTTTTGAGTTCCACACCAGTATTTTATATAGATGGTGTGCGTATGGATAACTTAAACACCACTAGTGCTTTAGGAGGTGGTAGTGCACAAGGTGCTGCTATGAGTTCTATAGCCGATATTCCTATGGATAATATAGAGCGTATTGAATATATTAATGGTGGAGCCGCAACAACATTATACGGCTCAGATGCCGCAAATGGAGTGATTCAAATTTTTACAAAAAAAGGTACTTCTAGAGGTACACAAATTACAGCTTCAACGCAAATGGGAATTGTAGCACCAACTACAGATTTTCTCTATTTTGATCGCACTAAAGACTTATTATTTCACACAGGAACTTACCAAAAATATAACTTAAGTATTAGTGGTGGTAACTCTGAAGGTTTTGGTTATAGTTTTTCTGGAAATTTTTTAGACAATACTGGTGCTCAGATAGCGGATAATAATGCGAATAGAAAAGTAGATTTTAGTACTGGTTTTAAAGCAAAATTAGGAGAGAAAGTAACGTATAATAGTTCCTTTATTTATGTGAATAACGTATATAATAGAAACCGAAATGGTAACCAAGGAGGTTATACAGGTTTGTGGTTTGCAGAAAGTGGAGCGTCTGTTTTAAAAGGTTTTAATAATAGGTTAGATGATCTTAGTGATGCCGAGTTTAACGACATAAATGATTTTGTGAAAACGGCGGAAGAATTACAAAACAACGAAATCTCTATTAATAGATTTACAACGTCTCAAAGTTTCGCTTTTAAGCCGACGAATAATTTTGAAACTAAATTCGTTGGAGGTATTGATTATAGAGTTCAAAACGATCAAACCATTCAAACCAACGAGTACTTATCACATACCACTCAAACTAATGTTACAGACGAGGGGAGTATTGCCAATATAGAACGTAAATACTTTGGTATTACACTAGAATTAAGTGCGCAACATAAATTTGAGACAGGTAAATTTTCATTTATCTCAACCATGGGTGGTCAATTATTCAGAAACTCGGATCATCAAATTCAATACGTAGGAACAAATATTAGAGACGGAGCTGAAACTATTAGCGATGCCGCTATAAAAACGAGTGAAGAATATTTGGTAGAAGTTCTTAATTATGGGTTTTATTTTCAAGAAAATATTGGCTTTAAAGATAAATTGTTTTTTGACTTAGGTATTCGAGGGGATCGTAACCCGTCTTTTGGTGATAATATTGGGACGCAATACTACCCTAAAGCAGGTGTTTCTTATTTGTTGAGTTCAGAGCCTTGGTTAGAAAATGCAACGGCTATTAATTCTTTAAGATTAAGAGGGAATTATGGTGTTGCAGGTAATTTACCTCCTGCTTTTGTAAACGAAAGAACCATAGATTTTGATGGCTTTTTAGGGGAACAAGCTGCATTTTTTGGACAATCTGGAAATCCGGATTTAAAACCTGAAAAAACAAGAACGTTTGAAGTAGGTGTGGATGCAGCATTATTTAATAACAGAGTCAACTTATCAGTAGGCTATTATAACGCCAATACTAAAGATGCTTTATTCTATTTACCACCAACACCATCTAGTGGCTATGCAAGTAGTCAATTATACAATATTGGAGAAATAGAAAATAAAGGTTGGGAAATAAACGCCAACTTTATTCCTATTCAAACCGAAAATGTAACACTATCATTTAATGTGTCTATAAACACTTTAGATAACTTAGTGGTGGACTCTGGTGGCGTGGCGCCTTTTAATATTAACGGATTTAGTGCCAGAACGATTCAAACTGTTGTAGAGGAGGGTTACCCTATCGGCTATATCAGAGGAAACTATGGAACCTTTGACGAAAATGGCGTTTTGGAATCTACTACAGCACAATCTTATTTAGGGACTACTATCCCAGATTTATTTGGTAATCTAGGGGTGAACTTCTCTTATAAAAACTTCAGTTTCTTTGCAAATGGTAATTACCAAAAAGGTGCTTATGCCAATAGTTTTGATCAACAGTTTAGATTTCTATATGGTGCTTCAGATGATATTGTACCAGCTGCTGAGGTCGAAGCTAACGGAACTTCAAATTGGTTGAATTTTACAAATTTATTTACAGAGAAGACAGATTTTATAAAAATTAGAACAATGGGAATAAATTACAATTATATCCCTAAAAACACCAAAACTATTAAATCTGTACTAATTGGTTTTAGTGTGAATAATCCACTCAATTTTACGGCATCGTCATTTGATCCTGAAGCCACAATTAGTGGTTCAGCAACGGGGCAAGGAGGGGCTTCTACTGGTGGTATTTCTTATGCTACGTACTCTGCGCCTAGAGAATTTTTAACCTCATTAAATATAAATTTCTAAAAACAAAAAAATCATGAAAAAAACTTATATATATTTAGCGGTTTTGCTTCTGACATTTACGTCTTGTGTCGATAACCCTAATGTTACAGAAGAGGATTTCCTAGAAAACAACAATTCAGCAACGAGTTGGATAATGGGTATTAAAAGGCAACTTGCCTTAACCATGAATGATATCGTTATCAATTCTGAAATGGTATCAGATAATTATTTTAACAACTATACGCTTTATAATAAAGTCTATGATATTCCTCAAATTGATTATACAGATATCGATGGGAATAGTATGCAAGTTGAAATTGGAGCCTTGAGAGAAATGGCAGAATATGCTTTAGAAACGGTATTGCCTAGTGATCCAGATGCTACTACGCAACAATGGTCTTATGCTTATTTTGCTAAAGCTTACGCTTTAATATTATCTGGTGAGAATTTCACAGGTCTTCCTATGAATAGCAATAGTGAAGCTTTTACTTCAAGCGAATTATTAGAAGCTAGCTTAGGTTACTTAGACCTTGCTATTGAAAACGAAAGTGACGCTGAAACCATTTTAGCCTACCAGTTATTAAAATCTAGAGTATACCGTGGTTTAGGAGATAGAGCTAACGCAAAATCTTTAGCTCAAACTGTAATTAGTAATAATAGCTTATTGTTTATCGTAGAATTCGATGGAACAAATGGTGTCCCTAACGAAATTCAGAATGCCACCTTTACGGCTAGCGAAAACAGATTTGCGCCACTTCCAAGGTTAGACTTTTTAGATCCTAAATTCTTTGATTTAGGAACGGCTTCAGAAGATCAAAAATCTTTATCCCTAGCCAAAGTGGAAGAGGCCTATTTAATTTTGGCGGAAGCTTATACTGCAGAAAATAATTTAGAAATGGCTAAATCTACATTAAATAACCTTATAGATAACGTTATAAATTCTAGGCCAATAATGTATTTAGATGATAGCGAGGAATTGAGAAATGGTACTAATAGACAGGATTATCCAACGACAGCCGTTGAGGTTAGTTTTGAAAGTGGACAAGAATTTCAATCAGGTTATGTCCTAGATAGACAAGAAGGCTTAATTCCTGTTTATACTGTTTCTGGTACAAGTGTTACTCATACTGATATTGATGCTTCAGAAAATGTAGATGATGTATTGTACCTTATTTATTTAATGCGTCAAGAGGTTTTTATTAGTGAAGGTAGACGTTCTAACGATTTAGGTATAAAGTTTCCAGTGTCTCAAACTGAGCAGTTAAACAACTCTAATATTTCTGCTGAATTTACCTTACCTGTGATACCTAGTTTTATTCCTTTAGATTTAGGTTTAGATGATTTTATTGTGGATGAAACTACAGGAAATGTTACTATGCTTTACGATATGAATCGCGTATTAGTTCAAAATAAAACGTCAAACCATGTGTTGCCTTTTAATTAATACTATATAATGAAACAGTTATTTAAAAATATTTTTGTCGTAATAGTATCGTGTTTTGGGTTGAACCTCATCGTTGCGCAAGAAGCGAAACACTTAGTTATTATAAGTATCGATGGTTTTAGACCAGACTTCTATTTGCAAGAGCAATGGCCAGCACCCAATATTCAAGATTTAGCAAACAATGGAATTGCTTCACAAGGTGTAAATGGTATTTTTCCAACAGTTACATATCCGTCACATACGACTTTAATAACAGGTGTCGGTCCTGATGAACATGGTATATATTACAACACTAAAGTATCAGAAGAAGGTACTCCGGGTAATTGGTATTATGATTTTAGTTCCGTAAAAGCTAAAACCTTATGGGAAGCGGCAAAAGATACTGGACTAAAAACGGCTTCTGTTTCTTGGCCTATTACTGTAAATGCAGCAGTAATAGATTATAATATACCAGAAATATGGTCATTTGATAACCCAAGAGATCGTCGTGGTGCAACTCAAAAATATGCAACTCCTAAAGGTTTGTTTGAAGAGGTAATAAGCAATGCTACAGGTAATTTAGAAGTAGATGACTATAACTTAAGTTCCTTAAGTATGGATCAAAATTTGGGTCGTATAGCTAGTTATATAATTAGAACCTATACGCCTAATTTGTTAACGATTCATTTACCAAATACCGATGGTGCACAGCATAGAAATGGACGTGACGGAGTTGGTGTCCAAAAGGCAATTGCTGGTGCAGACCAAGCTGTTAGTACTATAATTGATGCCTTAAAAAAAGCGGACATTTTAGAGCAAACAAATATTATCATCACTGGAGATCATGGTTTCTACACGGTACATTCTAGTATTGCTCCCAATCTGTGGTTAAAAGAATTAGGTTTACTTGATAAAGATACATTCTTTCTAAGTACTGGCGGTTCGGCATTCTTGCATATGAAGGATAAAAACGATACAAAAACAATGGAAAAAATTGTAGAGAAACTCGAAGGTTTACCATTTAGTGTTAAAAAAGCGTTTCGAATTATTTCAAGGGATGATATGACTTCAAGAGGAGCTAATCCAAATGCTGTATTGGCTTTGACTGCAAATGATGGTTTTAGCTTTAATAATGATAGAGAAGGAGAGTTGATTAAAACGGCACATGGAGGAAAGCATGGTCAATATCCAGACACTAAAAATATTCAAACTGGTTTTGTAGCTTTTGGTCCTGATTTTAAAAAAGGCATAGTTTTTCCTGAAATACAAATGGAGGATATACCTACGTTATCGGCTTATTTGCTTGGCGTGGAGTTAGAATCTTCTAAAGGAATTGTTTATAAGAGTATGCTAAAAACTACTACAGATTAAGACTTCATAGTATTAAATCATGTAGAACAAAAAAGCAAGAGTTAGTTTTCTCTTGCTTTTTTTTATATCTATATACGAAATAGGTACTATGACTGATATTTCTTCTTCAACTGCGTCAACATTTCAGAAGTCATTTTTTTAAGATCAAAATCGTGGGACCAGTTCCAGTCTTTTCGCGCTACGCTATCATCTATAGACGATGGCCAGCTATCTGCAATGGCCTGTCTAAAGTCTGGGTTATAAGAAATTTTAAACTCAGGCATTTCTGCTTTGATACTTTCAGCTATTTCTTTTGGGGTAAAACTGATAGCTGACAAATTGTAGGATGATCTTATAGTTAAGTTCTCAGAAGGAGCTGCCATAAGTTCTGTGGTCGCTTTTATGGCATCATCCATAAACATCATAGGTAAATTAGTGTCTTCTGATAAAAAGCTCTCGTATTTGCCTTCTTTTATAGCTTCGTGATAAATTTCTACCGCATAATCTGTAGTACCACCTCCAGGCATCGCTTTATGGCTAATAATACCTGGATAGCGAATGCTTCTTACATCTACATCATATTTGTTATAGTAATATTCACACCATCGTTCTCCAACTTGCTTGGTTATACCATAAACGGTTGTTGGTTCGCAAATGGTGTGTTGAGGTGTGTTTTGATTTGGAGTAGTTGGTCCAAAAACAGCAATACTACTTGGCCAAAATACTTTTTTAATATGTCCAGATTTGGCTAGGTTAAGCACATGAAATAATGAATTCATGTTTAGATCCCAAGCTTCCATTGGGTATTTTTCACCAGTAGCGCTTAGTAAAGCTGCCATAAGGTAAATAGTGTCTATATTATGGTTAATGCAGCAATCTTTGATGGCATTAAAGTTTTTAGCATCTAAAATTACAAAGGGTCCAGCGTTTACTAACTCTAATTTACGTGTATTAATATCGCTAGCAATAACGTTATCTGTACCATGGATTTCTCTTAACTTGGTTGTTAGTTCTGTCCCTATTTGCCCACAGGCACCTATGATTAATATTTTTGAAGACATCTGTTCTTTTTAAATTATCGTCAAAAGTAATAAGAATTAATACTTGGTAATATTAAAATTTTCAGAAAAAAGACTGTTTTTTACGAATATTTCAATTTAGCTTCAAAAGCATATACTAAAGCCTGAAAAAGGATAGTTTAGTATATTTACATTCAAATTAGTAAATACTTATGAAAATTAAATTTGTCCTTTTATTTTTAAGCTGTGTTGTATTAGCGAATTGCGGTGATGATAATAATACAAATGATGTTAAGATAACTGAAAACAAGGAGCAAAATGCACCTATAACAGCAAAAACTATTGAGGGTATAGATTATAAGGATTATGTGCTTAGCCCAGAAAGTGAAAAAGCCATAGTTACATGGGAAAGGTATCACGAATTAGCCATGCAAATCAACTATTTAAAGAAAGCCGATTTTTCGTTTTTTAATGGTGAAAAAGAATTGCTGAAGAAGTTTATTGAAGAATTTAAGACTCAAATGCCAAAAGAGTTAGCTACAAACCATATTACTTCTCGAAATGCAATTATTGAAACTACACTTTTAAAATTAAACGAAAGCTTAACATTAGATAATATCTCTAGAAAAGATAAATTAAAAGGGATAAAAGAAGTGTTTATTGCGTTTTCTAATCTTAATTACATGATTAATGAAAAATTAGAAAGTGATGTTTATGGCAAAATTCAGCCAGAAAAATAGATAAAAAAATGCAGCCCATTGAGCTGCATTTTTTTTATCTAATGTTAATTTCTTAGCCTTTATTTTTAGCTGCTGCAGAGGCTTTTTGGGCTTCTAAAGCTTCTCTACTAATCTTTGCTAAATTAAAATTAGGATCAATGGCTAAAGCATCGTTCATAAATTTTAAAGCAATATCAATATTAGCGGTTTTGTTTTCTGAAAACTTTAATAGTCCATTAAGATACATTAAAGCGGCTTTCATAGACGTTTCATAAGGTTGTTGTTGATCGTAAAAGGCACGTTTCATGTCGTCAGTTACATTTGCCATAGCATAATCAATATTTAATTTAGCACCAGCCAAATCTTTCGTCTGAATTTTCATATCTGCCATTTCGTACGCCAAATATACATTTGGGCTGCGTTTGTAAAGCACTTCAAAATGTTCTAAAGCCATCTTGGGTTGGTTAAGATTTTTTAGAGCTAAAGCTTTTACTTCAACATTCAAATCAGAATCTGTTGCATTTTTTTCTACTCCAATAGTGTTTAGGGCTTGCATGTGTTGTCCTTCAGAAAGGTAGATGTATGCTAATGTATCTTTACGAGCTACGGAAGGTTCTAAAACGTCTAGATGCGTCATGGCATTAATTATACCTTGTACATCACCTTGCTTTTTCATCTGCTTATAATAAGCTTCGTAGTGTTTTTTTAACTCTGTATTAGTTTGTGCAAACATACTTACTGAAAATAGCATAAGCATTGCGATTGTAATAGTCTTCATTTGTAATGGCTTTATTGTTTGTTATTTATTCAAAAATTAATGGGATAAAACTAATAATTTTAAACCACTTTTAGTGTTCTGCTTTAAAGGTATAATTCAAAAGTTGTACCAATGTTGTATTGTCAATAATTTTTCCCTTACTTTCTTTAGAGTAATCATACTTTGGAAGCTCTAAGTTTTCTTTTTTACAGTACTTAGAATAATAGACTTTTTTACTAGGGTGTTTTGGGTAAACAGCATTTAGACTAACATTCCAAAGTTCTTTCTTTAGGATTGCAATGCAAATAGCCATACAGTCTGTTTTATGAATTAAATTTATTGGAGCTTCAGGGTTTGGTATATGATCTCTTCCTGATAAAAATTTTGAAGGATGCCGATCTTCGCCTATTAAGCCACCAAAACGTAAAATAGTAGTATTAAAATTAGCGTTTTCTCGAAGCAGATTTTCAATAGCTATGATTTGTTTAGCAGTATTGGATGTTGCATTTGGAATAGATTTAGCTGTTTTTACAGGAAAATGAGCTTCATCCTTGTATACCGAAGTAGAACTGATATAGAGTACATTAGTAATGTCGTGTTTTTCAATCGCGTCTATTAAATGTGTTAGCTCGGCAACATGATTTTTAGTAGGATTTTTTCTTAAACCTGGCGGAATATTAATGATTACGGTCTTGCTTCCTGTTAAAAATTGGGAGTAATTACCTGAAATTCCAGATGTGCTTAAGGTTATGGTAAACGGTTTAATTTGAAAGTGTTTTAAGATATCTATTTTATCTTTAGACGTTGTAGAACCGTTTACATTAAAGCCTTCTTTAACCAAGGTTTTAGCTAAAGGTAAGCCTAGCCAACCGCAACCTATAACGCTAATTTGTGTTTTCAAGATAAAGAGTCTTAAATTAACTGTAAATGTACAAAATACTAACTCGTTTTAACTTCTACTTGGTTAACCAATTAATTTTCAGTAACTTTAGTATTCACTCTAAAATTAATCGTTATGGCAATAAAAAGTTTTCAAGGAGCTCGAAAGCAGCAAAACACATCTGAACCCGTACAATTAAAGGTTAGGGACTATATGACAACAAATCTCATCACGTATAGACCTGATCAATCTGTGCAGGAAGTGGTAGAGTCTTTAATCAATAATAAAATTTCTGGAGGACCTGTAGTTAACAGTAGAAATGAATTGGTTGGTATTATTTCAGAGGGAGATTGTTTAAAACAATTAAGTGAAAGTAGGTATTATAATATGCCTTTAGAGCATGATAATGTTGAAAAACGAATGGCTACAAATGTAGAGACTATTGATGGTGATATGGATGTTTTTGATGCTGCAAACAAGTTCTTGCAATCTAAAAGGCGACGCTTCCCAATTGTGGAAAATGGAAAATTGGTTGGTCAAATTAGTCAAAAAGATATTTTAAAAGCGGCTTTACAACTTAAGGGTGAGAATTGGAATAGCACAACTAAAGGAAGTTCTTAGTCGTCGCGTTTTACCAAAGCATAATACTCACCTTCCAAAGGTAAATACCCTTGGTCGTACACAAAGTAGTAAACAGTACCTGCTTTTGTGGTGTATATGCTTGTGAAATAATTAAAATCAAACCCTTTTTCTATGAGTTTGGCTCTAGAGCACTTCATTTTTTTGTTAGGATTAAGCGCTTCTAAAATTCTGTAATTTTTTCTCAATCGGTTATTGGTATTCCTTATTAAGTTTTTAGAATCTTTATTAAGACGATTATTTTGTGCATTTCTGCAGCCATCACTACAGTATTTTTTGTCAATTCTGCCAATGATTACATCTCCGCATTCTGGACATTTTTTTCGCATAGCTTTAAATTAAGTCCTTACAATATACTAATTTATAACATTATAAAGAACTGGTAATGATGATGGTATTGGTGTTGTTTACTTTTTTGTAAACATCAACTTTATAGACCTTAGTTTTGAGGTAACTCACTAAAGCTTCAATGTTATTGCTATCAGTTTCTTTTACTGAAGCATTAAATAGTAATGCTCCCTTTGATGATTTTGATTTAAGGACATGATCCCAAAACTCAGTGCTTAGAAATTTATCAGGAACCGAAAGGTCGATGTAGAGATCTATGATAATTAAGTCAAAACTCTTAGTGTTGCTTTCTAAGAATGAAAACGCATCAGCACAATGAATTTTAAGATGTTGGTTTTCTGTAATCCCAAATTCGGTATTAGCAATATCAATAATTACAGGATCTAATTCTACGGCTTCAATATTATGCGTGTAGTTAAAATCTTTTCGAAGCGTTTTTATGACGCTTCCGCCTCCCATACCTAAAACTAATATAGAATTGACGTCGCTGATTTTAATCTGTTCTAAGCCATATTTTAAAATACGCTGTAAGGAACCGTAACTATAATTGGCGTTAGCTGAATTAAGATGTTTTTTACCGTTGTACCAAGTTATTTCTAATTCTCCGCTGTACATAGAGGTGATGGTTTTTGTAACGGGATAAATGTAACTGAACAGTCGTTTCATAGTTTGGTTTAGCGTAGTATTAAATCAATTCGTTTGTTTTGCTTCCCAATTAGAATGCATAACCGAAAAAGGAATTGATTGACAATGTGTTTTTTTGTATTAATATATAATTGATAAATATCTTTTTATTGGTAATAAGCCTATTATAACCGATCAATTTTGTCTTAGTCAATTGAATTATAAAAGTACAATAAAAGGCAAACCTCTTACTATTAATTTAAAATATTAAAGATGTTAGCAACACAAGCTTAACACAGATAAAATCAGTACGTAACATTAAACGAATATGTATTATTTAATTTTGAGGTGTAAACATTTGCAAGGCACATCTTCACATTGACTTGGTAAGAAGCAGTCTCCTTCCAAAATGTTAGAAATTTAGCATCCTGATTTCGGGTGCTTTTTTTGTTGTTACAGATTATTTCTTCAGATTTAATATAGATTAGGCGGTTTTAATTATTTACAAACGATTACAAACGGATGTAAACGGTTAACTACCGATTATTATTTGCAAGCTACTTCATCTTTGCATTGTCGAAACATTAGAACTCGATAGTATTAACTGTTTAACCATTAAATTTTAGAAATTATGAACACACTTAAAAACAAAGTACAGTTGATTGGTAACTTAGGACAAGACCCAGAAATCACCAATTTTGAATCCGGAAAAATTTTAGCTAAATTTTCTATCGCTACAAATGAAAGTTATAAAAATGCACAAGGCGAAAAAGTCACAGATACACAATGGCACAATGTGATTGCATGGGGAAAAACGGCTCAGATTGTAGAGAAGTATGTCACTAAAGGCAAAGAAGTCGCTATAGAAGGGAGGTTAACCTCGCGTTCTTGGGAAGATAAAGATGGTATAAAGCGTTACACTACAGAGGTACTTTGTAATGAGCTTTTAATGCTAGGGAAATAATTATAAATTCAATTTATAAATACAAAAGAGCAATCCACCGGATTGCTCTTTTTGTTTAACACTAAATACTATTTAACAATTTACTTTACAGTTAAAGTGTATTGAGGTGTAGGGTTGAGAGGGCAAAAATAGACATACTCTCCTTTTGTTAATGTCGTTACTTTTGATGTTTCTTTGGTGTTATTTTCTACAGCTTTAGTAACATAAGCGGTTTTAATATGGTTTTCAGGTTTAGAAGCATCTGCTCCTTTAGGAACTAATACAAATCCTACTTGATGACCAACATTTTTATTAGCGATTTCAAAAATATAATCTCCTTCTTTTAAGGTTAATGTTTTTTGAGTAAACTCTCCTTTGGTCTGTTCTAAAGATACAACGGCAGCTTCAGTTTTCATGTTGTTTTGTGCCTTTCCTGTTAATGTAAAGGTTAATGCTACGACGATTATTGCAATAATTTTTTTCATTTTTTTAAAATATTATGGATTATTATTAATTAAATAGTTTCTAATTCTAAGGGTTGCGCTACTGGAAAATCTACAGGAACTTGAGTTGTACTGTGTATATAGTTAGAAATGGTTTTGTCTCCAACTAAGGCAATAGTGTCTATTAAATTTCCTTTGGTGTAACCCGCATTAAAAAAGTTTTCTAAAACTGTTTCGTCTGTTTTTCCTCTGTTTTCTGTAATGTTTTTAGCCAATTTTGCTAAAGCATCTAATTTGTCATTTACAGTAGAAAATCCGGCTCTTAGTTCTAGTATTTGTTCGTCAGTAAAACCGTTCATTTTTCCAATAGCAGTATGTGCAGAAAGACAGTAAATACAATCGTTTACTTGACTTACAGCAAGGTTTACAACTTCTTTTTCTTTTGCAGATAAAGATGTTTTTGCGTTGGCAAATGTTAAATAATTTTCTAAAGCAGTATCACTATGGGCGTAGGTTGCATATAAGTTGGGTACAAACCCTACAGCTTTTTTTAAGTTATCAAAAATAGCTTGATTATTAGCGCTAACGTCTTCTCTGGTTAAAATATTAAATGTGTTCATAATTTTAATTTTTGTTCTGATTTTACTCAGGTTTTTTATTATTTATTTCAATTTTTTTTGTCGGTACAAAGTTCTTAGAAATTGTAATGCTAAAGAATGGTTGTAATTCCTTAAAGCATGTCATTATTTCCCTTTTTAATTAATTAGCCAATAAATGGCTTTTCGGCATCACAATAGAAATCGTGAATATGTTTTTGCTCACAATGCGTTTCTGCATTAATAGTGTTTACTATCTTTTTTCTGCTGTTTGTAAATATCTCTATGAGATTGAATATGGATTTGTTTTTTAGTGTCATCTTGTTATTGTTTTAATATTACAATGCAAAGATGCGATAGAAGTATGTGTTGTGAAATGAAGAATTTGCCCTGTGGCTTGTCAATTTTTCCTAACTAAGAGAGTTTAGTCTCTTTTTGTAGTCTGAAGGCGATAATGAGGTGTATTTTTTGAATAAACGACTTAGGTGAGAGGCATCTTCATAACCAATATCATAAGCAATTTCTTTTGCTGTTTTATCGGTGTAACTTAATTGGCGTTGCGTTTCTAATACAATACGTTGGTGAATAATTTGTAAAGGGCTTCTGTTTAGTTTAGCGAAATTATTAGATAAGGTTTTTGGAGACTTAAACAATTTATCGGCATAGAATGCGACACTATGTTCGGTTTTAAAATGTTGTTCTACTAAAAAGTTGAATTCACGTAGTAAATCTACTTTAGAGCTTTTGGGAGTTTCACTAATGCCTTCTTTAGCCTTTAGTAATCGTGTGCTTTTAATAATAAATCGAGCCATTAACATCCTAAGCATTTCGGCTTGTATATTATCTTCCGTTTCTAATTCATCTATAAAAACATCGTGTAATGTTATAAATTTTTGTTGTTCAACAGCATCTAAATGAATTATTGGAATATTTGTGTTTCCAAAAAATAAAATTCCTGCACAACTCACTTCTTGGTCGTGATCTTTAATACAATAAAATTCCCTGTTAAATTGATAAACTATAGCATCGCTACCGTCTATATATTGCAGATATTGAATGGGAGTTAAGGCTAAAATACTATGCGGCTGAATAGTTAATGGGACACTATCTATAATAAGATTAATGGCTTCTGATTTTGCCCAAATAAAAGTGTAAAACTCACACTGCTTCGCTTTTTGAAATGGAAGTAAGTCGTTTTCATTTCCAATATTGAATATGGCATTAGTAGAAAATTCTTTAAAAGTATGAGTCATAGCTACTAAGTCTAATAAGTAGCTATAAAATTACAAAACATGAGCATTATTTGTGAAGCGCTCTAAATAAAGAAAAAAAAGGCACCAGAGTTTTAGACTAACACTTAAAGGTTCTGATGCCTATTTTTTATTAAATGTATGATTTTATAAATAGCAGAAGTTTATAAGATACAGACATATAAATTACAGTTTCTAAAAACTATTGAGCACTCCAACCTCCATCTAAAGCAAATGATGTTCCGGTTATGGTTGTTGAGTTATCTTTTGCTAATAAAATGGCCATATCTGCAATGGCTTCAATTGGGACAAATTGTTTTACGGCTTGTTTTTTAAGCATCACTTTTTCTACAACCTCGTCTTCTGTCATACTGTGTGCTTTAGCTTGATCTTTTATCTGGCCTTCAACTAAAGGAGTTTTTACATAGCCAGGACAAATAGCATTACAGGTAATATTAAATTCGGCTCCTTCTAAGGCGAGTACTTTAGTCATGCCAATAACACCGTGTTTTGCAGTGACATAAGCAGATTTAAACTCTGATGCTCTTAAGCCATGTACAGAAGAGACATTGATTATTCTTCCAAAGTTTTGTGTTTTCATTTGTTTCCACGCCGCTTTTGAGGCGTAGAAAGCAGCGTTCATATTTATGGCTATGATATTTTCATATTTATGATTAGGGAAGTCTTCAATAGGTGACACAAATTGAATTCCAGCATTATTAACAAGTACATGTAAGCTTCCAAAGGTGTCTATGGTTTTAGTCACTAAATGTTCTATGGCTTCAGGTTGCAATAAGTTTGCATTAGAAAATCCGACTTTTATATGGTGTGTTTTAGCAATGTCGTTTGCTATAGCTTGTCCGTTGGCTTCTAAACCATGAAACATAATATTGTAGCCTTCTTTAGCAAATTGCTGTGCAATGCCTAAACCAATTCCGCTTGTGCTTCCTGTAATGAGAACGGTTTTATTCATGTGTTTATATCTATTGTTTTAAAAAATTTTGAAGTTCTAAATTAAAAGCATCGGGTTGGTCTAAAACCACTCCATGTCTAGAATTTTTAATTACAGCTAGTGTGGCATTTTGCATGCGATTAACATAGGCTTCTTTAAAAACTATAGGTGTGTAATCCATGTCTGATGCTACAACTAAGGTTCTTGCTGAGATGTCTTTGATTTTATCGCCTAAACCCCAATCCATTAAGGTAACAAATGATTTGTAGTACGCATTGTAATCGTTGTTTTTACAACGGGTTTCAAATTCGTTTCTTAGATCTATTTGATGGTCTTCGGGAAACATATTAAATGAAATTTCTTTTGCTAAAGCCTCTAATCCTTTTGTTTCTAAGAACGTGGTTCGCTTGTCTAAAAGGTCCTCTCCAATTTTACCCATATTGTTAAAATCTGGACCGCTATTTACGATGACTAAATTTTCTAAATATTCAGGGTGAGTTGCTGCCATTTCGAAAGCAATTGCTCCTCCCATCGAAAACCCAACTAGTGTTGCTTTTTTAATATTTAATTGGTCTAAAAGTTGCTTAACATCTTCGGTCATTAATTCTACTCCGTAGGCGTCTTGAGGTTTAGTAGATGCTCCATGACCTCTTAAATCTACAGTAATTACCCGATGTGTTTTGGAAAAGAAAGGGACTTGTGCGTCCCAATCTTTTTTTGTGGATCCTAAACCATGAAGTAATAAGAGGACGTTTCCCTTGCCATGATCTTCATAATCTAGTGCTATATTATTAACTTGTATTTTTAACATGGATTAGAAACTTAGTTAACAGTTGCTTTCTTTTGCTTTAAGTTAAATTGGTACTTTAACTCAAAAGACGCTAGTGTTTCTATAATTGGAGAGGCTACAAATTCTCTAACTTCTGCGTTAAATAGGTTGGTAATACTAAGTCCCATTGATAGTTGGTCTGTAATGTTATAACCTGCATTTGCATCTACTGTAAAGCCTCCTAGTTGGCCATAATTCCATGTTCTTCCTACTTGAGCATTTTCAACAATTTCGTTAACTCCATCGCCATCCTGATCTTGTGTTTCTGCAGCAACGTTTATGCCTGAGAAGAAATCGTATTTTTCAACAAATCTCCCGTAAATAGCTCCGTAAAATTTTCCTTTGTTATAGTGAAGTCCAACACTAAATTTGTTATTTGGTGTATTAATTGGTAGTTCGCTCTCTAGTACCTGACCGTCTAAATTTCCGTCATTAGCAAGATCATCGGTATCTAACTCACGACCAAAATAGGAATAGTTAACTGAAGCTCTAAAGCTATCAGAGAAATAATAGTTTAGCCCAATATCAAATCCGTATGTGTCTACATGTCCAAAGTTTAAATACGATAGAATAAACGACCCATCAGAGCCTTCAACAACTTCTCCAATAGGTGTGTTGCCAACATGTGTTACATTATTGCCATTAGCAGCATCGGAAACCGTAACTAATGGGCTAATAAAATTGTCAGATTGGTTGTAATATGCATTAACATCAATAAATAATTTGTCTGATAATTGGCCTTTATATCCTATTTCGTAAGAGTTAATGGTTTCAACATCTAGTTTTGGAACTTTAGTACCATCTGTTAATGTAAAGCCTTCTCCGTTACCTATTACTAAACCACCAAATAAATTCCCTTTAAGATTTAAAATAGAAGGTACAGCTATACCTTTTCCGTAAGTTAACCTAAACGTGCCGTTATTTACTTTTTTAGTCACGGCAACTTTTGGAATAAAGTTAGAACCGTATAACTCGTGATTGTCAAGTCGTCCTCCAAATAAAAATCCCCATCCAGAATCGTCTAGTTTGTATTCTAATTGTGTGTAAATTCCGGTTTGATCTAAATCTATACCATCTTTATCTAAAAGGTATGTGCCTTTAGAATCTGCCATGTCTAATTGGTATTGTGCTCCTAAGGTTACATAGAAATCATTCCAGTTATTATTGTATTGCGCTTCGGCATTAAAACGTTGTGAATCATCTTTGAAAAGTGCACCTCTTTGAAGTGGAACACCAACACCAGGGCCTAATGGAAACCATTGTTCTGTAAAGGAGCGTTCGCGAGCTTCTTCTTCTGAAAATCCATTTTCTATAAACGACACGTAGTTTTGTGTTCTTTGGTTCATAGCATAGGTGTCTTCAGTATTACTCCATGTGTAATAGGTATTAGCGAAAAAGTGTTTAGAGACAAACTTTAATTGCGCAACATCAATACTCCAATCTTTGATTTGGTTACGACCAGCACTTGTTATTCCAATATTATTATTGTTACTGTGGCCGTAATATCCTATAAGTTCTGAACTTTTTGATGGTTTGTAATATAAAGAAGCTCCATATTTTGAAGATTCAAAATCACGGTCTAAATCCAATTCTTTATATGCTTTAGTGCCTACATAAACACTATCTGCATAGTTGAATTCTTTACCTTGAGAATGTTCAAAATGAAACTTGTAAGCGAATTTGTCGTTAATTGCTTCGGCATGTCTAAAACGTGTTGTAAATACACTTTGATTACCAAAACCTAAGGCAACAGTAGTTCCTTCAGACTGTCTTGGATTTTTGGTAATTGTACTTACTAAACCGTTATGGGCGTTAGGACCGTAAAGTGTTCCGTTAGGGCCTAATAATATTTCTACACGTGCAATATCGTCTTTAGTTACTGTAGAGAATGAGCCTAAAGGTAGACCTGTTGCTATTAATGTTGATAATCTATCGTCAGTAACTTGTAAATTCTTAGAGTTAAAAGCCGAGTTAAATCCTCTAATGTTAATTCCTGTACCTAATACGCCACTTCTTACAAAATCAACTCCTTTTTGTCGTGCGGCTAATTCTCCAATATTGAAACTTGGAAATTCTTCAATGTCTTTTGATGTAATAACATTAACTGTTGCTGGTACATCTGTGATTTTTTGTGGTTTCTTGTTTGCTGTAATTATCACTTCATTTAAAATACTATCCGATTCTTTTAATGATGTGTTTAGTGATGTGGCTTTACCTGCAATTATTGTAATGCTTTGAGTTGTGGTGGCAAAACCAACGTATGAGATTGCTATGTCGTAAGTGCCTGCAGCTATATTCTCTAGAATAAATTTTCCGTCGTAATCAGTTACTGTTCCTTTGTCTAAAGATTTAATGTAAACGGTTGCTCCGGATAAAGGAGTGCCACTTGCTTCTGTAATTATCCCAGTTATACTACCGCTATTTTGAGCAGCCATAGCAAACGTACTAATGAGGGTTAGTAATAAAAATAGTTTTTTCATAATATAAGACAATTGATTAAGTTAGTTTATTTATTAGTTTGTAGGCAATCTATTATGAAATAGAGAATAAAAAGCAATAAATTAATGAGCTTATTAGTGTGACTTTTTGATTTTAAATACTAATTTTTTAGGAATTACATAATAAAAGCATTGTTTTTAGTGGAAATGTTTAAATGTGTGACTTTAATTCTAAAAAGGCTTCAGGTAAGTTGTTAGAAAGTGTATCAATGACCTTAATCATCAATTGTTTTTGATTTTTTGTAGGACAAATAGCTTTAAGAGGTGCTTTTATTTCATCTAAAAGACGCTTAGAATTTATGTGCCCTTCCATATATCTTGAAAGTGAAATACTCCATGATATATTTGGTACATAATTATTTTGTTTCTGACGTTCACTTTCCTTTTCTATAAGGTTAAATTTTGAAGCTAATTTTAGAACATCTTCGTATTTTTCTAGTATGATGAGCACATTAATATAAGATGTAAAAAAATGATGCCAACGATGATTTAAGACTTCATTCTTATATTTCTTTAGAAAGGTTTTGGCGGTAGCTTCAGCTAATTTATGTTTTTTAAGTTCAGATAGCACACGGATTTGATATGAACAATACCCTATTTTTTGATGATAATTGTGGGTTTCTTTATATAAATCATGATGATTTTCTAAAAGCGAAAATGCATTTTCAGGTTTGTGATTTCGTAATAAAATAGCGACTAAATTATTTAAGTACATTAAGGCGTCATTATTATTTTGCCTAATGGATAAGTAGCCATAAAACTCTGCTTTTTCAAATTCATCTTGTTTAGAATGTAGTAAAACTCTGCTGGCATAATAATTAGATAAGATGCGTCTAGAGTACATTTCGCCTTCATTGAAGTAATAGTCTATTTGATCGAAAATAATTTTTAATTTATCATTTTCATTATAATTAGTGTACATAAAAGCGAGCAAAACAAAGGCTTGATATCTGTTTTTACCATCAATATTTTTATCGTTAAAAGTTTTTAAAAGCCAAGATTCTAAGTGTTTTGTTTCGTTATTATTAAGAGTGTATTGGTTGGTGATTTCTGTTGTTGCTGCATATAATTTGTCTTTAATAATTATAGCTTCTTTGTAGTGTGTTCTGTAGGATTCTATAAAATCAGCAACTGTTTTATGGTCTTTATAACGCATTCTTACCAAGAGGTAAGACTTGTATTCTTTGGCAAGCTCGTATAAATTTTGAAAATTATATTCAATGTTTTTGTAGGCAGAAATGTAGTGTAAAAATTCTTTTTCTTCATTTGAAGCTATTGCATCTGTGAGGATTTTTTTATTTAAAGACATAATCCAAGCTATAGTAGCATCAACATCTATACTTGCTAATTTCTTTTCAATCCAGACTTTTATATAAGAGTATTTTCGTTTATCAATTTTATCATCAAAATCTATAGGTTTATTTTGAGATAAGGCATTGGCAATTACTAATGAAATAATGCGGCGTTTTTCTGAATCTGTAAATTGATATTTGTCTTTAAGGTATTTAGCTTCATTAGGTAAAATGGTTTTGCTAAATTCCGTAAATTTTTTAAGCTTAGTTTTCATTTTTTATTGGTGAATTGCTGAATGAGTGCATTCACTTCTGTTGGTTTTTCGTATTGCACAAAGTGACCTGCGTCTTTTATAAATTCAACTTCGACAGATTTAATATGATCGTGTGCTATTTTGCCAATGTCTTCAATAGTTAGCTTTGGATTAAAATAGCGGTTAGGAATCAGTGCATCCTTATCTCCAAAAAGGACCAAAGTTGGTTGTGAAATGTTTTCTAAATCTTTAAAAACAGGTTCGTCTAACATGCCAGAAACACTACTAACAATAGCATTACAATGCGCTTCAAAATCGGATGCGTCTTTAATTTTCATTCGGTCATCTATCATATTTGAAACCGCATCTGGTATGGAGTGAAAATTAAGAGCATAATTTTTCTCAATTTGTGCATCAGTTGTGTTTTTAACCATTTCAGGAGTGAAATAAGCCTTCATAAATGTGGCATTGGTTTCTGTAAACTGCTCTAAACCGGCTGGTGCAACTAAAATCAGTTTTTCAATAGTATCAGGATAAGTTGTTGCAAATTTTATACCTGCTTGTCCACCCATAGAGTGACCAACTAGGATGATGTTTTTTAACTCTAATTTTTCAATGAATTGATGCATAAATTCCGCAAAAAAAGAAGGAGTGTAATCTGCTTTTGGCTTAGAAGATTTTCCGTAACCAGGTAAATCTATGGCGACACAAGTATAGTCGTTTTTTAACGTTACAATATTTTTAGACCAAGCATCAGAATTACTGCTTAAACCATGTACAAAGAGTAATGTTTTTTTTCCATTTCCCTCTTTAATGTAGCTAATTTCTAAACTATCTAAAGTTGTAATGTGGCTTTTAAAATTATAGTCTGAAAGTATATCTTTCATTGGTTTTTTAGTGTTTTGCGAGAATAATGTAGTGTTAAAAAGAGCAATTATTAATACTATTCCGAATTGTTTCATTGTTGGGATTTTATAGCGTTAAAATATTTTGTTAGTTTTTTTCTCGATACTTTTCCTAAGCTAGTTAATGGAATTTCATCCAAAATAAATATGTGCTTTGGGTGTTTAAAAGCTACGAGGTTAGTTGTTAATACGTCTCTAATTTTTGTTACCGAAAGGTCTTTGTTTGCTGAGGTTACAAATGCTATGCCGCATTCTCCCCATTTTTCATCTTTCATGCTTAGAACAACGGCTTTTTTTATGCCTTTGATATTTTCAAGGTGGACTTCAATTTCTTGTGGATAGATGTTTTCGCCACCAGAAATATACATGTCGTTTTTTCGCCCTTTTATATATAAAAATCCTTCGTTATCACTATAGGCAAAATCACCAGTAAATAACCAGCCTTTTTTTATTTTATTACTTGTTTTTACCGAGTTGTTCCAATAGCCAGGTGTCACAATATCACCTTTTATACAGAGTTCACCAACTTCATTTGGCTTAACGATTGCTCCATCTTTATTTACGATTTTAATGTCTAAATAAAAGTTGGGTTTTCCAATGGAGTTAGGTTTTAGTTCTGCCATTTCATGATGCAATGATGTAATGCTTGGGCCGGCTTCGGTTAGCCCATAGCCTGGTCTTATATAAATGTTTTTTTCGGTTTTCCAGAAGCTCACAAGCTCAGAGGGTACTTTTTCACCACCAGATATGATATAGCGTAATTTTTTTAGGCTAACGTCCTTAAAAACAGGTGTTTTTTGCATCATTAATAACATGGTTGGTAATGCCATAAATAATGTGGTTTGGTTGAGTTCTAAAAGACATAATATTTTTTGGGCATCAAACTTTTCTAACATGCCAATATGTGCGCCTTTGTGTAATAATGGAGTGACAAAAACATTCCATCCAGAAGTATGGTAAGGCGGTAATGTGTTTATAGTGGAATCTCTAAATGTAATTCCGAGTTGCATGGAGGTGTTTAAGCTATTCCAAAAAAGCATTTTATTCGTGTAAATAACGCCTTTTGGTGTGCCTGTTGTTCCAGATGTATAGAAAATAAATAGCGGGTTGTTTTCTTTAATTTGGAAGGTTTTGGTTGTAGAATTTTCTGAGTTTAAATAATAATCAGCCAACTTCTCAAAAGTTGTAACTTTTAAATTTTGAATAGGTAATTGTTCGGCTTTGATTTTGTGATTGTTATTATAAATAAATAAACATGGTGTACAATCGGTGACGAGTTTAGAAATTTCGTTAACAGATTGACGGTAATTTAGAGGCACAATAACGAGTCCCATACGTTGACAAGCCACAAAAAGCACTATATATTCTAAGCCATGATCTGCTAAAACGGCAACTCGGTCTCCTTCTTCGAGATTAAGTGCTGTAAATTTTTCAATTAACCTATTGGCGTAGACATGCAAGTCGCTATACGTATAAGTTTTGTTAGCATCATACGATGTTATAGCAATTTTATTAGGCGTGTAATCGGCCCATTTAGCTGTCCAATCTAGTCTGTCCAAGTTCTACTTTTTTTGAATCTATTTTATAAATGATATAACCTACAATAAGTGATGTTATAATTCCGATAGCTGCCGAAACACCTGGGTTATTTACGGGCTCTTGCATATAAGGTGTAATTCTTCCGTAGTAAATTCCAAAATGAACAACAATAGCTGTAATACTAGCTATAAAAACCGAACGTGTAGATACATGATTTAAAAATGTACCAAACAAAACAGGTACAAAAGCAGCAGCAAAATAGGCATAAACCCCATTTTGGGCAAAAATAGCCACACTTACATTTGGGTTTTTAATCTGTTCCCAACTTAGTAAAAAGCTCACAATGCCTAAGATGATAATCACCACTTTATTAATGGTTATGGTTTTTTCGGTGAATTTATCTTTAAATAAAGGGGTAATGATATCTGAGGTAATGGTAATAGATAAAGACTGAATTAAGCTTTCTAGAGTTGATAATCCTGCGGAAATTAATCCAACAACAATGACTAGACCTACACCTACAGAAAATTTTGTAACGACGTAGGTTGGGATAATTTCATCCATTCGTAATTTTTCTCCATTGACCATAAAATCAGGAAAACTGATTCGTGCATATAAGCCTACAATAACCACTAAAAAGAACACTATCATAAAAGCTATGCCGCTAAATAGATAGGTATTTATTTTACTTGAATCTTTTAATAATAATGATTTTGTGATTATATGAGGCTGGCAAACAATAGCGACTCCAATAACAATTTGAGTAACGATGATTTCAAAATAATCTCGAAATAGGAAACTTTCTGTATTTGTTGGTTTTGTTAAATTGGGATCGATTGCATTTAGTTTCTCAAAAAAACCAGTGATACCATCTGCAAAATATTCGTAGCCCGAACCAATTAAAATAAGCGCCACAATACACATAATGATGGCTTGAATGGTATTGGTGTAAACCATAGAATTTGCGCCGCCAAACATCATATAACCAAAGACAAAAACGGTAATTCCCATAAGCACATAAAAGGGATCCATGTTAAGTGATTTTGAGATGACTTGAGTTAACCCAACATTGATGAGTACAATAAATGTGATGAGTAATAAGGCAATAATACCAAAGAAAAAAGCATAATTCTTGCTGTTATAGCGTTTGCCAATCCACTGCGCCATGGTTGTTGCTTTTACAGCATTACCTTGTTTTACAAAGCCTTTTGTAAAAACAATTAGTGATATAAATGCAGCAATTGGTAATACAATAGCAAACGAGATGACGCCAGAAATTCCGTAGAGTGCAATAAATCCAGGATTAATAATAAATGTTGCGGCACTTGTCATTGAAGCGGCTAAAGACAAACCAACAACCCACGATGGGAAGCCAATATTGCCAACGGCATAATCGTTAATGCTCGTGTTTTTTCGTGCTCCTCTTATGACAAAAAATAAGATTACAGCAGCATAAACTGCTAATAAAATCCACATGTAGGTGACTAATTGGTCTGATGCTATCATTTCAATACATTTCTTTAGAAACAAGTAACAAACTTTAAATAATTTTAGACTTTATTATTTTTGTTTATAAAGGTGTGACTTTTATGTGTTTTTATACAAAAATAGAATTATGATAAATATACATTTAAAATATTTAGGTGTGACTTTTAATTTTTTTTAAGAGAATTAAAGATGATTTTAATACGTTATTTCTATTTTTTGAGTGAGTTTAATAGTTAATCTTTTTTTTGCGTTATTAATGCTCGCAACATAACATACAAGTATAGTGATTGATGATAAGCAACTCGTTGTTATAGATTGTAGTTATAACGTGTTTTTATGATTTAGGAAAGTCTATAAAAAACAAAAACAGCAACCAATAGGGTTGCTGTTGTCGTTTGTAAATCTATTGTAGATTTGAAGTTTATTACGTATTTAAAAAAGAGTTGTTTTAGGTTTAAGCCACTTTTTTGAGTAAATCAAAACAAGGACATTTTTTACAACGCTTGTTTTCTGCTTTTTTATATTTTTTACAACATTTGGTTTTTACTTTGCCAAGTGTTTCAATACCAGAAGCTTCAAGAACCTTAATACGTTCCTTTTTTAACTTTTTATTTTTCTTCTTTTTGCCCATCTTTAGTTTTCCTGCAAAAGGAAATCTTTAAGTTTTCAGGACAAAAATAACTATTTATAATTAATCTAAATAAATTTTAACATTTATGCTCCAGGTGTGTCTGCTGCTGAGTTAACGGTAAGTTGTTGTATGTCTCTATCAAATAAATACAATCCGCCTTTGTCATCACCAATCATTTTTACTTTATCTAGGATTGTTCTGGCCATGGCTTCTTCTTCAATTTGTTCAGAAACATACCATTGTAAAAAGTTGTGCGTGGCATAATCTTTTTCTTGTAAAGAGATGTGAACTAACTCATTAATACTTTCAGACACAAAAATTTCGTGCTCTAAAAGTTTTTCAAACATAGCTTTATACGATGTAAACGTTACGTTTGGGGCATTTAGTTCTGAAATATGTGCATGTCCTCCGCGTTCGTTTACAAATTTAACAAGCTTTAGCATGTGTTCGCGTTCTTCATCAGATTGGCTGTACATAAAACTAGAAATACCTTCTAGGCCTTTTACTTCTGCCCAAATAGCCATAGCTAAATAGGCTTGAGAGGATTCAGCTTCGATTCTAATTTGCTTATTTAGTGCGGTTTCAATAGATTTTGATAACATATTTGTAGTGTTTCTCACAAAGATAGGAATAGTTAATCCGTTGGTAAAATATTTGTGAAAAATTGCTTTTTAGATTAAAAGTAAATCTCTTGCGCTAATCGAAATGTGTTTGCGTGCGCGTCTACAATCGTTTTGATTTTTTGGGAATAACCGCCGCCCATACTACACATAACAGGAATTTGATTGGCTTTGCACTGTTCTAAAACAAAACGGTCTCTAGCTTTACAGCCATCAACGGTCAGGCTCAGTTTTCCTAATTTGTCGGTTTCAATTACATCAACACCACATAAATAATATATAAAATTTGGTTGTTGTTCTGCGATGAGGTTTGGTAACGTCTTTTCTAATAATTTTAAATAAGCAGAATCATCAGTATCATTCTCTAAAGCGATATCTAAATCACTTTGCTCTTTTTTAAATGGATAATTGCTTTTTCCATGCATAGAAAATGTAAAAACAGAAGCGTCGTTCTGAAAAATCTCTGCTGTTCCATTGCCTTGATGTACGTCTAAGTCTACAATTAAAATGTTTTGTGCTAAGCTATTTTGTTGAAGGTACCTTGCTCCAATTGCTTGGTCATTTAGCATACAAAATCCCTCTCCACGATTTGAAAAGGCATGATGTGTACCACCTGCAATATTCATGGAGATACCATGTTTTAAAGCAAATTCACTAGCTTTAATTGTGCCGTCTGCAATCAATATTTCCCGCTGCACTAAAGCTCTACTTAACGGAAATCCTATTTTACGAGCAGCGCGTTGATCTAGAGTTAAATTCACTAAATCATAATAATATTCAGGGTCATGTACAGCAAGAATATGTTTGTCATTAGGCTTTTCTGGTTGAAAGAAATTAGCCTGAGTACAGGTGCCTTCGTGTAAAAGTTGCTGTGGTAATAATTCATATTTTTCCATAGGAAACCGATGTCCTTCTGGAAGTGGATGTTTATATATAGGATGAAAAGCTATTTTGAGCATCTAGTTATGAAGCTTTAATTGAATCCGTTTTCGAGCCACATCAACCTCTAAAACCTTGACGATAATTTGCTGATGTAAATGCACATGTTCGTTAACGTCCTTTACAAAACTATCCGATAAATTTGACACATGAATCAGTCCACTTTCTTTAATCCCAACATCTACAAAACAACCAAAATTGGTGATATTATTAACGATGCCTGGTAATAATTGTCCTTCGTGTAAATCGGTAATGGTTTTTATATTTTGGTTGAATGTAAACACTTTGGCTGTTTCTCTGATGTCTAATCCAGGTTTTTCTAGTTCTTTTATAATATCCTGAAGCGTAGGCAAACCAACCGTTTCTGTATAATATTTTTTTAAGTCTATTTTTTGAAGAATGGTTTTGTTTCCAATTAAGTCTTGAAGCGAAACCCCTTCGTCTTTAGCCATTTTTTCAACGATTTTATAAGTTTCAGGATGTACAGATGAATTATCTAAAGGATTTTTAGCATCGCGAATTCTTAAGAAACCGGCTGCTTGTTGGTAAGCTTTTCCTCCTAAACGTGGCACTTTTTTAATAGCGTTTCTCGATGTAAAGGCTCCGTTTTCGTTTCGGTAATTAAAAATGTTTTCTGCTAATTTTAGTCCAATTCCAGAGACCGAACTGAGTAGTGGTATGCTTGCGGTGTTAATGTTAACACCAACGGCATTCACACAATTTTCAACCACAACATCGAGCTGTTTTTGAAGCTTTGTTTGATCCACATCGTGCTGGTATTGCCCAACTCCAATAGATTTAGCGTCAATTTTTACCAATTCGGCTAGGGGATCTTGTAAACGTCTTCCAATGGAAACTGAACCACGAACGGTAACATCGTAATTTGGAAATTCGTCTCTAGCAATTTTTGATGCCGAATAAATACTTGCTCCAGCTTCACTAACCACAAACACCTGGATGTCGTTTTTAAATTGAATTTTTCGAATTAAAGCTTCAGTTTCGCGAGATGCGGTTCCGTTTCCAATGGCAATGGCTTCAGTTTTATAAGCTTCAGCTAAAGAGGAAATCTTTTTTATAGCACCAATACTATCGTTTTTTGGAGCATGTGGATAAATCGTTTCATTATGTTTTAAAGCTCCTTGTGCATCTAAACAAACGACTTTACAACCTGTTCTAAAACCAGGGTCGATGGCTAAAACGCGTTTTTCGCCAATAGGTGAGCCTAATAAGAGTTGCTTTAAATTTTTGGCAAAAACAGTAATCGCAGACTCATCGGCTTTTTCTTTTGCTTTTTGAAGGGCTTCATTGCTTAACGATGGAAATAATAAACGTTTGTAAGCATCTGAAATAGCGAGTTCAATTTGGTCTGCACAGGCGTTTTTGCTGCGTATAATTCTATGGTCTATATGTTCTAAAGCACGTACGTCGTCAATTTCAATCTTCACACGAATAAAGCCTTCGCTTTCTGCTCTTAAAATAGCTAATAGTCGGTGAGAAGGAATACGGCTTAAACTTTCGGACCAATCAAAGTAATCTCTAAATTTTTGCGCTTTTTCATCGTCTTTTTTAGTTTTAATAACCTTAGTAGAAATTTGAGCATGACGCTCTAATTGGTTTCGTAGATTGTTTCTAATATCCACACGTTCATTGATCCATTCGGCAATAATATGTCTGGCTCCTTCTAAAGACTCATCAACAGATGAAAGGTCGCCTTTTACATATTTAAATGCAATAGATTCAATGTCATTTGCCTTTTGACTCATGATGATTTTAGCCAAAGGTTCTAAGCCATTTTTACGAGCCGTTTCGGCTTTGGTTTTTCGTTTTTTCTTGAAGGGTAAATACAGATCCTCAAGCGTGGTGAGGTCTTGAGTATTTTCAATCTTTTGTTTTAAGTCCTCGGTTAAAACGTCTTGTTCTTCTAAAGCTTTTAAAATGGCAATTTTTCGTTTTTCTAAAGCTTCAAATAACTCTTTGTATTTGACGATATCAGCAATTTGAACTTCATCTAAATTTCCTGTAGCTTCTTTTCTGTATCGCGAAATGAAAGGAATGGTACAATCTTCATTCAGTAACTGAATGGTGCTTTTTATGTTTTTTTCTGCTAATTGCGTGTGTTTAACTATATATTTAATCATCATAAAAAAGACCTTATACATTTAAAATTATAAGGTCTGTAATATATTTAACTCTGCTGTAATTGCCGAATAGTTTTAGCAAAAGTTATTCATTAGATCCGGCTTCTTTTTTCGCTTCATTAACCATTGTTTCGTTAGGAACGATAGCAATATTGACACGTCTGTTTTTAGAACGGCCTTCTGCTGTTGTATTATCGTACATCGGTTGTTCTTCGCCAAACCAATGGGTTGTAAATCGTCCGCTACTTAAACCTTTTCTGGTTAGGTAATTGGTTACAGCTTCAGCTCTATTTTTAGATAAAGTCATATTGTAAGCGTCATTACCAGAACTATCTGTATGGCCAACGACTAGAATGTTTGTGTCTGGATATTCTGTAAATACACTTGCTAATTTGTTAAGTGTTTCTTGCGATTTAGCATTGATGTTATACTTTTCAGTATCAAAATAAACACCACTTTGTTCATCAAAAGTGAGTACAATACCATCATCTACACGTTCTACGGTTGCTCCAGGAATTTCAGTTTCAATGTCTTGTGCTTGTTTGTCCATTTTGTTTCCAATAAGTACACCAGCTCCACCGCCAACAACTCCTCCGATAACAGCGCCTAATTCACTATTATTACCATCACCAACATTATTTCCAATAATGGCACCTAATAATGCTCCTCCAGCTGCTCCAATGACACCACCTTTTTGTTTGTTATTTGCATTGTCTACAGCCTTACAACTGGTCATTAGTACTAAAAGTAATGATAAGGTTATGGCTAATGTTAATTTATAATTCAATAATTTCATAATATTTATAATTTTGTAAAGTTCATTGTAATGGTGATGGGCTTTCCATCTAAGGTCACTATTTGTTGCCACTGCATAGCGGTTTCAGAAAGTGCTGTTAATTCTAACCGAAATCCTGCATTAGTTTCCGATTTACCCTTTTCATTGGTCGGTTTTAATAGGAAATTATATAATCCCGTGTCCTCATTAACTTCATCTATGGTGAATACAAAAAATCGTTTGTCTGAGGAACAATTTAATCCAGACAGGGTATAAGTTCCTGTGTTGTTATTAGGTATAAATTGCCATGTACTATTCTCGAAGCAAGCTTTTTCGGTATCATTAAGAAGTGTGATTTTTAAATCTCCAATGGCTGAAGATTTTATAGACGTTAGTGTCCAATCCCCTTTAATCGTTTTTTTAGATTGACGAACGGTCTTTGACGTTCCACATGCTAAAAAGCAAAGGGTTAAACATAATATTGCTATTTTTTTCATTGTCTTTAAGTAATGTTTGAATTCAAAATTACTTAAAGGGTAAGGCATAGCTTACTTGTAAAGAAAAAATTATTGATGCATTAGCAAAAAAAAGAAGGAACCTGTATGAGGCTCCATCTCTTATGATCTAAAATAAAAAGATTGAGGGCTTAACTAATTTGCAATCCATTTTTAACTGCGTCAATATCTGGATTTACAAACACCAAATTACCACCTTCATCCTCAGTCATTAAAATCATCCCTTGACTTTCAACACCTCGTAAAGCTCTTGGTGCTAAATTCACTAAAACAGTAACACGCTTACCTATGACGTCTTCTGGTGAAAAGCTTTCGGCAATACCAGAAACAATGGTTCTTGTATCAATACCAGTATCTACTTTTAAGACTAGAAGCTTTTTAGTTTTTGGCATTTTTTCAGCTTCTAAGATTGTACCAACACGTAAATCTAGTTTGGTGAAATCATCAAATGTAATTTCATCTTTTTGAGGTTCTACAGCCTTGTTTGCCGCTTCATTAGCTTTTTTGCTAGCAATTAGCTTTTCTAATTGTGCTTCAATTTGTGCATCTTCAATTTTAGAGAATAACAATTCCCCTTTTCCTATTTGGTGGTTTGCTGGAATAAGAATGTCTTTTGAAGAAATATCTTCCCAATTGTTATCGTTCACATTTAAAATGTTTTTTAGTTTTTCGGAAGTGAACGGTAAAAATGGTTCTGATAAAACCGCTAAAGCAGAAGCAATCTGTAAGGCCACAAACATTACAGTTTTAGTACGTGCTTCATCTGTTTTAAACGTTTTCCATGGTTCTTCGTCTGCTAAATACTTATTTCCTAATCGTGCTAAGTTCATCAATTCTTGACTTGCTTCTCTAAAACGGTAACGTTCAATAGAGCTCGAAATCACAGCAGGATAAGCTTTTACAGCCGCTAAAGTTTCTTCATCAATCGTAGAATAGTCTGAAGGTTCAGGAATTATTCCATCGTAATATTTGTTGGTTAAAACCACCACACGATTGATAAAGTTTCCGAAGATAGCTACCAATTCATTATTGTTTCTAGCTTGAAAATCTTTCCACGTAAAATCGTTATCCTTAGATTCTGGTGCATTTGCCGTTAAGGCATAACGCAACACATCTTGTTGATTAGGGAAATCGATTAAATAATCTGGTAACCAAACGGCCCAGTTTTTAGAGGTTGATAATTTCTGACCTTCTAAGTTTAAAAATTCGTTAGCTGGTACGTTGTCTGGTAAAATATAAGAGCCTTCAGCTTTTAGCATGGATGGGAAAATAATACAGTGAAACACAATATTATCTTTTCCTATAAAGTGTACCAATTTGGTGTCTTCGTCTTTCCAATAATCTTCCCAGTTTTTACCTTCGCGTGCTGCCCATTCTTTGGTTGCAGAAATGTAACCAATAGGAGCATCAAACCAAACGTAAAGTACTTTGCCTTCGCCACCTTCAACAGGTACCGGAATTCCCCAATCTAAATCTCTGGTTACGGCACGTGGACGTAAGCCATCGTCAATCCAAGATTTTACTTGACCGTAAACATTAGGTTTCCAGTCCTTTTTATGACCTTTTAAAATCCATTCACGTAAAAAATCTTCGTGTTTATTTAAAGGTAAAAACCAGTGTTTGGTTTCTTTTAATGTTGGTACATTACCTGTGATTGCCGATTTTGGGTTTATTAAATCTGTAGCATTTAAGCTGGATCCACAGCTTTCACACTGATCACCATAAGCTTCTTCATTACCACATTTAGGACAGGTTCCTGTGACAAAACGATCTGCTAAAAACTGATTTGCTTCAGCATCGTATAATTGTTCAGTCACTTCTTCTACAAATTCATTTTTGTCGTAAAGGGTTTTAAAAAACTCTTGAGCCGTATCATGATGAATTTTTGCTGAAGTACGTGAGTAGTTATCGAATGTAATACCAAAATCAATAAAAGACTGCTTGATAATGGCATGGTATTTATCAACGATATCTTGTGGAGTAACTCCTTCTTTTTTCGCCTTTATGGTAATGGGTACACCGTGCTCATCACTTCCGCAAATAAAAGCAACGTCATTGCCAGTTAATCTTAAATATCTAGAATAAATATCTGCAGGTACATAAACACCAGCTAAATGTCCAATATGAATTGGGCCGTTAGTGTATGGTAATGCTGCTGTTATGGTATATCTCTTCGACATGGTTTTTATTTTTTTTTGAAGCTACAAAAGTAAGCATTTTGTAGTGTGAATTGTAATGAAATAAAGAAACGATTCGTCGAAAAAAAAGCAGATTATTTTGATTTTTTACAAAATAATTTACTTTTGGCGACTTAATCAAACAAATTTATAAAATGAAGAATTTAAAATTACTTTTTCTATTAGTGTCAATTAGCTTAGTGTCTTTTTCTTGTGGAAGTGATGATGATGGAGACGGAGGAACGGCTGGCGGTTCAGGTGTATTAGTTTATGGTGATACGGAATATCAATTAAAATCTGGAGTTATTGCGGATTATGGCGAATATTTTGATGGTGTATATAACTTTGATATTTCTTTAGTAGACTCAGGACTTAGAATTGTAGATGGTGAAGCTATACCTACTAATGATACGTTTTCTGGAGTATATTTTGAATTATTTACATCAAATTCACAAGATTTGGAAGAGGGTGTATATACCATTGGGAATGGCATAGAAGCGGGTACATATAGCTCTGCTGAGGTAATCATCGAAACTACTGTTGATGAGGATTACGATGCATTCGAAATAAACTCAGGTACGTTTACAGTTTTAGATGATGGTTCTTCTTACGAGTTTGAATTTGAAGGAACGACTTATAATGGAACTTCTTTTTCGGGATACTATACAGGATCTTTAGTGTCTGTTGATTACTCATCTGAATTAAGTCGATCAGCAGCTTCTAATACAACAAAAACTAAAGCATTATTCAATTAATAGTTGTACTAATTTTTTATAAAAAGAGATGGTCTTAATATAGGATCATCTTTTTTTTTATGCGTTAAAACTTCTGACTGATTTAAATTGAAGTTGAAAATGCAGAAGTACTTTTTTAAAGTGTTATTCGTTATATTATTTTATTGGCTTCAATTTTTACTTTTTATATTTACAAAAACTATTTTATGATTTTGAAAAAGTACGTTTCATATCTCATTTTACTTATTATTATGGTTGTGAATACCAATGTTAGAGCACAAATAGAAACCAATAAACCTATGGATATGACTTCAAAATTAATACAACCACCATATTTAAAAGCAGGCGATACGGTTGCTATTGTAGCGCCTTCTGGAATTTTAAAAAGTCGAGAAGGAGAAGTACAACAAGCGGTTAAACTTTTACAAAGTTGGGGTTTGAATGCTATTGTTGGAGACCATGTGTTTAGCCAGTCTAACCATTTTGCAGGAGATGATTATGAGCGTTGTGTAGATCTGCAAAGCGTTATGGATAATCCTACTGTGAGTGCGATTTGGTGTGCGCGAGGTGGTTACGGAACGGTAAGGATTTTAGATAAGTTAGACTATACAGAATTTAAGAAAAATCCGAAATGGGTTATTGGTTATAGCGATATTACAGCATTACACAACCAGGTGCATAATGAAGGGTTTCAATCATTACATGCTTTAATGTGCGTGAGTTTAACAAAGGATTTAAATGACATTAAAGAAACGGTTGCTACCTTTAAATCTGCTTTATTTGGAGAACCAACAGACTACACGTTAAAAGGCTCTAAGTATAATAGAGTAGGCGAAACTTCAGGAGAATTGGTTGGTGGTAATCTCACGATGTTACATACCATGTTAGGATCTAAAGAGAGTATCGATACCTCTGGAAAGATTTTGTTTATTGAAGAAATTGGTGAATACAAATACCATATAGATCGTATGCTACAGAGTATGAAGCGTGCTGGTTATTTTGATCATTTAAATGGACTTGTGGTTGGTGATATGTCTAAAATGCGAAAGAATACCACACTTTGGGGAGCTTCGGTTGAGCAATTAATTTTAGATGCTTTAGAAGACTACGATTTTCCAATTACGTTTAATATGCCTGCGGGACACGAAAAAGATAATCGTGCTTTGGTTTTAGGGAGAACTCTAGACTTGAAAGTCGGTAAAGCGCAAACGACGTTGAAATTTTCAGAATAATTGTTTTTGAAACCTAAAAAATAAAAGGCCTCCTAAAATGTAGAGTCCAGCGTCAATTAGATCACTAGTATAACGTGTGTTTATTTGAGGCATTAACCATTCAAAATAGATTAAAAAATACATAGTTAAGGCTAAAACGATACCTATTGGTACGTAAAGCGCTTCGGTTTTCTTGATGATTCTTAAAACAGCTAAACACGTACTTAGAACAATAGGCATACATAAAAAGTCATTGACATAAAAGTACACCCAATTTGGTAGTGGTAAAACAAACTTCTGCGCTATGTAAATTGCAAGAGCTACTAACATACTTATGTAGAAAATAGGATGTTTTAAAATTTTCATGCTGCAATTGCTGTAATTAACCAAGCAATAAACATGCCTATAGCCATAAATGCCATCCAAATAGAATGGGTGATTTTTACAAAAATACGTACGATTAAAAAACGATGGTCTTTGTGTTTTTCAAAAAATGAAGGAGAGGCTTCTTTTTGAATACGCTCGCGTTCTCGACGTTCTTTTTCTTCTTGTGCAAAGGCTAATTCACGTCTTTTTTTATAAGATAAAAGTGTATTGCAATTGGTACAGTAATCTGCATTTGTGTTATAGATGCCACAATTAGGGCATTTAATATGACGAACCATTTGGCTAACTTTAAAGTGATTGTAAAGATATGGCTAATTGTAGGATTTATAAAGGTTTTGAATAAAGATGCTGCGATGAAAACGAGATGAAATTACTTCAAGATGACACAATTTTGTATATTGATTGTTAACTTTTAGGTGGAATTAATTTTTGTATCGTACAGAGAAAAAGACTAAAGAAAATGGCACAACACAATGAACTTGGTCAACTAGGAGAGCAACTCGCTACAGATTATCTTATAAAAAAGGGTTACGAAATTGTAGTTCGTAATTATGTGTTTCAAAAAGCAGAAATTGATATTATTGCTAAATACAATAATGTGATGATTTGTGTTGAAGTGAAAACTCGAAATTCTGATTTTTTTGGTGATCCACAAGAGTTTGTAACTCCAAGCAAAATAAAATTATTGGTAAAAGCGATGGATGCTTTTATTCTTGAACATGATATAGAATTAGAAACACGTTTTGATATTGTTGCAGTTTTAAAGAATAAAACCACGGAACAATTGACGCATTATGAAGATGCTTTTTATCATTTTTAATTTCCCGTGAAAACGGGAATCTCATGAATTATTCCAGAATTTTAAATGTTTATACTACAGCTTTCAAAACGTTTGTGACAAATTATGTCTAAATTTTGAAGATCTAGATTTTTCTTCATGAGATTCCTGCGTTCGCAGGAATGTTACCTATAAAAATTCATCTCGTCAATAAATTGCCATACATGTTCTGGCAATATAGGGCGTACATTTTTTTTGTTTTTAATTTCATTTCTTATAAAGGTTGAAGAGAGTTCCATAATTGGAGCATTAACCTTTGTAATTTTAGGATGATCATTAAATTGAGTATCTACTTTTCCTTTAGATAATCTAGGGTAGACGTAAATATTGTGGTTCTCTAAAATAAGTTCATAGTTTTTCCACTTATGAAAACTTTTTAAATTGTCTTCGCCCATAATTAAGGCAAACTCATAGTTAGGATATTTTTCAAAAAGGTAAGCTAGTGTATCAATAGTGTAATTGGGTTGTTTTAATCCAAATTCGATATCGCTTGGTCTCAGTTTGTCATAGTCTTTTGTGGCTAGGTGTACCATCTCTAAACGTTGGTAGTTGTCTAGTAAACTGCTTTTCTTTTTAAAAGGGCTTAAAGGTGTTACTACAAACCAAACCTGATCCAAGTCACTATGCTCAGCCAGATGATTGGCTATAGTTAAATGGCCAACATGAATGGGATTAAACGTGCCAAAATATAAACCAATCTTCATGTTACTTCGCTATAAAATCTGAAACCAATTTGTAAGCATCATCCAAAGCCTTATTTAGGTCAGAGTTAACCACAATTTCATCAAAAAGTGGAGCGGTAGCTAGTTCTGCAGGAGCTTTAGCAACGCGCATACTAATTTTGTCTTCACTTTCTTCTCCTCTTTCTTTTAATCGTCTTACCAATTCGTTTAAATCTGGCGGTTTTACAAAAATAGCAATAGTTTGCTCTGGGAACTTTCGTTTAATACGCAATCCTCCAGAAACGTCAATATCAAAAATAACGTGTTTTCCTTTTGCCCAAATGCGTTCAATTTCGGTTTTTAAAGTGCCATAAAAATTATCTCTATACACTTCTTCCCATTCTAAAAACTCATCGTTTTTAATTCGGTTTTTAAATTCTTTAAGCGATAGGTAATAATAATCTTTTCCATTAACTTCGTTACCGCGTTTATCACGTGAAGTTGCAGAGATAGAAAACTCTAAGTTGAGTTCTGGCTGTTTTAATAAATGACGAACAATAGTTGTTTTTCCTGAACCAGAAGGTGCTGAAAAGACAATAAGCTTGCCTTGTATTTCGTTTTTGATTTCTGACAAAATAAATTGTTTTACTTTTTACTGTATACCGCGACTGTGATGGTCAACTAATTTAGAGTACGTTTAATAATTGTTCCTTAATCTTTTCGAGTTCATCTTTCATTTGAACTACTAATTTTTGCATTGGTGCATAGTTAGATTTTGAACCGATAGTGTTAATTTCTCTTCCAATTTCTTGAGAGATAAAACCTAATTTTTTTCCGTTTGAATCGTCAGAATTTAACGACTTTATAAAATAATCTAAGTGGTTTTCTAATCTTACTTTTTCTTCAGTAATATCAAATTTTTCAATGTAATAGACCAGTTCTTGTTCAAAACGGTTTTCATCTACCTTTTCTTTAATATCTGCAATACCTTTTTCTAATCGAGCTCTTACACCATCAATACGATCAGGATCCATAGTAATTACCTCTTGTAATAAACGTCTAAGGGTGGCAATTCTATCTTCAAAGTCTTGTTTTAGCATTGCTCCTTCGTCTTTTCTGTAAATAACAATATTAGCAATGGCTTCATTAATTTCTTTACTAATTAAAGACCACTCTTCTTCATCAATATCATCACGTTCTGTTGTTACAGCATCTGGTAAACGAATGGCCATTTTTAAAAGTTCTGTAGCATCTCCGTCAACCACTTCTTTAAGTTGCTTAATGTATTCTTTAACAACTGTTTTATTGATTTTAGAACTGGTGTCTTCGCCTGTGATTTCTACAAATAATGAAAAATCTACTTTTCCTCTTACTAAGTTTTTAGCAATTAATTTTCTAATGGCTAATTCTTTTGCACGATACATAGAAGGCATACGAGCATTGAGATCTAGACTCTTACTGTTTAGAGATTTTAATTCTATAGATATTTTTTTAGTTGGGAGCTGTAGTACAGATTTCCCGTAACCTGTCATGGATTGTATCATTAAAGATGCTTTAATTAAAGTTGTGCAAAGGTACAAAATTGAATGGTTTTAAATAGTTTAGAAATGAACCGATTCTCACAATAGACTTTTATAACTTTGTAAGCCAAAATTGAAAAGAAAACTATGTACAAAAAACAATTTGAAATTCGCTGGAGCGATGTTGATGCTAACGGTCATTTAGCTAATTCTGCTTATACCAACTTTATGAGTCATGCTAGGATGGCTTTCTTTACAGAAAAAGGGTTTACAATGCCAGAAATAATGAAATTCAATGTTGGACCAGTAGTGTTTTATGAGCACATGTATTATTTTAAAGAATCTTTTTTGGGTACTCCAATTACGGTAACTATTGAAGTTTCTGGTTTGAGTGAAGATGGTATGTTATTTATGTTTGAACATAATTTTTACAACCATAAAGGCGAAAATTTAGCCTATTGCGAAATGCAAGGTGCTTGGATTGATTTAAAAGCGAGAAAATTAACAGCTTTACCAGAACCTTTATTAGAATTGGCTCATAAATTTCCAAAGTCTGAAAGTTTTAAGGTTTTAACAAAAGAAGATACACGTAAGCATGGCGTAAGACCAAAGCCTATGCCAATGTAAGTTTTACTTAAAAACCGAATGTTGCTTAAAGGATTTTATCTGCACATTTTTAATAAACGGTTTTAAAACCTGATTAGGTAAATACTGCTTGTGTTTGCAATAACAAGTTAACGGTTTTGGTTTTGCACCAAGTGTACTTTTAATTTCTGAAGCAGTTCTGCCTAAGTTAATCTGTGTTGATTGTGTTTCAATTCCGAGTCTTACATAATCATTTAGTATTCTTGGATAGATAGCAAATTCTTTATTTTTTGAATAGTCAATGCCTATAAAATGCGCATCGAGATGCGTGTTGTTTTGCATGGCAGATAAAAAACCAACTAATTTATCTTCAAGAAAATAGCCTTTTACTATAAATTTATTTTTGAAGGCTTTTTTTAGATAAATATAAGTGTCAAGATTTAAAATTTGAGCGTTAAAATCGGCATTATCAATAGTGTTTTGATATAATTCTTGAAGCTGATTTTTATGTGTTTCTATGTCTTGTTGTGTGAATAATTTCGCTTTTAAAGTCTTACTTTTTGTGTCAGCTCTATTGGCTTTTACACGGTATTTAGATTTTAAAGCATTGGTGTAATCGTTAAAAGATTGCCATTCAGGTTTTAGTGTAATAATCATGTTTGGCTCAACGTTCATAGCCGCGTAATCATAGGCTTCTAAATGCTTTGTAATAGGAAGAGAATCGTTTTCAAAATCTTTTATGAATATGGCTTTTAGTTTTTTTGTAGATTTTGATAATTGTTTTACACCTTCTGCAATGGCCTTGAATGTGGTAATTTTATCTTCACCATCTTTTAAAAATGTACCATATTCACCACTTAAAAACACATTTCCACAGAACAACACACGAATTTCATTATTGCAAAACATATTGTTTACCACGCGTCTAATTTTATCAGTCATGCTAATGTTTTTAGTAATGGTTTCAATTCCAATAGTTACAATTTGGGTATTAGCAAAAGCAATCGCTTCTTTGTCTTTTAATATAAAGATATAATTAAACTCAATATCTGTATTGGCACGCTCAAATGCTTTTAGAAATTCGGGCGAATAATAAATATTTGTACAGCAGTTTACGCTATGCCAATAGGATTGTGGAATAGCATCAATGCTTTTAAATATTTTAGATTTTAGAGGCAAATTAAGTGGTGTTTTTAGGTTTTTTAGATACTAGAAATACTCCTAAAAATATGAGTAACATGGCTCCAATTTTTACTGAGTCTATAAAATCTGCGCCTATTGAAATAGCAAAGAGTCCAGCAATTACAGGTTGAAGATAAATAAATATACCTACAGTAGATGCTTTTAGTTTGTTTAATGCGAGTGGGTTAAACAAATAGGTTCCAAAAGTTGCTCCAATAATAACAAATAGAACAGACCAAATGGCATTAGGTGTAAACGTGTGCCACTCCACAGCTTTTAAGTCGTTATATCCAAACGGAATTAACATAATAAGGCCAAATAAAAATAACCATTTAATAAATGTAAATGGATGGTATTTTAATGTGAGTTTTTTTATCATTATAATATAAATACTGTACGAAATAGCATTTAAAAACACGAGTAAATTACCTAAAGGCACATTGTCGCCAGCTCTATTAGATTTACCATAAATAGTTAAAACGAGTGCGCCTATTAAGCCTAAGGTAACTCCAACGATTTTGAGCTTAGATACGTTTTCTTTTAGAATTATAGCCGACAAAACTAAAATTATAATAGGCACTGTAATGGTGATAGCAGAGGCGTGGATAGGCGAAGTGTATTCTAAGCCTTTAAAAAAGAACAGCATATTAATCATCACTCCAAAAATAGCAGCGACAAAGAGTTTTAGATAGTCTTTTTTTTCAATTTTTTGTTTTGGTAAAAAGAGACTCATTGCCCAAAACAATACTGTAGCTCCAGCTACTCTTATAAGTACAAACCCAAAAGGTTTGATGAAACTTTCATTCATTACCGTTTTTGCAATGGTGAAATTGAGTCCATATAATACTTGTACCATTACAAGTGCAAAAATGGCAAACCCTCTACTATTCATGCAAAGCAAGTTTTGCTGCTTCTACTGTTGTCTTAGAATTGCCAATAAAAATTTGATTCTTATATAAAATCACTGGCCGTTTTAAAAAGGTGTAGTGCTCTAAAATATAGTTTTTATAATCGTCCTCAGTTAACGATTTGTCTTTTAAACCTAGTTCTTTATAAAGTCTAGCGCGTTTACTAAACAAGCTCTCGTAACTGTTAGTTAGTTCTCGCATTTGTTCAATTTGTTGCGTAGTAATTGGTTCTGTCTTTATATCTTGAAGTTGAAAGCCTTCAGGAAGATTAAGTTCATTAATGATACGCGTACAAGTATTACAGCTACTTAAATAGTATATTTTGTTCATAATCTAAACGGTTTAATTTCAAAATGCAAAGAAACCGTATTTCTAACGAATTTTATTACTTTTAAGAAAAATATCAATTTATGGATTACTACTCAATTGCAACTATTTTAGTTGTATTATCTGCCCTTTTTGGCTATATAAACGTGAAGTTTTTAAAACTACCAATTACCATTGGTTTAATGGTTATTACTATTGTTTTTACTGTAGTTTTAGTTGGTATTGCTCAGTTTGATGATACTTTATTGGTTCAAGAGCGGGAATTTATAGCTATGATAGACTTTGAAACCGTCTTGTTAGATATTATGTTGAGTTTTTTATTATTTGCAGGGGCACTACATACTAATTTTAATCAACTAAAAGTGCAACGCGGCCCAATTTTAGCTTTTGCAACTTTAGGTGTTTTGGTATCTACAGTTTTGGTTGGTGTTGCGATGTTCTATGTGTTAAAATTAATGGGATTAAATGTCGATTTTATCTATTGTTTATTATTTGGAGCGTTAATATCACCAACAGATCCCATTGCTGTTTTAGGAATTTTAAAAAAGGCAGGAGCACCAAAAAAATTGGAAACCAAAATTGTAGGAGAATCATTATTTAATGATGGAGTTGGAGTCGTGGTGTTTTTGACCATTTTTGCGATTGCAGCCAAACCAGATGCAGCGATTAAATTATCTGAAATTGCAACCTTATTCGGACAAGAAGTTATTGGTGGTATTGTTTTGGGGCTTTTTCTAGGTTGGGTTACGTATCGTTTAATGCGTTCTATTGATAATTATGAAATTGAAGTCATTCTAACCCTTGCAACGGTTATGGGAGGTACCATGTTAGCGCATAAATTTCATTTATCTGCACCATTAGCGATGGTTACAGCTGGACTTATTGTTGGAAATGATACCGTAAGAAATTCTGCCATGTCTGAAACTACAGAACTTTATGTGGATAAATTTTGGGAACTAATAGATGTCTTATTAAATACTATTTTGTTTGTAATGATTGGTATGGAAATGTTAATTTTAACTTTAGAAGGCAAATACATTTATGCCGGATTATTAGCTATTCCTATTATATTAATGTGTCGTTATATATCTCTATGGTTGCCCATAAAGTTTTTTTCAAAACGTTTAGATTTTGTGCCAAAAACAAATTTGATAATGACTTGGGGAGGCTTGCGAGGTGGAATTTCAATAGCATTAGCTCTAAGTCTTACCACAGCGATGCATAGAGAATTATTTTTAGTAATTACTTATATTGTCGTGGTGGTTTCTATTGTTGGTCAAGGTTTAACCGTTGAACCTTTTATTAAACGATTAACAAGAGGAGTAAAGGATTAATGAACTTTTAAATATAATTCTGTCTCTGTAAACGGAATTACAAACTCGGTATAACCACTATCATACGAAGCAACTTCGTAAACATTATAAAGCAGTATTAGTCCGTCTTCACTAAAACCTATGTTTTCTGGTAAGTGAAACGATTCTCCAAAAAAGAAATCTTCCATTTTTAAGTTTTCTTTTTTGTTGTCTAATGATTTTATAAAATATTTTTCGGCTAATGTTGTAAAGCTTTCTTTGTCTGTGATAATATCATTTAAGCTCAAAATTTTACCTGTTTTAGCGTCTAAGTTGAGAAATTGTATTTGGTCGTTACCATGTGCTCCTCCTTTAAATTCGTAATTACTAATTGCTATTGTAATCACTTCTTCAGATTGATAGGTTAATTCGGTTTCAATATGAAGTTCCCATACAGGTTCTGATCCTTCTGAAAATTCGTTTCTATAACTAAGGTATTCTGTATTAAAAGCTTTTAGAACATCGGTTAAGTTGTTTTTATTTTCAGGTGTACTTAAGGTTTTAATAATTGCATTTTCAACATTGGTGTTAATAGTTTTGCTGAGGTCGCTATTGCCTTTGGCCTTACTGTAGGTTGCCGAAATTTCGGCATCAAAAGATTCTTCAATTGAAATGGTTTCAAAGGTTACAGGTTTAAATTCAGAAGTACATGAATTTAAAAGAATTAAAAACACTAAAAAAAGACTTATACGTTTCAAACTGGTAGAGGTTTTGTTAAACAAAGACTAAAGGTATTATATAGATTCGAATAGAACGAATTATCCATTAAATTTGTTGTGATTTAAAGGTGATAATTCAGATGGCTTAGGCCGTAAATGTTATAAACTATGAAATTCAATACAAAAGCAATACACGGAGGTCAAAAACCTGATCTTGCATACGGTTCTGTAATGCCTCCAATTTATCAAACATCTACGTTTGCACAATCAACTCCAGGCGGTCATAAGGGTTATGAGTATTCTAGAACACACAACCCAACCAGAACGGCGTTAGAGAATGCTTTTGCGAGTATAGAAAATGGAAGTCATGGTTTGGCTTTTAGCTCTGGTCTAGCAGCGATTGATGCTGTTCTAAAATTATTAAAGCCTGGTGATGAAGTCATTTCTACGAACGATTTATATGGTGGGACATATCGTTTATTTACTAAAATATATGAGGACTTTGGTATAAAATTCCATTTTATTGGTATGGAAAATGCCAATTGTGTTGAAGACTACATTAACGTCAACACAAAGTTGATTTGGGTAGAAACTCCAACAAACCCAATGTTAAATATTATAGATATTATTACAACGGCAAAAATTGCTAAAAGACATGATGTACTGTTAGCTGTTGATAATACATTTGCCACTCCATATTTACAGCAACCATTAGATTTAGGTGCCGATATTGTTATGCATTCAGCGACGAAATATCTTGGAGGTCATAGTGATTTGGTTATGGGAGCTTTAATTGTTAAAGATAAAGATTTGGCAGATCGTTTGTATTTTATTCAGAATGCAAGTGGAGCGGTTTGTGGTCCTCAAGATGCGTTTTTAGCATTAAGAGGTATAAAAACTTTACATGTACGTATGCAGCGTCATTGCGAAAATGGAAAAGCAGTTGCCGAATATTTAGAAAAACATCCAAAAATTGAAAACGTATATTGGCCAGGTTTTAAGCATCATCCTAATCATCTTATCGCCAAATCACAAATGACCAATTTTGGTGGTATGGTGTCTTTTACTACAAAAGGAAATAATTACCAAGACGCTATGAATATAGTAGAGAAGCTAAATGTTTTTACACTTGCCGAATCGCTTGGTGGTGTAGAATCGTTAGCTGGTCATCCAGCAAGTATGACACACGCTAGTATCCCTAAAGAAGATCGTGAAAAAGCAGGAGTTGTAGATTCTCTAATTAGATTGAGTGTGGGTATTGAAGATGAAACAGATTTAATAGGAGATTTAAAACAAGCCATAGGATAGTTTTATCATTAGTTCTACAATATACAAAAGACCAAATCTAATGATTTGGTCTTTTGTGTTATATAATTTATAAGTTGTTTAATCTAAGTAGTAAATGTAACCAAAGTTTAGCCACACCATCCAATCGTTGGCTTTATTAGAAGAAAGTTGGTGGTCTAAACCATCCGTTTTGTCACTAAAAAAGTACTGGAATCTTAAATCAACCATTAAATCCGAAAGTACGGTAAGTTTATATCTTGTTCCAACACTACTTACTATAGACCACGCAGAACCACTTTTGTCACTTACAGAACCAGGTTCCCAAAATGAATAAAAGTTAGATGGGTCATCTATATCTCCAAAGTTATTAAGGTTAGAAAAATCTGAGCTTACATAATTGGTATAAACACTAGGATTGTATGATACATAGTGCGCACCTAAACTAACAAAAGGAGCGAATGAAAAAACACCAGCAGAAAATTCTCTGATACTTCTTGGGAAAAACTCTAATTGCATTCCTATATCCCAATTTTGTGCCTCTCCAGAATGCCCTCTTAATCGATTGGCATTTTCAGATGTTTTATTAGACTCAACCCATTCCCCGAAGTGTTCAAGTTTTGTTTTATTCCAAGAGATTTCACTTCTTAATTTAAAGTGGTCATTAAAGTATTTGTCTGTAGTATAACAATTACAATCAGCACGATAAGAAAAGTTGATGTAGTGTACAATACCTAAACCTATCCCTGAATTGCCAGCATTAGTTTCAAAATCCGAACGTACACCGAAATCAGATTGATAAGCTACAGGGCCTGCAATAACACCTAATTCGTGAGAAAAGCCTAATTGCGAGTAACTTAGTTGCATTGATAAAAAAAATGCAAGTGGAATGAATAGTTTTTTTATATATAGTGTCATGTAATTTCAAAATTGAGACTCTTAGCCGAGCAAATATATAAAAACTCGACGAAATACCAAATAAAACGGATAAAATGCATGCTTTAATATGCTTTAAAGAAAAGAATTAATGTTGATTTTGAAAAATTAAACAGATAAAAATATAAATTAAACACTTATTTTTGCAGATAAATTATAATTTACACACAATATATTATAAATTTCTAAATTAAGGTTAATTAAAATGATATTTGTGTAATAATAAGTTGTTTGTATAAGACTTTAACAAAAACAAAAAAAATAAATTTATGAAAGATAAAATAGAAGCTTTTTTAAATCTCGTAAATGAAAGAAATGGTAACGAACCTGAGTTTATGCAGGCTGTAGAGGAAGTTGCGGAAACTGTAATTCCATTTATTGAAAGCAATCCAAAATACAAAGGTAAAATGTTATTGGAGCGTATGGTAGAGCCAGAACGTACTATAATATTTAGAGTACCGTGGATTGATGATAACGGTAATACGCAAGTTAATAGAGCGTTTAGAGTTGAATTTAATTCTGCTATTGGACCTTATAAAGGAGGTTTGCGTTTTCACCCTTCAGTAAATCTAAGTATTTTAAAATTTTTAGGTTTTGAGCAAGTATTTAAAAATTCTTTAACAACACTTCCTATGGGAGGTGGTAAGGGTGGTTCGGACTTTAATCCAAAAGGAAAGTCAGACAATGAAGTCATGCGTTTTTGTCAAAGTTTTATGAGCGAATTATTTCGTCATATTGGCCCAAATACAGATGTTCCTGCAGGAGATATTGGAGTAGGAGGAAGAGAAGTTGGTTATATGTTTGGCCAATATAAAAGATTGCGTAACGAGTTTACAGGTGTGCTAACAGGTAAAGGAATTTCTTTTGGAGGCTCTTTAATAAGACCAGAAGCTACGGGTTATGGTAATGTATATTTTGCTAAAAATATGTTAGCAACTAAAAATGACAGTTTTGAAGGTAAACATGTTGTAATTTCGGGTTCTGGAAACGTAGCACAGTATGCTGCAGAAAAGGCCATAGAATTTGGTGCAAAAGTACTTACAATGTCTGATTCTTCGGGATATATTTACGATAAAGATGGGATTGATGCCGAAAAATTAGCCTTTATTATGGATCTTAAAAATGTAAAAAGAGGAAGGATTTCAGAATATGCTAATGAATTTTCTTCAGGAACATACCATAAAGGTGAAACTCCTTGGGGAGTTAAATGTGATATTGCGTTGCCGTGTGCAACACAAAACGAACTTAATGCAGATGACGCAGAAAAATTATTAAGTAATGGTTGTATTTGTGTCAGTGAAGGAGCTAATATGCCTTCTACACCAGAAGCAATTGAGGCCTTTCATAAAGCAAAAATATTGTTTGCTCCAGGAAAAGCATCTAATGCTGGTGGAGTAGCAACATCTGGTTTAGAGATGAGCCAAAACTCATTACGATACAACTGGACTCGTGAAGAGGTAGATGCTAAATTAAATCAAATTATGGATGATATTCATGCATCATGTGTTGAATATGGAACTGATGAAAATGGTTATGTAGATTATGTACGAGGAGCAAATATTGCAGGCTTTGTAAAAGTTGCAGATGCTATGTTAGCTCAAGGAGTAGTTTAAATAATTAATACGATTAAAAGATGAGCTTCTGTGTTTTTCATGGAAGCTTTTTTTATTGACATAATATATGATATGCATTATAATATCGTTACTATTAAATATCTTTGACCAAACCTAATTTACGAATGCGTATTACTATTTTTAAAATCTTTATTCTAGTATTTGGCTTAACAACCTCGTGTTATAGTCAAGATTTCTCAGAGTTATGGCAAGGGCATTATTCCTATAATAATATTATAGATGTTGTAAATGGTGAGAATAAAATATTTGCGGCTGCCCAAAATGCCGTTTTTGAATACGATACTTTAACTAATGAAATAACTAAAATCACGACTGTAGAAGGGTTGTCTGGTGAACAAATTACAACTATTTATTATAGTGAGTTATATCAATATTTACTCATTGGTTATGAAACAGGCTTAATTGAGATATATTCTGAAACTGATAAATCGGTATTAAGAGTTGTTGATATTCTTGAAAAACAAAACATTACTCCATTAAATAAACGTATTAATCATTTCTACGAGAATGAAGGCTTAATTTATATTTCTACGGATTATGGTATTTCAATTTATAGTTTAGAGGGATTAGAGTTTGGTGACACCTATTTTCTTGGTAATGGTGGCTCTCAAATTACAGTGAAACAAGTTTCTATTTTAAATAATGAAATCTATGCAGCTTGTTTAAATAATAATGGCTTAAAAAAAGCAGATTTAACCAATCCTAATCTTATCGATTTTCAGCAGTGGCAAACCGTTATTGTAGGGAACTATCATTCTGCGAGTACTGTAGGTAATTCTTTGTATTCTGTAAGAGCTAATGCTGTAGTTTATAAAATAAATGGTGCTTCAGTTAATAGCGTATTAACCTTACCCTTATTACCTTTAGATGTAGAAGAAGTAGGTTCTAATTTTATTTTTTCAACAACAAATACAGTTTATGTGTACGATGAAAATATGCAATTAGTTAACAGTTTTCAGCCAACTGTAGATTTTGACACCAATTTTACATCAGCAACACTATTAGATGACTTTATATATATAGGTACAGAGAATTTTGGAGTACTAAAAGGTCAGATTTCAGATAACAGTACTTACGTAAATATTATGCCTAATGGGCCTTTATATAATGAAACGTTTAAGATAAATGCCGAAAATTTTGTTTGGGCAAGTTTTGGGGATTATACATCTGCATTTGATCCCGCTCCGGAACGAAGCCGAGGGTTGAGTTATTATAGAAATGAGACTTGGCAAAACATTCCTTACGACAGTGTTTTGGGAGCTAGGAATCTCAATACAATTGCTGTAAATCCTTTTAGAACCAATCAAGTGTTTATCAGTTCATTCCTTAATGGGATTTTAGAGTTAAATAATTTTGAGCCTACCGTATTATATAACGAAGATAATAGTGGTTTAGAATCTATGGCTAGTAATACGAGTATAAGAGTGTCAGCTGCTACCTTTGATAGAAATGGTATACTATGGTCATTGACCTCACGAGCACCAAACCCTTTAAAATCTTACGATCCTAGTACTGGAAATTGGCAAGGTCATAATTTTACGAGCTTAATAGAAAATCCTTCAGGTGACGAATTTGGATTTTTTGATATAGACATAGACAATAATGGAACCAAATGGATAGGCTCATATTCTAACGGTTTGCTAGCATACAATGAAAGTATAGGAAATAATCCGCTACGTAATATTAATTCAGAAGCTCAAAATGTACTCCCATTTTCTAGGTTTACTGCTGTTGCGGTAGATAATAGCAGTCAGCTATGGGTTGGGACAACAAAAGGGCTAAGAGTTTTGTATAATACAATAGGCTTTTATGAAGATCCAAATCCAACTCTAAGTCAAATTATTATTTTGGAAGATGGTATTCCTAAAGAGCTTTTAGAAAATCAATCTATTTCAGATATTGAAGTTGATGGTTCTAATAACAAATGGATTGCAACTGCAGATTCAGGTGTATTTTATTTTTCGTCAGATGGTCAAAAAACAATTTATCACTTTACAACAGATAACTCGCCACTACCTTCAAATCGCATTAATGATATCGCTTTAGATTTAGATAATGGTATAGTATATATTGCTAGCTCAAGAGGATTAATGGCGTTTAAAGCCGGAGGTTCTAAGCCAGAAGATACTTTAGAAAATGCTTTTGCTTATCCAAACCCTGTACGACCAGAGTATAATATACTTGGTTTTAATGACCTTAACGACATTAATAAAGGCGTAAAAATAAGTGGACTTACAGATAGTGTAAATATTAAAATCACAGATATTGAAGGTAATTTGGTTGCCGAAGCACAGTCTAATGTTAATTTAAGGTCTTCAAATAACAACTATAACTTTGCTATAGACGGAGGTACTGCCGTTTGGAATGGTAAAAACATGGGCAATTCTATAGTGAGATCTGGCGTGTATTTAATACTGATATCAGACTTAGATTCTTTTGAAACCAAAGTATTAAAAGTCCTTATAATAAGATAAACATGCTTACAAAAAACAATAGCATTGTTCTTTCAAAATTAAAATACAGAGATCATGATCTTATTGTAAAGTGTTATACTGAGCAACGAGGATTGGTAAGTTATATGTTAAGAGGTGTTTTAAAGTCTAAAAAAGGATTGTCTAAAACGGTTTATTATCAAGCTTTATCTCAGCTTCAAATTGAAGAAAACTACAAGCCTAATCAATCGCTTCACTTTATAAAAGAAGTAAAATTTAGTTATATTTATAAAAGCCTTCACACTAACATCTATAAAAGTTCAATTGTATTGTTTTTATCTGAAATACTTTCAAATGTGCTTAAAGAAGAAGAAAAGAATGAAGATTTATTTCATTTTATATCGGCAGCACTTCAGTATTTAGACAATGAAGACCAGTTTTCTAACTTTCATTTATTGTTTCTTTTAAAATTAACACGCTATTTAGGTTTTCAACCTGAAAACGTGAATACAAACGATCCGTATTTTAATTTAGAGTCTGGAATTTTTGAAGGCATCAATCACGGAATTTATTCCGTTTCAGGCGAAAATTTAACACTGTTAAAACGTCTGTTAGGCACAAATTTTGATACTTTAAATACTGTAAAAATCAACGGCAAACAAAGACAAGAGTTTTTAAATATGTTGTTGCATTATTTTGAATTACATTTGGGCAATTTTAAAAATCCTAAATCATTACAGGTGCTTAACGAGGTATTTCATTAGGCGTATTTACCAAAATATTTTATTGAAAATGAGTTTGCAGTTAAAGCGAAACTTCGCGTATAGTATTTTTTTAGTTCTTTTCTTACAATCGGTTTTTGGACAAACTGTTACTGTTTTAGAAGAAGGTAGTCTTGCTCCAATTCCTGGAGTTGCACTGTATAATCTTAAGAAGACTAAAACGCTAGTTACCGATTTAAAAGGTGAAGCCTCTTTAGCTATTTTTAATGATGATGAAATCATCTTTTTTCAAGATTTTTTATACGAAAAGCAACAACTCACAAAAGCTGAAATTGCAAAAAACAATAATACGGTACACCTTACTTTAAAAGTTGAAGACTTAAAGCAAATTGTTATATCTGCATCTAAGTTTGAGCAAAACAAGCGCGATATTCCTCAAACTATTGTGAGTCTTAATGCTAAAGATATTGTGCTTGCAAATCCGCAAACAAGTGCAGATTTATTAGAGAACACCGGTAATATTTACATTCAGAAAAGTCAAATGGGAGGAGGGAGCCCAATGATTAGAGGGTTTTCTACTAACCGTCTTTTAATTACCGTTGATGGTGTGCGTATGAATAATGCTATTTTTAGAGGAGGTAATCTTCAAAATGTGATTTCTATAGATCCTTTTGCAATTAGAAATACAGAGGTAACTTTAGGGGCTGGTTCTGTGGTGTATGGTAGTGATGCTATTGGTGGTGTGATGAGTTTTTATACAAAAAAACCGCAGTTATCTTATAAGGATGAATTGTTTCTTGCAGGAAATGCTTTAGCAAGATATTCTACTGCTAACAAAGAGAAGACAGGACATTTTGATGTGAACTTAGGTTATAAAAAGTGGGCGTTTTTAACTAGTGTAAGTTATACCAATTTTGATGATTTAAGAATGGGAAGTCATGGGCCAACAGATTATATAAGACCAGAATATGTGGCAAGTGCAAATGGCGAAGATATTATTGTTGCTAATTCTAATCCGTTGGTACAAATACCAACAGGTTACGACCAAATTAACCTGATGCAAAAAGCTAGATACGAGCCGTCTGATAATCTTAATTTTGATTTTGGATTGTACTATTCTACAACATCTGATTATTCTAGGTACGATAGATTAATAAGATATAGAGGAGATTATTTACGTTCTGCCGAGTGGAATTATGGTCCGCAACAGTGGTTTATGGGGAATTTTCAATTGACCAAATTGAGTAGTAATTCTAATTTGTATGATAAAATTCAGACCACTTTAGCCTATCAAAATTTTAAAGAAAGTAGAGAAGATAGAGATTATCAATCTGCCATACGCGAAGTAAGATCAGAGTCTGTAGCTGCTATGTCGTTTAATTTAGATTTAGAAAAGGATTTTAGTGAGACCACAAGTATTTTCTATGGATTAGAGTATTTGCATAATATTGTAGGTTCTGAGGGGCATGAAGAACATATTGAAACCCAAGTTAATGCTCCTAACGTTACACGTTATCCCGATGGTGCTACATGGCAATCTGTGGCTGCCTATGCGAGTTTAAAACATAAGCCTAATTCTAAATTTGTATTTCAAACTGGGCTTCGGTTTAATCAAGTGATTGCTAAAGCCGACTTTACAGCCAATAATGAGTTTTTAAACTTGCCTTTTAATGATGTTGAAATTAATACAGGTGCATTAACTGGTACAGCAGGCATTACGTGGTCGCCAAGCGATATGATTCAATGGAAATTAAATGCCTCTACAGCGTTTAGAGCTCCAAACATAGATGATATTGGAAAGGTCTTTGATAGTGAGCCTGGTGCTGTAGTAGTGCCAAATAAAGACTTAAAAGCAGAGTATGCTTATGGTGGTGAATTGGGGTTAAAACTAAATTTTGATGACAAAGTGGTTTTAGACTTGGCCTCTTATTATACCTTTTTAGATAATGCTTTAATTAGAAGAGCTTATACCATAAATGGTGCAACAGAAATTATGTATGATGGTGAGTTAAGTGATGTTCAGGCGATACAAAATGCCTCTAAAGCATGGATTTATGGGTTTGAAGCAGGATTGGAAGTTAATTTTACAAAACAATTAAAATTAAGCTCTCAATATAATGTAATTGGTGGTACAGAAGATAATAATGGGTTAGAAGAGCCTGTAAGGCACGTAGCTCCAAATTTTGGACGAACACATCTTATCTGGAAAAATAATAAATTACAATTAAATGCTTTTGTTGTTTATAATAACGAACTTTCTTTTAATCAGCTTGCTCCTTCAGAAAGTGCTAAAGACTATATTTATGCCTTAGATTCTGATGGCAATCCGTATGCACCATCTTGGTATACGCTTAATTTAAGAACGCAATACCAATATAACGCTAATCTTAGTTTAACGGCTAGTTTAGAAAATATTACAGATCAACGTTACCAACCGTATTCTTCTGGTATTGCAGCTGCAGGTAGAAATCTTATACTAGCTTTAAAATATACACTCTAACAAGTGTTGGCTTAAAGTTGGTGCTAACTATGTTTAATGTGAGTGGTTTACATCTTACGATTTAGTGTGTTATTTGTTTTGTAGCTAAGCTAAGTTAAGCCCGTGGTTTATCAGAGTCTTACCCGACGCAAACCCGAGGTTAACCCGACGCAACTACGGGTGAACCTATTATGTAAAATACTCTAAAATGGCTTTAGATGCTTGTTTTGATGTAAGCTTTAGGCAATAAAAAAAGCCTCATTTTACATGAGGCTTTTAATTTATAGATTATTATAATCTTACTGTTGTTTAATCGCTTTTTTACTAATGACCTGTCCGTTAGACAGTGTTATTTTTGCGATATAAGCAGATTGACTTAGTTGTGATAGGTTGTATACTTCAGTAGTAGTGTTACCTCTTAAGTTGTAAACGCGTCTGCCTAACATATCTAAAATTTCAACATTAGTAATTGTGTTTTGATTAGAATTGAGTTTAAATTCTACGTCGCCATTTGTTAATTCGGTAATGCTAATACCGTTAGCATGGATTAAATGGTCTTCAATAGAAAGGTTAGCTGTTCTAAATACGATTTCAAAACGATTGTTGTATTCTCCTGGTTCAGACGTAAAGGTGTAATCTGAATCTTTAAGATTGTGGTAGGTGTTTAATAGGTTGTCTTTTAAGTATACAGGGTGTTCGTTTAAGAACTGTCCTTCAAAATCATACAGAGAAAATTTATAAATTAGATTTTCTTCGATAGAAGTAGCAAATCCTATTTTGATGATTTCCTCAAGATTTAAACTTGAAATGGCTTTCCCTTGAATTGCGAGCTTATGTTCTTCTCCTTCAATTTTAGAATAAATAATGACATCACTTCCGCTAGATAAATTTCTTTTGGCATCATAACCGAGACCATCAAATCCATCTGTTGCTGAGTTTACGTAGCCAACTCCAAGCTGATTAAAAATACCTCCATCTGCTGTTAAATTTAACCAAAGCCTAGCCTCTTCTAGTGGTTCGGTATCACTATTTGCTGAATTTCTAAAAAACAAATTGTTACTATTGTCTCCGCTAATACGCATGGCATTATTAAAGATTAAGTCTGTGTTTGCTAGACTGCTTACAAAAAAGCTTTGTCCTGAAGGAATATAATTACCCGGAAGGATACCGCTTGCTCCTGCGGTTGACATAGTTTGGTTAATTATAGCATAATCATTAGAATTGAAATTTAAATTTTCATTACCAGGATTTGAATCTAATGGAGGTGAGTTATGAGACCATAAATAAACGGAAGTTTTAATAGCTCCTGCATTAGCAGCAAATAAACCATCTACTCCTCTAACCTTAATAGCAGAAGGGTATGGGTTTCCTACTAAATTCCAGTGATCTGTGTTAATAGCATTGTAAGCTAAGGGATATGTATAATCTCCAGTGTTTAAAGCGCCTTCAAAATTATATTGGTATTGGTTACCTGAGATAAATCCAACATTATTATGAGTGGCAGCATAACCACGACCTACAATCATTTGTCCTGTTCCTGTTGCTAAGGTCCAGTCATTAGCATCATCGTCTATATCGTCATTGTCGTTATCTAAATAGAGATTGGCATTGTACCAAAAGCGTCTAGATGGGCTTGCTGGAAATAATGAGGCATCTACATCTGCTGTGGCTACGGGAGAACTCCAGTAGGTGTAATCATACCAATTAGATAAAGGAGCTGTTAGTTTGTTGACTTGTGAAGTAGCCGTTCCGTTTAATGTAAAACTACCAGCAGCAGCTCCAACACCTCTTTGAATGAATGCGGCTTGTGTTTCTATCAATATTGCCGCTCCAGTTTGTACAACAACATCATTAATTATTTCAACATAGTTGCTGTTGTCTACAGTTAGGGTTCCAGAATTTACAACCAATCCGCAGGCACCAAAACTAACCTGTCCATTTGTGCCATTGCTGGTGTTGTAGTTGGAGTTAAGGATTGCATATCTATCTAAATCCGGTGGGTAAGACCAATCTGTACCATCCCAAATAGATACGCGTACATCTAGTTTTACAGCATTAGAGGCTTCAAAACACGTTGCCGTATCTTCTCTTAATTGACAGTAGTATTGATAACCATCTAAACTGGCTGTATCTATTATATTTAATGTTGCTGTTTGTTGGCCACTGTAATTCGTGTCAGCAGGTAAAATTTCAGTCCAAGCTGTATCGCCAGGTGCGTTATAGTACCATTGGTATGCTAAGTCTTGCGTATCAGCAGGAGTTGGTCCAGTATAGCCTTCTGTTCCAGCAATAGTTAAACTTGCAGAAAATGTACAAGCAAATGCAGGAGCAACAGGTTGTAATGTTACTGTTGGAGGTACTCCGGTAGAAAAATCGAAAAGTCCAATATCTGAATAATCATTTCCGCTACAAGATGCAGTGCCTTCACCAACCCAATCAATAACTGTCCAATTACTAAGCTCTCCCAAGGTAAATGTTGGGTCAGGAAGTTGAGTAGCTGTATTTAAACGTCTAAAGTTAAAGCCTCTATCTCCAGTGATTATTGTAGAATCCATCCAGTCATTATCTAGATAAACACCAAATTCATCAACTGTAGTGCCAGTGTTTACTAGTCTTATTACATCATGTTTATTTGTTTTTTTATTAATTCCACCACTAGAAAATTGAGCATTTGCACTAGATGCTAATTCACCAGAACCTCCTGTGACTCCTGTACATGCATTGGTTGGGGTTACAGGGCTTTGTCTCCCTATAGCAATGACATAAGTAGTGCCATTTGGCATTATATAATTTTCTAAATCAAAAATATTAATTGCTGCTGCTGTTGCATCTCCATTCGCAATGACTTCAAGAGAGTAGTTATCTATATTGATTGCAGTACCAGTACCATTGAATATTTCTACATAGCTAAGTCCGCCATAGGTGGCATCGGTAATTTCGCTAATAAATAAATCGGTTGGAACCACACCTGAATTTCCTTCGCAGCTCGTAATTTGTGAGTCTATGACCGTAAATGGTGTAGAGGTAGGGCAACCAAGGCTGTCTGTAATTTCTAAACTACCACTTGTAGCACCAGCAGGTACCACAACTTCCATTTCTGTTGCAGATATATTAGTCACTGTTGCAGCTAAACCGTTAAAAGCCGCTGTTGCAGTGAGTAAATTAGTGCCAATTACTGTTACTACAGTGTCTACAGGTCCTGATTCAGGACTAATAGTTATACTTCCAGCTGCACATGTACCTGTTCCACTCACTCCAAACGTATATGGGTTTTCGTCGCTATCATCATTAACAATAGTAATAGTACCTGTTCTTGTGCCAAGAGCTGAAGGTGAAAATTCAATATCAAAACCAACAATACCACCTGCCGCTATTACAATAGGTGCAGGATTAGTTGAAATTACAAATTCAGTAGGATTAGAAGATACTATACTCGTAATACTTAAATCGGCAGAACCCTCATTTCTAATATAATAGTTTTTTGCTGTGGCTGTAGCTCCAACTTCAGTAGCTCCAAAAACGGTATTATTACCTGTATTCGCAGCATTTCCATTGGCTATAGAAGCAAACGTATTACGCTCTACATCTATTTCGTTAGCCGAGTAGGCACACAGATTAAATGTGCTAAAATCATTATTGTTATACTCCCAAACTCTTACGTAAAGCGTTGAACCAGGTGTTAAGCCACTAGCGCTAATCATAGACATATTTCCTGTGCCAGAATCATCATCACATGTTACTAGTGTTAATGCGCCACAAGTACCTGTGTATAATGCCATACCAGAATCTGTAATACCACCATTTTCTGAGGTTTCAACTGTTACAGATCCACTTGCAGGTACTACTAAGTTAAACCAAACATCTCCACCTGAATAGGCGCCACAATTTGGGTCTGCAATACCGCTATCGGTTGCTCCAACGTTGGTAAAGGATTGGTTAATACATGAACTATTTACAGGTATAGTTATAGAGGTTGAACAATCATCGTAAAAATCGTTATCGGTTATGGTTAGCGTGTGTGTGGTATTTGTACCTAAAATTGCAGCATTACCTCCGGATGGGTTGATAAGGTTTAGAACGACTGTTTCATCAGACTCTATAACGCTATCATCATTACTGATAAATATAGTTATACATTGATCTGCAGTACTACCTGCAGGAAATGTAAGTGTTTGTGGGAAACTAATGGCAGCAGGAGTTCCCGCTCCATCATCATAATCAGTGCCATTTGTAGCTGTACTAACTCCATCTAATGAGACTTCTACGGTTGTGGCAATGATTGCCGACTCATTTGCTATAGAAGCACAGACATCAATAAATGCTCCATCTTCTGTTATAGTTGAAGTTGTAGATGTAAATGCAACAATGGTATCTGAAACAACAGATGAGCAAGAATCACCGCTTAGTATAATATCATCTACATAATAATATTCACCACCATCTACTCCAACGGTTCTAAGTCTAACCCTTATTTGTGTTTCGGTATCAGCTATATTAACTAACCATGGATTAGATGCTACTGTTGTAGGATTAGAAGCATTTGTATCACCCATATTAATGGGGGTGTTACTATACCCATCTACTAATTTTATAGAGCCTGTACCAGTCCAAGTTGTTCCATTGTCATAAGAAATATCTAAAAACAAGTCTTCTCCACTGTCGGGGCCGTATGCTGCGAATGCTACACTTAAAGTTACGTTAGAAATGGCACTTATATCAATATTTTCAGTTGTTAGGTTGTTGCTTCCTGTAATTCTATATGAAGACGTACCAAAATATTTATTAGGTGTAGAGGTTACAGTGCCTCCACCTGTATATGTAAAGTTATCAGATCCTTCAAAAGATAAGGTTTTAAAAGCACCAACAAACCCATCATCATCTGTTATCTCTAAAGTAGTATCACTTTGAGATCCAGCAGTTGCTGAATCACCACCTGCAACATTTTGTATCTGAAACGTGTAATTTGTACTATCAGCACAATTGGTGTTGTCTGCAATGTTAACCGTAACACATTGTTGTATACTACTATTGGCGGGAAACGTAATATTTTGGGTTGTGTAAGATAAGTGTGGAGCAGTACCAGATGTTAGTACTACTTGTGCCGTAGTAGCTGAGGATGCACTTTCATTTATTATATCTACACATAGATTTACAGACGTACCATTTTCGGTTTCAGAATATGTGGCTGATGTAAAGTTTAGTGTGGTATCTGTAGAGGCTAAAATCCCTTCAATTTTAGCATCATCTATGATCCAAGTTTCATTAGCTGCGTTATTTTCAAAGCGTATTCTTATTCTAAGGTTAGCAACACTTGGTAAATCTGTAATAATAATTTCGTTTATTCCTGAAGTACCATCGCCTCCTGCAACAGCGGTAGTGTAACCGCTTGGGTTGTAGGTATTAGTTTCTGTAGAGCCTTGACCAAAATGCCATAAGGCATTATCCATACTCCAACCATTTACCTCTGCTTGTTGCATCCAAGTGCCTCCTCCATCATCACTAACGTCTACTATAACATAGTCACTGCTATCTGCGCCATTTCCGCTTGAACCTCCAAAAGAGGCTAGTTTAACAGAAAATTCAACATTTGTATATAATGATGTATTCACATTGCTAAATTCAATGGTCTCAGTGCCATTTGTAACTTTTCGACCTTGAGAGCCACTTACAAAGTTGTTTTCTCCACTTGGAAAAGGGCCTGTCCCAGTGGCAACATTACCACCAGTATAAGTCATTGTTGGAGTCGCAGGTGTAGACTCAAAATCTTGTATAGCAATAGTTGTTTGCCCAAAAGAAACAAAGGCACAACAAAATAATAAAAACGATAAAAGGTAGTTCTTAGTCATAGGGATAAATAAGGGATTAACTGTACAAAGATATATCAAAATCACTGTATTTCAGTGTCTTGTAAGGTACGTATTTATTAACAAATTGTTAAGTTTTATACGTATTTTACTATAAAATAAAGCCATTTTTCGATGAAATGCAATCTTTACAGTGTTGTTTCTAGGGTATAAGTGCTAGTTTTTGAGTTTTAATATCGCTGTAATTGTGCGTAATCTATTGTATTTTTGAGGCAATGAATTCACACAAAACTTATACTGTAGACGAAGCGCAAGCTAAGCTAGAACACTATTGTGCTTACCAAGAACGTTGCCATAAAGAAGTGCGGCAGAAGCTGCGTGATATGAATATGATTCCTGAAGCTATAGATCTTATTATCGTACATTTAATTCGGCATAATTTTTTAAATGAAGAGCGTTTTGCTAAAGCTTTTGTCCGTGGAAAATTTAGAATTAAAAAATGGGGAAAAAACCGATTGCGTAGGGAATTAAAATTTAGGGAAATTTCTAAATACACTATTGATGCTGCTTTAAATGAGATTGATTTAGAGGATTATTATGCAACATTAGATGCATTGGTGCAAAAACGTATCGCACAGGTTAAAGCACCTAATGACTATAAGAAAAAGAAAAAAGTGGCAGATTATTTATTGTATCGTGGTTGGGAATCGCATTTGATTTATGAACGCTTGAATGAGGCTTTGAATGGGTGATGGAATGCTAGGTATTAGGTGTTAGGGATTAGGTTTTAGGTATTAGGTATTAGGTATTAGGGGTTAGGGGTTAGGTGTTAGGTTTTAGGGATTAGGTGTTATTAGGGATTAGGTATTAGGTGTGTGGTATTAGGTTTTTACCGACAGCCCATATCATTTAGTGTCATAAAAAAAGCCTTAACATCCGAATGGGTATCGAGTGAAAAGGCCTTGTATTTTATGTAGCGTGGTTAAAATTTAAGCGATGTGCTTAGGGCTAACTGCGCTGCGGTTTATGTTTTGTTTTACCTACAGGTTAAAAACAGCTCCAATATTAAAAGCAAATTGGTTGTGAATGTAGTAGCCAACTTTAGATTTATCGTTGCTGTATTTTGCTAAAGGAAATGAAGCTTCTGAATAGACTCCAAAACCTTGAGAAAAGAAATAACGTGCTCCAACATGACCACCAAAGTTTTTAAGGCTTAAGCTTAATCCAGGGTAAAAATCAAAATTTTCATCTATATTAATTACATTACCTAAGTTAGCATTAAATCTTGCTTTTAAATCAAAGCGATCTCCAAAATCGGCATCTAAACCATCAGATATTCCTAAGGCATAAGTAGAGGAAAGTCCAACAGACATATTTTCACCTAAACCATAATCGTAACTTACATTAATGCCTGTAGCATATTCTTGAAAGTTAGCACCAACTTGAAATTTAGTATCTCCTTTACCTTCAAAAGCTTGTGCATTACCAAAGCTTATAGCTAATAAAGCGACTACTAATAAAATATTTTTCATTTTATAAATTTTAAAAATCTGGGCAAAGATACAAATAGAATTCTATTTATGTCAGAAAATTATATGAAACGATTGGTGTTTTTAATGGTTTTTTAGAGTGCAAGTGAATCTTTAACAATGTAATTTACAACCATTTTGTTTCGCGTGAGGTGGCATCTAAAACATCAATATTTAAGGCATTTGCCATTTGTTTAGCAATTATAAACGCGTCATCTGTATTATCGCAAACATACACTTCGATCTTCTTGTTGGTATTGTAAAACAAATTGACTTTTACAACAGTATTTGTAACATTTGTACTTGCGGTAGACACCCAAACTCTTGTGGTTTGAGTTGTTTTAAAAACCGACACATATTCTATTTCAGGGAATGCTTTCCATTGTCCGTATGATACACCAAAGAGACTGATTATGTTGCGGTATTTCTTATTTTTTAAATCAATTTCGATACCATCAGATTTAAGGAAGTAGATCCCTAATGCAATGCCTATAATACCTATAATATTTCCGGTTATAGCAGTAAAGCCTCCAATTAAAATAAGACCAGTACCATAAATTAACTTTGCAGTAGGTACTGGTCTTTTATGAACCATATTATTCAAAATAATGAGTGTTTATTTTTTGCTAGAAGGTTCAATTTTAGCATCATCTGCTTCAATCTCCTTTTTGTCTTTTCCTTTTAGATATTCAGGTAAATCCATACCAGCCATATTAAACATTTCTTGTAATGGCGGTACTGATTTGTACATGCCAGACAGGAAGTTTGCGGTTGATGATTTTCCGTCTTCACCACTGCTGCCATTGTCCCAAACAGTTACTTTGTCTATTTTAATATTTTTGATCGCATCGGCTTGTGTTTTTACAAGTTCTGGCAATTTATCTGCAATTAATAATAATACAGCATCTCTACTATTATTGCCAGCAGCTTTTACAATTTGCTCCATACCAGCAGCTTGTTTAGTTAAGATTTCAAACTGACCTTGTGCTTCGGCTTGTGCTTTAAAGAGTATAGCATCGGCTTCACCTTTTGCGCGTCTTCTAATGCGTTCTGCTTCGGCTTCAGCATCAATTTCAACTTTGCGTTTATCAATTTCAGCAGGTACAATAACATCTGCCATTTGAGAAGAACGCTCACGCTCTGCTCTCGCTGTTTCTGCTTCTTGCTCAGCGGCATAAGACTCTTGTAAGGCCTTTGCACTTTGTACTTTTTCTGAGGCGATTGCTACACGTTCTGCTTCTGCTTCACGTTGACGACGTAACGAATCTGAATTAGCAACGGCAATTTTTGCGGTGTTTTCACCTTCTACGGCTTGTGCGTTAGCCGCAGCAACTTGAGTTCTTTCGTCTTGTACTGCATTAGCTTCACCAATAGATCCATCTCTGGTTTTCTCTGCAACCGATTTACGAGCGGCGTTAATAGCGTGAGCAGCAGCTTCTTTACCAAGGGCTTCAATATAACCCGATTCGTCAACGATATCTGTAATGTTTACGTTGATGAGTTTTAAACCAACCTTCTTTAATTCTGATTCTACTGACTGAGAAATGTTAGTTAAGAATTTGTCTCTGTCATTATTAATTTCCTCAATATCCATTGAAGCAACCACTAAACGTAACTGGCCAAAAATAATCTCTTGAGCCAATTCTTGAATTTCATTTTGTCCTAAGCCTAATAAACGCTCTGCTGCGTTTTGCATAATACCTGGTTCGGTAGATACACCAATAGTAAAACGCGATGGTACATTAACTCTAATGTTTTGTTTAGATAAGGCGTTTACTAAATTTACTTCGATAGAAATAGGTGTTAATTCTAAAAATTCATAATCTTGAATGACAGGAATGATAAAAGCCGCTCCACCATGAATACATTTTGCCGATTGGCCACCTCCAACTTTTCCGTAAACCACTAAAATTCTATCTGAAGGACAGCGTTTGTAGCGTTTTATTAAAATAATTAAGGTTACCACTATAAATAGTGCTACAAAAATGAGAAGCATTGGTCCGCCAAGACTTTCGGGGTTAAAATTTTCTTGAATGGTTAGTAAATACATAGTTTATAAATTTGAAGAATTAGTTTTATTTTGAAATTTTCTTTTGAGTAGCATTACTCAATAAGGGGTCTTTTATGTGTTTTGAGGGTTCAATAGGTTTCCGTGTTTGGTCAACAATGAGAATTCCGTTAGAAGTAACATCGACCACCTTTATGATGGTCCCAGATTTTAGTTCGGTTAATGCATCGGTAAGCGCATCTAATTCGCGCATGGTGCCTTGTACACTTACGGTAACTTTTCCCATTTTAGAGCGCTCTGCTCCAATAGTTAGATAGACTTCGCCAACGGCATCGAGTGCATTTTTATAATTTAAAGTACCACTATCTGAAAGTTTGCTAATAAAATAAAATAGTGAAGCCATAATTACCATCATTAACAGTCCACAAATCACCGAAACAATTATAGTTAGTGGTGTAGAAAGTCCGGCATCTATACATGCAATGCCACTCCAGCCAAATATGGTAAAAAAGCCCACAAGGTTTTTAAAAGATATAAATTGAAAACCAGCTCCATCAGCATCAATATCGGAGTCTAGGTCGCCAATATCATCGGCATCTCCTCCTGTAAAAGCCATAATCATAACTATAGAGAAAATGAGTGAGCCAATGATAGCCACTAACCAATACATTTTGGATAGAAATTCTAAATTTGAAAACCATTCAGCCATAAGATTTAGTTTAGAAATGAGTTAATAAATATACGACCATTGTGAGATTATACAATCTTATTTTGAAAGTAAATCGGTCTCACTATAACCACCATTAAAGATTTTGAAATCTTTTAGTTCTTAATGAAATTTAGTTTGAATACTAATGGATTCAAATTTGGAATGTCAATTGTAATTTTGATGGTTATTGCAAGTACGGTCGTTTTTATACTTTGGGGTCTCAATATAGTTTTGAGATTTAGACCACTTTCGATATATAGGTAGTGATTGACGGTGTTTTGTTACAATTTTTTTGAAAAATATTTTCTTTGGAAGTAGGAGTCTATAATTGATTTGCATCCTGCAAGGTTTCAAAACCTTTGTAGGTATTCTATATTTTATAGCTTATTTACACCCCTAAAGTCCCCTCAAGGGGACAATCTACAGATAAAACATTTTGGAATAGAAAAGCTGTTTTTGTTGGTAGGTTTTTGGACAGACTTTAAATGAGCTATGTAGGGTATTTTCAATGAAAGTCCACTTTTATTTCAATAATCCTTAAGGAGAAAATTAATAAATCTTTTAGATTTTTTTATTCGCAACAGTGAGACTGTCCCCTTGAGGGGACTTTAGGGGTGTTTTTTATATTCAAAAAAAATCTTTTTTATTATTTAAACGTATAACGCAGACCAAATAAGACATTACTTGGTGGCATTGGTGTAAAGCCAGATTCAATATAATCGGCATCAAAAATGTTGCTTGCTGTTACGGATAATTCCATCTGGTTCAATTTCATAATTATTGAAGCGTCCCAAACATTATAGGTTTGTCCTGTGGTGCGTTCGGCATATTTGTAAACGATACTTTGACTAATGTTTTTAAACAATTGCGTGCTTAGTCTAGTGGTGTAATGGTGTTTTAAGGTGTTTAAGGCATAACGCGATAGTTCTTCGTTTTGCTCTAAAATATCATCTTCTAAATAGGCATAGCCAAAAGCTAGGGTTTGGTTGAAGCTATTTATTTCAAAATTATAAGCCACATCAATTTCGAGCCCTTTGGTATTGACTTCTGCAATGTTGGTTGCAGTAAAAATTTCTTCAATGGTGTTTGGTCTTATAAAATCGATCAGGTTTTTGGCATCGCGATTAAAAACGGATAGACTCGCTCTAATCCTTTGGGAATTGTATTTAATACCAATTTCTTGCGCAAAGGCTTCTTCGGGTTCTAAATTTTGGTTGCCGTTGGTTCTTGGATCGCTGTAATATAGATCGGTGTAGGTAGGGATTCTATAGGTAAATCCAATGTTTCCGTAGGCTTTAAGGTTGTTGGTGATATCAAATCCGATATCTAATCCAGGGAATCCGTTAAATTTAAAATCCGAAAAATAGGTTACAGCAACACCAGGTGTAATATCTAAACGGTTATTGATAAATTGAAAACGGTGTTCTAAAAAAGCCGTTGCCATAAAACGGTTGCGATTACCTAAGTTATTACTACGTAAATAGGTTTTAGAGAGGTTTATCCCAAAGCCTGTAACTCCTAATTTAGAGGTGTATGCCGCGTTGGCTTCGGTACCAATTTTGTTAGACAGGTGGAAATTTCTGAAGAATGCAGGTTCAAAACGTTTTAGAAGGAACATATCTTGGTTGCGTTTCCAATAGATACGCGGTTGAATTTTTAGTTTTTCAGATTGAAATTTCGTGGTGAAGGCGATTAAGCTGTTTTGTGTTTCTTCATATTCATTATAAGCAGGATTGGTGGTGTAAAAATTTTCGGCACCAAACTTACGTTCGGAAAATGTGGCAATCATTTCAATAGGTTGATCTTTTTTGTTGAAGACACTTTTTAAGACATAGTTAGAATTGTCATAATCTGAATTGTTCCGGTAGCCTTCAGAGGTCATTTTTCCTATATGAAGAATGTGTGATGAGTTTTCTAATTCAGAACCTACGGTTACCGAAGCGTTAAGTTGACCAAAAGACCCCGTTTCAAGATTTGCAGACACGGTATTATCTAAACTCGATTTTGTGACAATATTAATAGCTCCCGTAAAGGCATTTTGTCCAAAAACACGTGCCGCAGGTCCTTTTATCACTTCGATACGTTCAATGACTTCAAGCGGAAGCGCCGCATTTAAGGTGTGATGTCCTGTTTGTGCATCGTCCATTTTAATGCCATCTATTAATAACAATGTTTGATCGAAACCACCACCTCTAATAAATAAATCGGCCTGACTTCCTCCGGTGCCACGACGTCTAATATCGACACCTGCGATTTGCTGTAATACATCTGAAATGGTTAGAGCAGCACTACTTTTAATATCTGCTGAGGTCATAATATTTATGGTTCTGGAATTGTCCTTGAAGGGTAAATCAATACGTGTTGAAGTGATGATTACTTCGTTTAAAGAATCGGTTTTTATGGTTTGCTCTTGTGCGTTTATTTGAGATATGAAAAGCATTATAAAAGCAAGGTGTATGTATTTATTTGTCATTGTGTTCTAAGTTTTAACGAGGCAAAAGTCGTAACTTTCCGGACGATTAAGATAGTCCAGTTTTAAAACAATGAATAGTCCGGTTAGTGATCTTATAAAACAGCTTGTTAGTTTTGACAAAGCTTCGGTGCAACCTGTATATATACAAGTAGCACAGCAAATAATTAATGGTATACAACGTGGTTATTTATCTAAAGGGAGCAAATTGCCAGGTACTCGTGTCTTTAGTGAGTTGTTAAATATACATCGTAATACCGCTGTGGCTATTTATGAAGAATTAGCTTCTCAAGGTTGGGTAGATATTATACCAAATAGAGGGACTTTTGTTTTGGTGCCAGAGCAGGCTACTGCAAAAATAAAAGCTACAGCAGAGCGTATAGATCGTGCTTATAATTATCCTAAAGTCGCTGGTTTTCCATTTCAAAAATCGTTTCATTTGGCATCTACACTTCAAGAAACGTCGGCTAAATATATAATTAATGATGGTCAGCCCGATTTACGTTTGCATCCAGTACATCAGTTTTCGAGATGGTATAGTGCTGCTATGAAACGCAAACCCTTAATTAATAAATGGAATAGAGCATCGGTAGCAACGCCTTCGGTGTTTAAAACACAATTGTGTAATTATTTAAATGCGACACGTGGCTTTCGTATTAATCCGAACAATGTCATAAGTACGCGCAGCACAGAGATGAGTTTGTACATTGTATCGCAACTATTAATTAAGAAAGATGATGTGGTGTTGGTTGGGCAATTAAGTCATTATGCCTCAAATACAATTTTTCAAGAAGCTGGAGCAGCGTTAAAAGCTATTCCTGTAGATGACGAAGGCTTAGATGTAGATTATATAAAAAAGCATTTTATAAAACACAGCATTAGGTGTGTTTATGTCTGTGCACATAGACAGTATCCAACGACCAAAACATTAAGTGCTCAAAGGCGATTACAACTTTTGCAATTAGCAAAAACTTATGGATTTGCTATTATTGAGGATGATTATGATTACGATTTTCAGTTTGAAGGATCTGCTATGTTACCTATGGCAAGCGCAGATGCCAACGGTATGGTAATTTATTTGGGTAAAATGGGCCAATCATTGTTTCCTAGTTTTCAAACGGGTTTTGTGGTTGCGCCAGATAATTTAATTGCCGAAGCTCACAACTATTTAAGTTTACTTGATGAGCAAGGTGATTTAATACAAGAGCAAATGTTGTCTGAGCTTATATCTGAAGGTGAAATTTATAGGCTAGTGAAAAAGAATATTGTGACCTATAAACAACGCCGTGATTGCTTGTGTAGATACTTGCAGCAATACTTTAATGGCATTATAAGCTATGAACAACCCTCTGGAGGTTTGGCTATTTGGTTACAATTTAAGCATCCTTTGTCGTTAGTGAAGCTTGCCGAAGAAGCAGCGCGTATAGATTTGTTTCTTCCAAAAACGATTTTATATCAAGATAAAACGACTTGTGCAATTCGTTTTGGATTTGGACATTTAAATGAAGACGAACTCGAAATTGTGATTAAAAAGCTGAAACGTGCTTATGATAAGGTGCTTAATTTTTAATGGGAAATTCAGTTTTGCAATCTTCACATTTATATTGGTAACGTGCACTAAAAGGTAGTGTAAAGAACAGGAGGCCAATTAGAAAAGACATTAAGGATTTAAAATTATTAATGGAGGTGTACATTTCAATATGTTCGCCTTTACAATTGGGACAAACAATAGGATGCCCTTCGTTGTCTACAGAATAGGCTTTAATTGATTTTAAAATTTCTCGAGCTCGTTCTTCGTCCTTGGCAAGTACCTTTAATTTTACACCTCCAATGGCTTGGCTCACTAAAGGATCTGTGTCTATGGTAAGATTATCTCTTAAAAAGACTTCGATACCATCGGCTTCTAATCGTCCTTTGGCTATTTGTGCTTCTGTAGAATAGGGGAATCGGGCTATGGTAACGAAGGTGTCTTGCATGTGGTAAAGATAATTATTCTTGTGTAGACCTGTCAGGTTTTTAAAACCTGTCAGGTCTAGAGGAAAGTTAATCAATTTTTCCAGAGGCTATTTTGGCTTTCCATTCGTCTTTATCAATCCATTTAAAGTCGTTAGGTACTGTGGCGTCTAATAAATCGATATTTAATTGTTCCGAAAGTTCAAAACCGATGAGAAAGGCTTCTTTGTAATTATCTTCTTCGTACAGCTCAAAATGTTTGTTATTGTCGTACCATAGATTTACTTCAAATATATAATCACCATCTACTGTGGGTTGATGAAATACAGAAACATATTGGTAGTTTTTAATGGTTTGCCATGATCCTATTTTTAAAGGTCCAACCTCTATGGTTGGTCTAAATCTAGAATTTGAAATATCGATATGAATTCGTTTTCTAGAACAAAAACTGGCTCCAATACCCGTGAAATAAATAACACCTTCAAAATCTATGATTCGTATACCGAGTGGACGATTTGTAGTAGCCCAAAGAAATATTTTGTAGCCCATAATCCCGAAAGCCATAGTAAAAAACAAAGCAGCAATGGGTATTTGCCAAATAGGTCTCGCACTTTCTGAAATGATGGTGTTGGATATCATGTTTCAAATATAGGAAAAAGACCTGCTAGGTTTTTAAAACCTGCTAGGTCTTGGGAAAATTATCATTTTTAATAAATAATTATCGTTTATCAATAATTTTTATATATTTGTTATCGTAAAACGATAATTATTTAAAATGCGAAAATTAATCATCTTAAAAAGTTTAATCGATTTTGTGTGGATACTAACTTGTATTCCCGGAATTTTGATATGCTTATTTTTAGCGGTTTATATGTTTGTAGCGCCTGAGTCTCTAAACCTGTTTCTTGATGCAGACGATTCTATCATTGAAACTTCAGTATTATCTGTTCAGCTGTTTGGTTTGGTATTTATTGCTTTAGCTCTAGTAACAATCTATTGTGTGTACTTGTTTAGAAAAACTTTGCGCTATTTTCAGAAGGTAAAACCTTTTCATGCTGATGTTATAGCCCATTTTTATAAGATTGGTTATTTGCTTACTGGTGTTGGTATTATTGCTTCAGTATTAATTTTTATAGGTCAATTGGTTTTTAAAGGAGTATTTAAAATTAATTTAGGTTTAAGTCCTTATATCATGCTCATTTGTTTAGGGCTGTTTTTTATGGTATTGAGTGAAGTATTTAAGGTAGCGAAATACGCTAAGGAAGAAAACGATTTAACGGTTTGATTATGAAAAAAATAAGGTACTCTATAATATTATTGTTTTTAGCGCTTGTTGTTTCAATTGTTGGTAATTTGACGATTTCAACATTGGCGTTATTTTTTGATACTTATATTTTGCATTTGCAACAAGGTAAACCTTCTCTAGCAACACAAGGTGTATTTGTAGCTAAAGCCTTGGCTTTGCTAATTTTTGTGTATGGTGTATTCACGCTAATTTCAAACTTAAAAATATTTGCAACAGGTGATTTTTTTAATTCGAAATTAGTAACTACTTATCATAAAGCAGGATCTCTATTTTTATTCTCCGGAATAATTGGCATTGTGATTTCGCTTATTTCCATATTTTTTATGATGAACTATGGTGATATTCATAATCAGATTTATCTTAATATAGACTCAAAAGGCTTGTATATTCTGCTTATGATTTTAGGATTATTCTTTAGACTTTTTTCTGCTGTTCTTAAGAAAGGAAACCAAATTCAACAAGAAAACGATTTAACGATATAATTATGACTAAAAACACACTTTTAAATACCGCTGTTTGGGTAACGAGGCTATTAAAAATCATATTAGTAATTGCTGCAATAGGTATTACGAGCTTATTTGTATATGCTCAAATTGATAAAGACAGGTTTGCAGAAGAAGAGATTATGTTAAAGGCTAATCCAGGTTATCTTGGTGTTTATACGATAGTTTCTGATGTTTGGAAGGATGATACTGAGGATGCCAAATATGATTCAAAACCTTATACTTTTGGAAAACTAAAAACAGTATCCTTATATATCAATTATTTTAAAGTCATTATTGTTGCCGTGTTACTATTTCTAATACTTAGAACATTCGAAAAAATTATGTTGTCTGTAAAAACATTACATACCTTTAGTAGTCGTAATGCAAAACTGTTTAGGAAGATTGGAATCTATATTATTGTGGTTACAATTCTGATAAGTTATACGGTACTTCGATTTGAAAGTGGAAGTCAAACTATTGCACATCTATCATTAACTCCAGTAATTTATATGCTTTTGGCCTTTGTAATGGCAGAGATTTTTAAAGAAGGTGAGAATTTGAGAGCAGAAAACGATCTAACCATATAATCATGCCTATAATAGTCAACCTAGACCTCATATTAGCCAAACGCGGCATGAAGAGTAATGAACTTGCTGAACTTGTTGGGATTACAACCGCAAACCTATCCATTTTAAAAACAGGAAAAGCAAAGGCTATTCGATTTTCAACTTTAGAAGCGATTTGTAAAGCTTTGGATTGTCAGCCTAGTGACATTCTAGAATACGTAGAAGATTAAAAGGTTTTAAAAATTAGTATCTTGGGTGTCTAAAAAATTGAATAGATGCGAAGCCTAATTTTATTACTGTCTTTTTTATGTTTAGTGAATTGCAAGGAAGACAAAAATCCGGTAACAGAATTAACAACTACAGGAAGTTCAAGCTATACCATTTCGTTTGAAAATGCAGCACATCATGAAGCTGAAATCACGGCCACTTTTAAAGGTTTAAAATCAGGTGAAGCTGAATTTAGAATGTCTAGAAGCTCACCAGGACGTTATGCTATTCACGAATTTGCTAAGAATGTTTATAACGTAAAGGTTACAGATGGGAAGGGTAATGTTTTAGAAACAACACGTCCCGATCCGTATTCTTGGACTGTGAATAATCATGATGGCACTATCATAGTCAATTATACTTTATACGCCAATCATGGAGATGGCACCTACGCACAAGTTGATGAAACGCATGCCCATCTTAATATGCCAGCGACCTTTATGTATGCTCCGAGTTTGGAAAACGACACCTTCAACATTGAATTTAAACCTCGCAAAGACTTAAACTGGAAAATTGCAACGCAGTTAAAGCTCGTAGAAGGCAACAGGTATTCCGCTGAAAACTTACAGTATTTTATGGATAGTCCAACGGAAATTAGTGATCATATGTTACGTTCGTTTGAGGTAGATGGTCAGAAGATCAATTTTGCATTGCACCATAATGGAACCGTAGCGGAATTTGATGATTATTTTGAAAAGGTCAAAAAAACAATCTTACAACAGAAAGCTGTTTTTGGCGAATTACCAACTTTTGATTACGGAGAATATACGTTTTTAGGCTGTTATATTCCTAATGCCACAGGTGATGGTATGGAACATCGAAACTCTACCATTGTCACCAGTACACGAAGTCTAGCCGATGGAGCAGATCGTAATATTGGTACTGTTAGTCATGAATTTTTTCATTGCTGGAATGTAGAACGTATACGACCACAAAGTTTAGAGCCTTTTAATTTTGAAGCCGCTAACATGAGTGGCGAGCTTTGGTTTGCTGAAGGGTTTACCAGTTATTATGACGATTTAACTTTAACTAGAGCCGGACTTATAGCACAGGAAGATTATATAAAAGGGCTGACAGGAACGTTTAATTACGTTTGGAATTCACCAGGACGACAGTTTTTTAATCCTATTGAGATGAGCTATCAAGCTCCGTTTGTAGATGCGGCACGTTCTGTAGATGATATCAATCGTGGCAATACTTTTATTTCCTATTATTCGTATGGCAGTATGCTAGGTTTGGCTTTAGATTTATCGCTTAGGGCAGAAAACCTGAATCTAGACGATTATATGGCATTGGTTTGGAACACCTACGGAAAAACGGAAACCTATTATACCATTGCTGATTTACAGCAAACGTTAAAGGCTTATGCAGGTGCTGACTTTGGTGATGCTTTTTTCAACAATTATATCTACAAAAGCGACATGCCCGATTTTGAAAGCTTGTTTAAAACGGTTGGTGTGCAATTAAAACAAAACACGGAGCAGCCTGCTTTTGGATTGCGTTTAAAAAACCAAGTGATAACGAGTAATACAATGGTCGGTTCTGGAGCTTATAACGCAGGACTTGAAAAAGGAGATAAATTGCTTAAAATAGATGGTGTTGATATCAATGAAACATCAGACTTAAATAAAATTTTAGGTACAGTAAAACCGAATCAAACTGTTGATGTGGTTTATGAGCGTTTCGGAAAACAACGCACTGTAAAACTAACTTTAGATGCCGATACGTCTTATGCTATTTCAAGTTTAGATGATTTATCTGAAGCGGCTAAAGCAAATCGTGACGCTTGGTTGGGTGCTAAGTAATTCTAGCGACGTCTTATTTGGTTAAGCAGAAGAAAGAAGATCAAAGGAAAATGACAAGTATTTAAAGGCGTTTAAATAATATTTTATAATAAATTTTAAACTAGACCTTACAGATTTTAAAAACCTGTAAGGTCTTTTTGTATTTTTACATTATGTATGCCTTAGTAGATTGTAATAATTTTTATGCCTCTTGTGAGCGGGTTTTTAACCCTAATTTGCGTCATCAACCTATTGCTATTTTAAGTAATAATGATGGTTGTGTTATTGCGCGCAGTGATGAAGCTAAGGCTGTTGGTTTGCCTATGGGAGCTCCAATTTTTAAATGGGAAAGCTTTTGTAAAGCTCATAATATTAAAGTGTTTTCATCTAATTATCCGTTATATGGCGATATGAGTAGTCGTGTAATGCGCATACTAGAGCAGTTTACTCCAGATGTTGAAATCTATAGTATAGACGAGGCTTTTCTTCAGTTTAAAGGTTTTGAAAATTATAATTTAGAAGCTTACGGCGGTCAAATAAGAACACGGATTTTAAAGTGGACCGGTATTCCTACTTGTGTAGGTGTTGCTCCTACAAAAGCATTAAGTAAAGTTGCCAATAAAATTGCACGTAAGTTTCCTAAAGAAACTAAAGGCGTTTATGTTATAGCATCCGAAGCATCTCGAATTAAAGCCTTAAAATGGATTAAGATTGAAGACGTTTGGGGAATAGGTCGTGGTTTGCAAAAACGCTTAAAAGCAAAAGGATGCCATACAGCTTATGATTTTACACAGTTATCTGATGATTGGGTCCGACAAACATTTTCTATTACCGAGTGGAAACTTAAAAAGGACTTAGAAGGGGTTTCTAAAATTACTTTAGATGAGCCAACCACAAAACGCGCTATTGCTACCACACGAAGTTTTGAATATACCTATTCTGATATCGATAATATAAAAGAACGAATTTCTACCTTTGCAACAAGTTGCGCAGAGAAATTACGTAAGCAAAACTCTAGTTGCCACATGATTATTGTTATGCTAAGTAGTGATAGGCATAAAAAAGATTTAGAACAGCATAAGGTTAGTACAATGGTTAGTTTTCCGTTTCCTACAGATTCTTCCTTGTTAATTAGCACACAAGCTGTAAATGCAGTAAAATCGATTTATAAAAAGGGGATAAAATACAAAAGAGCAGGAGTTATTGTTACCGGTTTGGTGCCTACAGATAATTTTCAGTTAGATTTGTTTCATAAAGAAGATCCTAAGCATAAACCTTTAATGTCTGCAATAGATGTTATAAATAGGAAGTATAAAGGCAATAAAATAAAATTAGGAAATCAAGATTTAGAACGTACTTGGAAAATGCGTCAAGAACGATTATCTCCAAGATATACTACTAATATTAATGATATAATTGTTGTTAAGTAGTCTTATGTATAGCTATTAGCGAAGTAAAATCTAAAAGGTTAAGACCACATTTAAAAGTTTCTTATAAAGACAAATAAAATTAAAATATGATAACGTATAAGTCACAACATCTAACGTTTTTTATGCCAGAAGCCATTGAAGGAGCTGGTACTAATTTTTTTGATACAGGAATTTCTGCAGGTTTTCCATCTCCAGCAGAAGATTTTAAAGAGCAACGTTTGTCTTTAGATGATGAGTTAGTTAAAAATAAGGAAGCTACATTTTACGCTAAAGTAAGTGGGCAATCTATGATTGGTGCAGGTTTAGATGATAATGATTTATTAGTTATAGACAGGAGCCTAGAACCTGCAAATAATAAAATAGCAGTATGTTTTCTAGATGGTGAATTTACTGTAAAACGCCTTAGAGTTTCTAACGGAGAGGTGTGGTTGCAGCCCGAAAATCCAAACTATCCTATTATAAAAATCACAGAAGATAATAATTTTGTGATTTGGGGAATAGTAACCAACGTAATAAAAAAGGTTTATTAATAATCCCTCAATCCTTTAACTTTAGTTTTATATGTAAAGCATTGCGGTTTTAACTGTATTGCTAAGATGTTGTATTGGTTTTTAAAATTGGCTATTATATGTAGTTTTTATTGCTTATTTTTGTAGTAATTAATATTAAAACTAAAAATTAATGAAGCCCATTCAGGCCAATATAAAACATTTGCGCACGCTAAAGAAGCTGTCTCAGGAACGTTTTGCGGACGAACTTAACTGGACACGCTCTGTTGTGGGGTCTTATGAAGAAGGGCGCTCTGAGCCGCCAATAGACCGTTTAATAGACCTGTCTAACTTCTTTGATATTCCTATTGATATTTTGGTTAAAAACGATTTGCGTAAAGCAAAAGACACATCGTTTATTGAAGTTGGGAACAAGCGTGTATTATTTCCTGTAACTGTAAACGAAGATAATGAGGATTTAATTGAGATTATACCAGCAAAAGCATCTGCAGGTTATTTGTCTGGTTATGATGATCCAGAATATATAGAGCAGCTTCAAAAAATTAAGTTACCATTTTTGCCAACAGGGACACATCGTGCATTTCCTATTAAAGGAGATTCTATGTTACCTGTAAAAGATGGTGCGTTTATAGTGGCAAAGTTTGTGGACGATATTATGGATGTTAAAAGCGGACGCACGTATATTATATTAACTAAGGATGATGGTTTGGTGTATAAGCGAGTTTATATTCCAGAAGGTGATGCTTCAAATTTATTATTAAGCTCAGATAATAAAACGTATCAACCTTATTTGATTGCACGTGAAAATATTTTAGAGATTTGGGAATTTACCTGTTGCATTAATACTCAAGAATACGATGAAAAAGAATTGAAATTAAGCAGTATTATGATGCTCTTTCAAGAATTGAAAGTAGAGTTGGAAGCTGTAAAACGTATGTGATATTTTACGGATTAGACATAAAAAAAAGCGCGAAATGTTTCATTTCGCGCTTTTTATTTATATAATGATTGGATTAATCTGCTAAAATAATTAGCTTATTATCTTTCATTTCAAGTGTTCCAGAATTGATTGCTAACCAAACGCCTTTATCAGATTTAGTGAATTTTGCTTCAACTTCTTCTTCTAATTGAACGTTACCAGCAACTTTTACATGTCCTTCTTTAAGAATAGAAACAATAGGTGCGTGATTGGTTAACATTTCAAACTCACCATTTACTCCGGGAACTGTTACTGAAGTAACTTCTCCGCTAAATAATGTGGCTTCTGGTGATACAATTTCTAAGTACATATTCTTTTAGTTTGCAATAGGCAGTTGGCAGTTTGCAGTCATATTTAGGACTGCGCACTGAGTACTGCTTACTAATTTATGCTTCAGCTAACATTTTCTCTCCTGCTTCAATAGCTTCTTCAATAGAACCTTTAAGGTTAAATGCCGCTTCAGGTAAGTGATCTAATTCACCATCCATAATTAGGTTAAACCCTTTAATAGTTTCTTTAATGTCTACTAATACACCAGGAATACCTGTAAATTGCTCAGCTACGTGGAACGGTTGTGATAAGAAACGTTGTACACGTCTAGCTCTACCTACAGCCATTTTATCTTCTTCAGATAATTCTTCCATACCTAAGATGGCAATAATATCTTGTAATTCTTTATAACGTTGTAATAACTCTTTTACACGTTGAGCACAAGCATAGTGTTCATCACCTAAAATATCAGCCGTTAAAATTCTTGACGTAGAATCTAATGGATCTACTGCAGGATAAATACCTAACTCTGCAATTTTACGAGATAATACTGTTGTTGCATCTAAGTGTGCAAAGGTTGTTGCTGGAGCTGGATCCGTTAAATCATCTGCAGGTACGTAAACCGCTTGTACAGATGTAATAGATCCTCTTTTTGTTGATGTAATACGTTCTTGCATCGCACCCATTTCGGTTGCTAATGTTGGTTGGTAACCTACCGCAGAAGGCATACGACCTAATAATGCAGATACCTCAGAACCCGCTTGTGTAAAACGGAAGATGTTATCTACGAAAAATAATACATCTTTTCCTTGTCCTTCACCAGCACCATCACGGAAATATTCTGCTATAGTTAATCCTGAAAGTGCTACACGAGCACGAGCTCCAGGAGGCTCATTCATTTGTCCGAATACGAAAGTCGCTTTAGATTCTTTCATTCCAGATTTATCAACTTTAGATAAATCCCATCCTCCTTCTTCCATAGAATGCATAAAGTCATCACCATATTTGATAATACCTGACTCTAACATCTCACGAAGTAAATCGTTTCCTTCACGTGTTCTTTCACCAACACCTGCGAATACAGAAAGTCCACCGTGACCTTTTGCAATATTGTTAATCAACTCTTGGATTAATACTGTTTTACCAACACCAGCACCACCAAATAAACCAATTTTACCACCCTTTGCGTAAGGCTCAATTAAATCGATTACTTTAATACCAGTAAATAAAACTTCCGTAGATGTTGATAAATCTTCGAATTTTGGAGCTTGTCTGTGAATAGGTAAACCAGCATCACCAGCTTTAGGTAAATTTCCTAATCCATCAATAGCATCACCAATAACGTTAAAAAGACGTCCGTAAACATCTTCGCCTATTGGCATTTGGATTGGAGCACCAGTTGCGTGAACTTCTGTTCCTCTACTTAAACCATCTGATGAGTCCATAGCAATAGTACGTACGGTATCTTCACCAATGTGAGATTGTACCTCTAATACTAATTTTGAACCATCTTTTTTGTTGATTTCTAATGAATCATAAATCTTTGGAAGCTCTGAACCAGCAGCGAATTCAACATCGATAACTGGGCCTACAATCTGTGCAACTTTACCTGTAACTTTTGACATTACTTATATATTTTTGTTTTGCAATAATTTAAATCTAAAAAAAACAGTTTTTTCAAACAAGTTGAGTACCTGCGTTTTTCGCGCTGCAAAGATATAGTTTTATTTTAAATACGGAATCTATTTTTTAAGGTTTTTGAGCATAAAAAAACACCTTCATTATGAAGGTGTTTTTTAAGTGTGTTTTAATCTATTTTATTGAAGTGTAACAGGATAATTTGTTGGATAGTTTCCACAATCGTAAAAATTACCTGAAGCTTCAAAGTTTGAACCGTAGGTTTCATCTATAGCTCTCATCATTTCGTTAGCCATAACTGCATATCCTCTAGAGGTAAGATGTACTCCATCCAAACTTATTAATCCTCCTGTTACTAAATTTGTATTTAGAGTAAAGTTTCCTGAAGTAAGTCCAGTTGTAGCTGCTTCTATAAGAATATCTTTAAAATTAACCAATGCTAAACCATTTTCAGTAGCAATAGATTCTATTGTAAGGTTGTATGCGTCTGTAGCATTTCTTATTGCCGTTTGTTCGCTAGGAAGTAATACCCATTTGTCTTCTAATGGTAGTGTAATACCTTCTGTTGCAAATTGAGCAGCAAGTGCAGCAGGTAATTGTTGTGCTTCTAAAGCGTTAGCATAAGCTTCATTTACAGTTCCAATAATTGAGCTACTAGGTAATACAAATAAATCGTTCGCGTTTGCTTGTCTTGTTTGTCCATAAGTATTTCCTAATAAATTAGCGACTAAAGGCGCTGCTGTTTCAGGTAATCCAAATTGAGCAATAAAAGCAGGGAATGTAGGACTAGCATTTAAAGCGTCTATAATTGTTGTTGAAATATTTGCTAAAGTTTCATCTCTTATAACAACAGCACTAGCTTCAGTTTCAGAAAAAACAATAGTTCTATTAGGATCTACAGCTTCAAAAATTGGGTTTAAGGCTCCAAAAATTGAATTTAATAAAGGAATTTGAGGTCCAAAATCGGGATTAGTTGGATCTAGTGGGTTATGAGGCACTGTCGTAAAGTGTGCTAAGCTTGTAATATATGGTACGTTAGTTACCACACCTTTTGCACCATTTGCGACCAAGGCATCAACAGAGGCGCCAAAAGCACTAGCAAACACTACTGGGTCAGTAATATCATTATTCCCATAAGTTGTAGGATCATAGTTTCCAGTTTGATCTACACCACTTCCTCCTGAAGTTGCATAAGATAATACATCATTTCCTCCTATTTCTGAAAGCGTAAAAAACGTTGGGTTTTGTGCAACGGCATCTTCTAGCATAGAAGCCATTGGATTAGAAGCCATCCTTCCAAAATAAGGATTTCCGAATCCGTAACCATTAACACCTAAATGTATGCTTTTTGCGCCAGGAACACCTATATTATTAAAAGGACCACTTAAAACTGTTGTCGCTTCAGTTGTTTGTGTTGCTGGTAAACCTGCAGGTCCTGAACCATCAAAAAACAATCTTGGTCCAAATGCTCCAGAAGGATCTGGGGCACCGTTAAACAGAAGGCCACCTATATTATCTTCCATTAAAGGTTGTGTAAAGTTTCCGCTTCCTAACATTGCAAATTTCATTGATAATAGGTTAGGAAAGGAATTTTCTTGTGTTGCTATAAATAAAGCATTATCTGAAAATCCAGCAGTAAACGATGCGCCAACAGCTACATATTTTGAAAAGTCTGCAGTGCCTGCTACTAATTCAGGTAATGGTTCTTCATTGTTGTTTTTTGTATCTCTTAAGTCTTGAACGAGATCATTCTCGCAGGCTAGCATACCTAATGTTAGTAATGAAAGCGCTATATATTTAATTTTTCTCATTTTTATTTTCTTTTTCCGTTATTATAAATTGTTAATGGTCCAAGACACATAATACTGAGATCCTATAAATCCAGTACCAAATGCTGTGAAGTACTCGTCTTGTAATAGGTTAGTAGCACCTAATTTAAACGTAGATTTTAAGCTTGTAACTCTATAATTAATTTGTGCATCAAGTACATGAAATGCAGGTACTTCTCCATCTCCAAAAGAGGCTTCCCAGAAATAGTTGTCGCTCCATCTCCAAGAAACGTTAAAGCCAAAGTTTTTAAACAATTCTGTTTTACCAAAAGTTGCTTTTACCTTGTGTTCAGGTGTATTAAAGTTAGTTCTGAAATCAGGGTTTCCTTTAACATCAAAATCCATTTTAGCATAGGTGTAATTTGCGCTTAGATCAAAACCGTTAAACACTTTGGTTGAAACTTGAACAGCTGCACCATAAGAGTTTACTTTTTCTTCTGAGTTGGTGTATGTCTGGTATCCAACATAATCACCATTGTTTAAAGCGGCAAGAATTTGCTGTGTATCTGAGTTTAATCCAGCAACAGATGCTGGGTTGCTTGGGTCATAACCTGTTAAATCAAAGTTTGATATATCTCCGTATAGAGGTGCTGCCACGTTTTCATTTGCTAAGAAATCTTTATAAGAACTGTAGTAAGCTGAAGCATCAATAATAAAATGATTAAACTTACCTCTATAGCCTACTTCAAATGAGCTTACTTGTTCTGGTTTTACATAATTAGAATTAGCGACATAGTTACTTCCATTAGAACTTGAATCGTGATTAGATAAATCTCCAGCAATAGAAGCAAATAAAGAATTGCTATATGCAGCATCGGCAGTTTGAGTTATTGTTGAAGGTTGCCCTAAGTTGTTTTGTGCAAAAGAACTTACAGCATGATCTCTTTGGTAGCGATCTCCAATATCAGATGCACCACCAACAAGTGTTCCTAATCCAGTTTGTAAACCAATGTATAATGATTGTGTGTCTGGGTTTCTAAATCCAGATTGAAAAGAAGCTCTAAAGTTGTGGTTTTCGTTAACAGTTAAACCAGCAGAGATTCTTGGTGATAAAAACCCATCAAATAATTCAGATTTATCGTAACGAACAGAACCTGTTAGTTTTAATTCTAAATCTTCATTTAATGCTACAGATTTTTGTAATTGTGTATAAATACCTAATTCAGAATATGTAATAGGATCATTAGCATCTGCATAAATGGTTCCAAAAGAATTTAATCGGTAGGTTCTATGCGAACCACCAATTTGTATCTCAGCAAACTTTATTTTTTCTCCGAAGTTATAATTTGCATCAGCATGATAAATTTTAGATTCATCTTTAAATGCAGATCCAGTTAAAAAATTGGTTTCACTTGTTACTTGATCAAAAGCGTTTTGGAATTCTGGAGTACCAGGAACTAATCGACCTGTTTCTGCCACTTGTCTTGCTGCAGCGTGAGCTTCTGCTTCGGTAGCACCTCCAAGAGTAGCGCCTGCAAACGTTTGAATATATTGTCCAAACCAATCTTGATGAGATTTCCAAGCTTGTAATAAATTTGGACCAGCAACATCCATAACATAAGTGTCACCTGCTTTATCTGCCGTTATATAACCTCTTACAAAGAAATCATCATTTTTAATTTCTAATTTGTGTTGTTGTAAAAAGAAGTTGTCTATTCTGTAGCGTTGTGCACCTTGGTAGATTGTAGATCCTGATCCTATTTTACCTACATACTGAATTTCAAAATCATTTTCCCACGGACGGAAGTATAATCCCCAATCTGCTTTTATGCTTTCTGCATTATAATCGGTTAAATCGACTTCTTTATATCCTGTTCTACTTACGTTAACATCTGGTATAATTCCTTGAATACTTGCAGGTGCTGCATCTTTTATGTTAATTGTTACGTTGTCTCCATATACATTAACTCCATCATAATTTACGTTAGATTCTCGTGTTCCGCCATTCATGTTTTTGTCGTCGTAATTCGTAGCATACCAATCGGTACCTTTTAAATACCCAAAGTTTACTTTAGCAGCAAATTTATCGCTAAACTTGTATGCCATTCTAATACCTAAATCAGTGTATTCATTATCGCCAGCAGCTTCTTGAGAAGTGATACCTCTTTTTATATAGCCACTAATTCCTTGGTGATCAAAAGGGCTTTTACTTCTCATAAATAAGATACCGTTAAAAGCATTGGCACCATATAGTGCAGAAGATGCACCAGGTAAAAGCTCCACACTTAAGACATCTGTTTCGGTCATACCTAACAAGTTTCCTAATGGAAAGTTTAGAGCAGGTGCAGAGTTATCCATACCATCAACAAGTTGTACAAATCTCGTATTTGCAAATGTTGCAAAACCTCTGGTGTTAACAGATTTAAAGGTTAAACTATTTGTATTAACGTCTACACCTTTAAGGTTTTCTAAACCACCATAAAAATCAGCAGAAGCCGTGTTTTTAATTTCTTTTAATCCAAAACGTTCTACAGTAACAGGAGATTCAAAAATTCTTTCCGGAGTACGAGATGCAGAGATAACTACTTCATCAAGTGAGTTACCTTCATTTAATGTAACATCTACGGTTTGGTTTTTTGTTGTTACTTCAATAGTTTTTGTTTCAAAGCCAGTATAACTTATACGGATTGAAAACGGAGGTTCTTGATCTACAGATAAAGTATAGTTACCGTCAAAATCGGAAACTGTACCAGAACTAGTACCTACTATAACAATATTTGCGCCAGGTAAGGGAAGTCCTGTATTGTCAATAATTTTACCTTTAACTGTGGTTTGTGCAAAGGATACTACGCAAAAAAGCATCGTGAAAAGCTTTAAGATTGTCTTCATTTTAGAGAATTAGTTAATTTGTTAGATGAGCAATTTAACTAAATATATGAAAATTCAATAAGAAATTCTCATAAAATTATGCGCGCATAGCATATTTTGAAAAAAATAAAGCCTAAAAATTGAAAAATTCTCAATTTTAGGCTTTATAAATTATATATTAATAATCGATTTGGTTACTCTACAGTAACGGATTTCGCTAAGTTTCTAGGCTGATCGACGTTTTTGTCTAACATTACAGCAATATGATAAGATAATAATTGTAATGGTATGGTTGTTAATAAAGGTGTAAGACACTCTAATGTTTCTGGAACTTCGATAACGTGATCTGCTAATTCCTTGACACTTTTATCTCCTTTTGTAACGATACCAATAATTTTACCTTTTCTAGATTTAATTTCTTGGATGTTGCTAACTACCTTTTCATAATGTCCCATTTTGGTTGCAATAACAAATACAGGCATTTGTTCATCTATTAAAGCAATTGGTCCATGTTTCATTTCTGCCGCAGGATAGCCTTCTGCGTGTATATAGGAAATTTCTTTTAATTTTAAAGCGCCTTCTAAAGCCACTGGGAAATTATATCCACGACCTAAATACAAACAGTTTTTAGAGTCTTTATAAATTTCAGCTACAGTTTGTACATAAGCGTCAGATTTTAAAGCTTCTTCAACTTTGCTTGGAATAGTTTCTAGCTCAATAAGGTGTTGTCTAAATTCTGAACTAGACATTGTCCCTTTGGCTCTTGCTAAACGCAATGCTATTAAAGTTAATACTGTAATTTGAGTTGTAAATGCTTTTGTAGATGCCACTCCAATTTCTGGGCCAGCATGTGTATATGCTCCTGCGTCTGTTTCTCTTGCGATTGTAGAGCCTACAACATTACAAACACCAAAAACAAATGCACCTTTAGATTTTGCTAATTTTATGGCTGCTAGCGTATCTGCTGTTTCACCAGATTGAGAAATAGCAATAACAATATCTTTTTCAGTTATTACAGGGTTTCTGTATCTGAACTCTGAAGCGTATTCTACTTCTACAGGTATTCTGGCTAAATCTTCAAAAATATATTCTGCAACTAAACCAGCGTGCCAAGATGTACCACAGGCAACAATTATAATACGGTCAGCTGCTAAGAACTTTTTCATATTATCTTCTACACCTGCCATTTTAATAATAGCCTCGTTGCTTAATAGGCGACCTCTAAAGGTGTCTAAAATAGCGCTTGGTTGCTCATAAATTTCCTTAAGCATAAAGTGGTCATAACCACCTTTTTCTATTTGCTCTAGATTAAGCTGAAGTTCTTGTATGTAAGGGTCTACGAGAGCATCATTTTTAATTTTTCTAACTTTTATATTTTTACCTCTTCTGATAATTGCCATTTCTTCATCTTCAAGATAAATAGCATTTTTGGTATATTCTATAAATGGAGAGGCGTCACTTGCTATGAAAAACTCATCATCACCAATACCTATAGCCAATGGGCTACCAAGTTTGGCTACAACAATTTCATTAGGCTTGTTTTTGTCAAAAACAGCAATAGCATATGCTCCTACGGCTTGGTTTAAGGCTATTTGAACCGCTTTACCAAGTTTAAGATTTTCGCTTTTTTGTACATCTTCAATAAGATTAACTAATACTTCTGTATCTGTATCTGATTGAAACGTATAACCACGTTTTATTAATTCTTTTTTTAATGAATCGTAATTTTCAATAATTCCGTTATGGATTATAACTAAATTTCCAGAATTAGAGTAATGTGGATGAGAATTTACATCATTTGGCACACCATGTGTTGCCCAACGTGTATGACCAATACCTAAAGTTCCATCAGTAGAAATTTCACTTTCCATTTTATTTTTAAGGTCAGAAACTTTTCCTTTGGTTTTAGAAAGCTTAATAGCATTGCCGTCATATAATGCAATACCAGCACTATCGTAGCCACGATATTCTAATCTTTGAAGTCCTTTAATTACAATAGGATAAGCCTCTCGATGGCCAATGTATCCAACAATTCCGCACATAGGTTATTTTTAGTTATTTGGTTCTGTGTAATAGATTTCTAAATACACTTTTTTATCTTCATTTTCACTGTTGTTACCATGTAATATGGTACCTCTTGGTGTTAATACAGAACTTACAGGAACAGCTAATTCATCAGAACCTTGTACTTTACTTTGTGTGAAACCTAAGCTAGGATCTTCTAAATTAATATTTAGAGAAACGGCTAAGCCAAGTTCAACATTGGTAGAGTCTCGTAGTAATAAATTATTGATATGCTCTGTGATTTTTAATTTGTATTTAACACCTTTGCTACTTGGGTCATCTTCATCTACACGTTCTAAAGCACCAAGGTGATTATATTTCGAAAACGAAGGTAAGTTAGTATTGGTAGCATCTAAATAATAATCGACTAAAGGTGTTTTATTATCTATGTCATACAAATATAGGCGATTAGGTTCGTTGTTTGGGTCTTCATTTGCAGAATCTAATAGGTCTCTATCTACATAGAAAACAAGATTAGCCTCGTTAACCAAACGTTTAGAACTCTCAAACTCACCATCTTCTAAATTAACAAACTCATCTCTAAATTTTTCAAAATTAGTAATGCCAGCCTCTTCATCGTAAAAACCATCAAAAAGTTTTATTTTGGCAACAGAGCCTTGTCCGCCTTTTAAATATAGTTTACTATCTCCTGTATCAGATTCTTCTTCATTAACAGTGAAATCGGTTTCTAAGAAATTAATTTTATTTGGACCAAAATTGAGGACAAATGCAGCTGTGTCTCTCTCGTCAGCATCATCTGAAGTAGATGGTGTCAGTCGGTTATAATATATTGTGACATTTGCACTGTCATTATTTGTGTCTAGAATGAGGAAGCTACCATCATCATTGTAAGCTTCTGCTTTAAAATAAAGTCCTCTAAAATATTCTAGGAAATTGTTTTGATTACTTAGGTCAATATCTCCTTCTTTGTCTATGATTTTGTTTTGCCAAAATGTAGGTTCTAACATTACTCTTATAGCTGGAGCTTGACTAAATAGTATAGGTTTGTTTCCATTGTCATCTAAATTGTTGACGTCTTTTAACACATGCCCATTGTTATTTATATCTATAACATTACTAACGACAGTCATATCAGTCCCTGTTGCATCATCGTAATCAACAAAAGTGAGTTCTTCTCCTTCTAAATTTGTTATCATTTCTGAAGCAGAAGCCGATTTATTAGAAAAATAAGCTTGATTTTCATTAAAGCCAGCATTAGGATCAAAATCTCTAATAAAATAGTTGTTTTCAAAGATTCTTAGTACAATGCTCTTATAACTATCTCCTTTAGAGATTACAGAATCTATCTCGTAAGTTGTATTGCCATCATCATCAACACCAGTAACTGTACTGTAATAAGGGATGGTTACGACTACAGAATCTATTTGCACATCATCACCAAAATTTGGATCATAAGTGCTAGTTGTAAGTTGTGTTACAAAACTGGATGTGGTTCTGCCATAGATATCATCATAAACACCTAAAGTACTAAGACCAAGATTATTTGTTTGAACAGGGTTTAGTATAGGATCAAAAGCTTTAGTTTTAGTAATAACATCGTATTGTTTAGAAAGAATATCAAAATTCGTAGCAACATCGTTGTTTATAACATCAGATTCTAGATTGGCATAGTCTTTATCGCAAGCAATAAAAGTTATGGCTATTAAAGTAAATGCTATGATTTGTAGGGCAGTTCTATTTTTTTTCATAGGTGGAAATTAACTGTTTAAGACAGTGTTATTGTAAAACTCTGTATAAGGGTCTGCAAATTCTTCAATAGGATAATAGTCTAAAACAGGTTTTGTTAAATCATTAATATAAGTGTCTAATTCTTCAGGTAATTCTTCAGAGCCTCTAATGATAGCATCAGAATTATCAATTGCAACTTTCATTAAATTTATATAATTAGGTTGTTCTAATAGTTTTGTTGCTTCCGCATCTAAACTATCAAAATTCACTTTAGAGAGCATGCTTTTATCTAACGTACCTTCAAAGCTTTGATTGTATACAGAGGTTACAATTTTACTTTCAGTAAATAAAGGTTCTGTTTTATAAAACTCTTTTAAGTATAAAGGTAGTAGTGAGGCCAACCAACCATTAACGTGAATAATATCAGGAGCCCAGTTTAGTTTTTTAACTGTTTCGATAACACCTTTAGCAAAGAAAATAGCACGTTCGTCATTATCGGAAAATAGTTTTCCGTTTTCATCTGTCAAAGTGGCTTTTCTTTTAAAGTAGTCTTCATTATCTATAAAGTAGACCTGAATACGTTCTTTAGGTATTGATGCTACTTTTATAATTAAAGGCATGTCTAAATCATTAATTACTAGGTTGATACCAGAGAGTCTGATAACCTCATGTAATTGGTGTCTCCTTTCATTAATATTTCCGAAGCGAGGCATAAATATTCGTATTTGACCTCCTTGTTTGTTTACCATTCGTGGTGCTTCAAATGACATTGAAGAGATTTCAGTTTCTGGTAAATATGGAACAACTTCCGAGGACACATACAATATTCGTTTATCTTTCATAAATCTGCTGCTTTTGAAATTAATAGTAAAAAACATGCAAAATTACAAAAATTTGTGCAGATTGCTAGTATTATATTATGTTTGCATGCGTTAAATTTTTGTTACGACATTGAAAAACTTTCAGAATAAAACCGAATTATCAAATTACATAAGTGCTTTAAAAGCAAAAGGAAGCTCAATTGGGTTTGTGCCAACAATGGGAGCTTTGCATAAAGGGCATTTGTCATTGGTAAATAAAGGATTGAGTGAAAACGACCTCGTTGTTGTTAGTATCTTTGTAAACCCTACTCAGTTTGATAATAAGGATGACTTGGTTAAATACCCAAGAACCTTAGACGCAGATATTGCGTTGTTGAAAACCGTTAGTAATCATAAAATAATTACTTATGCACCAAGTGTTGAAGATATATATGATGATAATATAGCATCGGAATCTTTTTTTTATGATGGGTTAGAACATAAAATGGAAGGTGCTTTTAGGCAAGGTCATTTTGATGGTGTTGGTACTATTGTTAAGCGTTTATTTGAGATTGTAAAACCGGATTTTGCTTATTTTGGTGAGAAAGATTTTCAGCAATTACAAATTATTAGAAAATTAGTTGAGTTACACCACATACCTGTAACTATCGTTGGTTGTCCAATTCATAGGGCAAAAGACGGTTTGGCAATGAGTTCTAGAAATGCGAGACTAACACCAGAACATAGGGAAATTGCTCCTTTTATATATAAAACATTAGAAGCTGCCAAAGCAAAGTTTGGCACAAAAAGTGCTAAAGAAGTAACGGAATGGGTTTATATGCAATTTGAAAAACAATCGCTTTTAGAATTAGAGTATTTTATTATTGCAGATATAACAACCTTAAAACCAGTAAAAAGAAAGTCAACAAAAAAGTCATATAGGGCGTTTATAGCAGTATATGCAGGTGATATCAGACTTATAGATAATATCGCATTAAATTAATTATCTTTGTAATATGCAAATACAAGTTGTAAAATCAAAAATTCACCGTGTAAAGGTTACGGGAGCGGCACTAAATTATATTGGTAGTATTACTATTGATGAAGATTTAATGGATGCGGCAAATATTATACAAGGAGAAAAAGTTCAAATTGTTAATAATGACAATGGTGAGCGCTTAGAAACCTATTGTATTCCTGGTCCTAGAAAAAGTGGAGAAATTACTCTAAACGGTGCTGCAGCACGTAAAGTTGCTGTTGGCGACACCTTAATTCTTATTACATATGCGTTTATGGATATTGAAGACGCTAAAGTATTTAAGCCTTGTTTGGTCTTCCCAGATGAAGCTACAAATCTTCTAAAATAAGTAGGTGAGTAAGCCAAAATCTATCCTAAAAGTTGTATTACCCTTACTCTTAGGAGTGGGTTTAGTGTGGTATTCTTTATCTAAAATTTCGATTCCTATTTTAATACAGTATTTCAAGGACGCTAATTATAGTTGGATTGTTCTTGGTGTTGTTATGGGAATTCTTAGCCATGTGTCTAGAGCTTATCGTTGGATTTATATGGTAGAGCCTTTGGGGTTTAAACCTAATTTTGGCAATAGCATTATGGCAGTTTATTCTGCGTATCTTATAAATTTTACCATTCCAAGAGCCGGAGAAATAGCTAGAGCTTCAATTTTAACCAATTATGAAGGGATTCCTTTTGATAAAGGATTTGGGACAATTGTTGCAGAGCGTGTGGCTGATACTATCATGTTACTTTCAATAGTTGCCATCGCTTTTTTTTTAGAGTTTGAATTTATTTATGATTTTTTTGCCCAAAAATTTAATCCTTCCTCATTAATACTAGGTATTGCTGTATTGCTACTAGGAGTACTGTTAGTATTGCTATTTGTAAAGAAGAGTAGGTCTAAATTTGCTTTAAAAGTAAAGGGATTTGTTTCGGGTCTTATAGAAGGTGCTTTTAGTATTTTTAAAATGAAAAAGAAATGGGCTTTTATAGGTCATACGTTTTTTATTTGGCTAATGTATGTGCTTATGTTTTACGTTACCACATTTGCATTACCAGAGTTGCAAAACATACCAATTGTAGCTATTCTTATTGGATTTATACTCGCTAGTTTTAGTATTGCAGCCACAAATGGAGGCATTGGTTCGTTTCCAGAAGCTGTAGTTATTGCCTTTTCGTTATTTGGTATGGCAGATGATCCAAGTAGAGCTTTTGGCTGGATAATGTGGTCTACCCAAACATTAGTTATTGTTGTTTTAGGAGGTTTGTCATTATTATACTTGCCTATTTTCAATAGAAAGAAAACAACAGTATAGAAATATTTTTTACCTTGCTTTAAATTTTTAGTCCTTATAATTATGAAGAATTTTTACACACTTGTCCTCACTTTTTTTGTCGTATGTAATCTTCAATCTCAAGCGATTTATAAAACAATAGATTCAGAAAGACTTGGTGCAACGCGTGAATTAAAAATTCAATTACCAAGAAATTATAATCCAGATGAAAAACGGACTTACCCTTTAATTGTAGTTTTAGATGGCGATTATTTATTTGAACCCGTTGCTGGTAATATAGATTATCAGTCCTATTGGGAGGATATTCCAGATTGTATAGTTGTTGGTATTAATCAAGCAGATACTAGACCAGAAGATTTATTCTATGATGATGAGAATTATTTTCCAAAAGATTCTGGAGCACAGTTTTATGAATTTATAGTGGCCGAATTATTACCTTATATAGAAAAAAATTATAAGGCATCAAATTTTAGAATCATTTTTGGGCACGATCTAAGTGCTAATTTTATCAATTATTACCTCTTTAAGGATGAACCTATTTTTAGAGCTTATATTGCATTTAGTCCAGAGTTTGCTCCAGAAATGATTAGTAGATTGCAACAGCGCTTATCTATATTAACAGAGCAAACGTTTTATTATATGGCAACTGCAGATGCTGATATAAAAGCATTAAGAGCCTCAACATTAAAGGCAGATTCTCTTATTTCTGCAATACAAAATGAAAAGCTACTTTATAAATTTGATGATTTTAAAGATGCCAACCATTATGCGTTAGTAGGGAGAGGAATTCCTAAAGCATTGAATGAGATTTTTGGACTTTTTAAACCTATTAATGCTAAGGAATATAAAGAAAAGCTAATCCCTTTTGAAGGCTCACCTTACGATTATTTGATTAAAAAATACGAAGATATTGAGCATTTCTATGGATTTGAAAAAGAATTAATTGAAAACGATATCAGAGCAATCGCAGCTGCTAGTAACAAAAAAGATGATATCGATTCTTTAGAAAAATTAGCCAAATTAGTTAAGAAAAAATTCCCGGATTCTATGTTAGGTGCCTATTATTTGGGTATGTATTATGAAAAAGAAGGCAACTTTAAAAAAGCTTTGTTGCAATATAAATCGGGCTTGCTTTTACAGCCTTCACAGTTTATAGACAAAGAAATTATACTCGAAAAAATGTATGATGCAGAAGAAGCATTAAACGATTAGGTGTATTTCATCGAAAAAAATTGACAACTTAACGATAATTTAGTATGTTTGGAGTCCCAAATCTAAACCTACTTTATTATGAGAAAAACTACCTTAGTTGTTCTTACTTGTCTAATCTACGCGTTTTCATTTGCGCAAGTATCTTATAAAGAGATATCCTCATCGCGCCTAAATTCTGAGCGTAAGTTAAAAATTAAATTACCAAAAGATTACGATCCTAAAGCAGATGTAAAATATCCTGTGATTATTGTTTTTGATGGAGATTATCTGTTTGAACCTGTTGCAGGTCAAGTTGATTTTCAAACTTACTTTGATGATATGCCAAGTTCAATAGTTGTTGGTATTATGCAAGGTGAAGATCGTTTTTACGATGCCTATTACGATCCGTTAACAGGTTTACCAACAGAATCGGGTCTTAGATTCCATGAATTTGTCTCAGAGGAACTATTGCCCTACATAGATAAGCAATACAATACAAGTAAGTTTAGAGTAGCTGTTGGCCATGATCGTATGGGGAATTTTATTAATTCCTATATCTTTAAAGAAGAACTAGCATTTCAGGCCTATGTTTGTATTAGTCCAGATTTTGTTGGCTCATTAAATAATTTTATTTCAAAACGCTTAGAACTTTTTAAAGACGATATCTTTTATTATTTAGCAACGTCAGAAAAAGATATTCCAGAAATTCGTGAGAGTATCCTATTTACAGATTCAAAAATAAAAGAAGTATCAAACAAGCACTTAACTTATTATTTTGATGATTTTGAAAGTGATACACATTACACTTTAGTTACAGGAGCCATTTCTAGGTCATTTGATAAAATTTTTGATATCTATAATCCATTACGAGAAAAAGAACTTGAAGAAAAAGTATTACCATACGAAGGTACCTTAGATCAATATTTAATAGATCGATATAATAGGATAGACCGTTTATTTGGTATTGAAAAAGAGATTAGTGAAGCAGAATTAGAGAAAGTAGCAAAAGTAGCGGAACAACGCGAAGACTATAAATCGTTAGGTAAATTAGGAAAGCTGGCCAATAAGCTATTTCCTGAGACACTATTAGGTACTTATTATATTGCTCATTCTACAGAAATGCTTGGAAAAATAAAGAAAGCAAAGAAACTCTACGAATCGGCATTAATACTAGATGATGCTACCAATATTAACAAAGATTATATCGCCTTAAAAATTGAGGAACTTACTGTTGCCTTAGTAGATGTTGAAGATGAAGAGTTAGAAGAATTAAAAGTAGAGGATGATAATGAAGAGAAATAAAAAATACATATCTACCGATTATTTTTTTGAAGCATTATATATAAAAGCAAAGGCATTTTTATTTTCAGATTTGTCTTCAAAATTAGTGGCATTAAAGGTTTTAGCGATTATGAGTTGGTTTAAAGACATCAACTAAAATTGTCTTAATTTTGTCATGTTTATAACTAAAGAAATTTCCGATTTCACGGAGCATTAATATGGCTAAAGTAAAAACAACTTTTTTTTGTCAGAATTGTGGTAGTCAATACGCTAAATGGCAAGGTCAATGTACGTCTTGTAAGGAGTGGAATACCATTGCAGAAGAAGTCATTCAGAAACCAGAAAAAAGCGATTGGAAAACCCCAAGTGCTACGTCAAAACGAGCCTCAAAACCATTGTTAATTAATGAAATTGATACTTCTCAGGAAGCGCGTTTAGACATGCAAGATGCAGAATTTAATCGTGTACTTGGAGGAGGAATGGTTAATGGGTCGTTAACACTTTTAGGAGGAGAGCCAGGAATAGGAAAAAGTACACTTTTACTACAAATAGCCTTAAAACTACACTACAAAACTTTATATGTTTCTGGTGAAGAAAGCCAAAAACAAATAAAAATGCGTGCAGAACGTATTAATCCTAATAGCAATAACTGCTATATTCTTACTGAAACGAAAACCCAAAATATCTTTAAACAAATTGAAGCATTAGAGCCGGATATTGTGGTTATCGATTCCATTCAAACCTTATATAGTGATTATATAGAATCTTCGGCTGGGAGTATTTCTCAAATAAAGGAATGCACAACCGAATTGATAAAGTTTGCTAAGGAAACAGCAACACCTGTTTTGCTAATTGGACATATCACTAAAGATGGACATATTGCAGGGCCAAAAATTTTAGAGCATATGGTTGATACCGTTTTACAATTTGAAGGCGACCGAAATCACGTATTTAGAATTCTTAGAGCAAATAAAAACCGATTTGGTTCAACCAACGAATTGGGAATATATGAAATGCAAGGCTCAGGATTGCGAGAAGTATCTAATCCATCAGAAATACTTATTTCTGAAAAGGATGGTGAATTGTCTGGAAATGCTGTTGCTGCAACTCTTGAAGGGTTAAGACCATTAATGATAGAAGTGCAAGCTTTGGTTAGTACTGCTGTTTACGGAACACCACAGCGTTCAGCTACAGGTTTTAATGCAAAACGATTAAACATGTTATTGGCTGTTTTAGAAAAACGAGCCGGTTTCCGGTTAGGGGCAAAAGATGTGTTTTTAAATATTACAGGTGGTATTACTGTTGATGATCCTGCTATAGATTTGGCTGTTGTTGCAGCCATATTATCTTCAAATGAAGATGTTGCTTTAGAAAGTGATTTTTGCTTTGCAGCAGAAGTTGGTTTGTCTGGTGAAATTAGACCTGTGCAACGTGTAGAACAACGTATTCTTGAAGCAGAAAAATTAGGCTTTTCAACAATTTTTGTGTCTAAATACAATAAAATAGCTTTAAAAAATACGGTAATTAAAATTCAATTGATTTCTAAGATTGAAGATTTAGTTGGCTTTTTGGTATAACTAAACCCTTTGAAAAATGAAGTCTTAATAATAGCTTAAAATAAATAATGATAAAAAGAGATCTTTAATTCTTCTAATATTAGAAGTTGAAAAGCTATGCGTTCATTTTTAGATATATAGAATACCATAATCATGAATTTAACCCAAAAATGGATCAAGGTAAATTATCTATCCTAAAATGTTGTTTAATTCATTTTGTATAATCATTTTTAATTTGAATGTTTTAAACTTTTTACTTGCGGAAATAAAATATAGTACGTAATATTGCTTTTCATCGGATTTTATTAACACATCATCTGATTTTTTAATCCAAACAAATGTAATTTTAACCTTTGTACATAAATAAGATTATCTCCCTCAAATCTTATAGTAAAATATAATACATTTTTTAACCTACTTATGAAAACAAATAGCATTACCCCTTCTCGTGGTGTATTAGTATTGCCTTTTTTTGTGCTCTTTTTTTTAACAAAATTAAATGCTCAATATTGTGAGCCTGCCCATATTAATGGAGGTTACAATTGGACGTTTCATATCTCTAAAGTAGAATTAGGAGATATTCAAAATGAAAGTAATGGAGCTATAGGTGCGTATACTTTTTATTCAGATGTTTCACCAACAGATGTTATTGCTGGCGAAACTATAAATGGTAATATTACCGTTACTATGGATGGGTGGAATACGCAAAAGCACACTATTGCAGTATGGTTCAATTTCAATGAAATAGATGATGATTTTGACGATCCTGGTGAGCAATTTTTATTTACATTTAAAGATACCAGCAATGTTAATGGAGAAAAAGAGGTCCAAGTTCCTATAAGCATTCCTATTCCTTCAACAGCTCAAGCGGGTCTTGCAAGAATGCGCGTTGGTCTAATCAACGTAAGTAACTCCAATTTTACGGCGTGTGAATATAATTATAAAACAGGCGAAGTTGAGGATTATATGGTTAATATCATATCAGACAATGTCCCTGGAGATGTAGAACCTAACTTCTGTGAAACCATAAATGTTCAATCCTACAGTACACTTTTTATTTCTAACGTTTCTTTTGCTGGGATTAATAATAGTAGTACAGGCGCAACAGGAGATTTTACTAATTATTCTGATTTTTCATCAGAAAACATCCCAATTGGTCAGCCGCTTACAGGAACCATTAGCGTAACTCTAAACGGTTGGAACACGTCTAAAAACACCATTGCTATATGGATTAATCTCAATGAGAGTTTAGATGATGATTTTGACGATTCTGGAGAACGATTTTTATTTCCGTTTCAAGATACTAATAACGTAGGCGGAATTAAAGTTGTTGAGGTTCCTATTAGTTTAACCTTGCCAAGCAATGCGGATGAAGCACTTTCTAAAGTACGTATTGGTGTTAGAGGTGGTAGCGGAACAAACTTTACGGCTTGTAATTACAATTATTCTAACGGAGAAGTAGAAGATTATGTCATTAATATTGGTGGAGCGTTTACACCGCCAGCTCCCGATTCGGATAATGATGGTATAATTGATACGGTAGATCTTGATGATGATAACGATGGTATCAGTGATTTAGTAGAAAGTAATAACATAAACCCATCATTGGATGCTGATGGTGATGGTGTTCCTAATTATAAAGATTCGGATTTTTGTACCTTAAATACACATGGAGTTTGTGCCAATTTAGATGCCGATGGAGACGGTATTCCAAATCATCTAGATATTGATTCAGATAACGATGGTATTCCTGATAATATTGAGGCACAGTCAACATTTGGATATATTGAACCTAGTGGTATGGCTGATGCTATTTTGGATACTAACGGAGATGGTATTGATGATGTTTATAATACAGGTCTTGTTCCTGTAGATACAGATGGTGATGGTATATATGATTTTCTTGATTTAGATAGTGATAATGATGGCAAATTAGATATTGAAGAAAACGGAATGCTAAATGTGGTCTCTGGTAGTGATGCAGATTTAGATGGATTAGATGATAATTTTGAAGGTAGTGTTACAGCTGATTCACTAGATGTTAATGATGAAATTAACAATCCTGCTACATCAATTTTACCCGATACAGATAATGATTTGGCTTTAGGTGGCGACTTAGATTATAGAGATCATATTGATATTTATTTTTCTTCAGGAACCCTTAATTTTGATGGTGTAGACGATTATTTAGACACCAATCCTTTTATAACAGATTGGACAGAAGGAACTGTAATGGCTTGGGTGAAAATTGAAGCTAACTCTGCTGGAAATCTAAATACCAATTATAGTATTGCAGGTCAGGAAAATATGAGGCTATACATAACCAAAGGAAGAAAACCATCTTTTGTTGTTATTACTCAAGACCAAGTCACAGCTTCAAGTAATTATCCTAGCAGTAATATTAGTGTACAACCACTACCTTCAGACAATAGGCAAATAGAGAATGGTGTATGGTATCATGTTGCTGGTGTTTTTGACTCCGTAACAAACTCATTAAAAGTTTATCTTAATGGAGAATTATTAAATACGGTTATAGACCCTGATCTAAATTCAGAATTGCTTACCAAAAATTATAACGGTAGCTCTCACGTATATGCTACAAGACCATTTACAATAGGACGTTATCCAACTAACACAAGTGTTTCTGGTTCTGCTCATTTTAAGGGGAGTATCGATGAGGTTAGAATTTTTCAAGATGCTTTGACTACTCAGCAAATACAGCAAATGGTATATCAAGAAATTGAAGATAATGGTGGTGCTGTTAGAGGGAAAATTATACCTAAAAACATTGAAGATCTAAAATCTTTACAACAAGTATCTTGGGATAAGCTACAAGCATATTATCCTATGTCTAATATTTTAAAATCAGAAATAGCTGATGAATCAAATTATGGACATACCTTAAAAATACATAATATAACTTCTGTTAAAGAACAAACAGCACCAATGCCTTACATTACTGGTGCAGATGGAGATTGGTCTCATTCTAATTCGTGGTTATATGGTAATGTATGGGATATTACAGCAGATTTAGGTGCCAGAGATTGGTCTATTGTTAAAATAAAACATGATATAACTACAACAAATTCCCATAAAAGTTTAGGTCTTTTTATAGATACCCATAGAACGCTTACAGTTAAAAATGATAATGCGATTTTTAATAATTGGTATCTAGAACTCAAGGGAACATTAGATTTAAAAGAAGATTCTCAACTTATTCAAAACGAGTATAGTGATTTAGTGACGTCTGTAAGTGGTAAAATTTTAAGACGTCAAGAAGGAACGGCAAATAAATATTGGTATAACTATTGGTCTTCACCTGTAGGAGTTCCTAAAAACACCCCTTTTATAGATAATAATAGTAGCGCTAACAATGTTAATAATTCAACGTATAATTTAGGGCTGCTCAAAGATCAGGATGGTAATAATTTTGCATTTACAAATCAATATGATGAAACAGGCAAAATAAGCAGATCTTGGCTCTATACATACAAAAATGGAGTCACTTACTATGACTATGAATCCTTAGATGAAAATTCTAGTCTAAGTCCAGGAGTTGGTTATACGCAGAAAGGAACAGGTATTTCAGAAGCAGAACAACAATACCTGTTTGAAGGTAAACCTAATAATGGTACTATTCTTATAGATGTATTAGATAAAGGTGGTAATGGTTCTGTTCCTGCGACTTCAAAAACCGATTACTTACTAGGAAATCCGTACCCATCTGCTATAGATATACATAAATTTATTGATGACAATCAAGGGATAATTAGTGGATCATTATTTCTTTGGCAACAATGGAGTGGTTCTTCACATTATTTAAATGAATATAATGGAGGCTATGCACAAGTCACTAAAACAGGATCTACAAGAGCTTACCAGTTTGTTGATATCTATGGAGAAACAAATGGAGAGCAATTAGGGACTAAGATGCAGACAAGATACTTGCCCGTTGGACAAGGTTTTATGGTAGAGGTTGTTGGTGATGGTAATGTGATTTTTCAAAACAGCCAAAGAGTGTTTGTTAAGGAAGATGATGCTAACGGCTCGTATAATAATGGAAGTGTGTTTTTTAGAAGCGCTAATTCAACCAATGACACTATTGAAGACGATACAGATACAGAAGAAAGTTTAATGCAAAAAATTCGTTTAGAATTTAATTCTGTTGATGGTCCTTTAACCAAAAGAGAGCTGCTTTTAGGATTTAGCGAAAATACATCAGATGACTACGATTATGGTTATGAAGCCGTAAACGTTGATGAAAATAATGACGATTTAAATTTAATTTTAAATGACGATCTCATGACTATTCAGGCTTATGCTCCCATAACTGATGATAAAACAATTCCGTTAAGTTTAAAAGCTTCAGGAAATTTTAATTATACTTTAAAGGTTACAGAAACAGAAAATATTCCTGAAGACCAAGACATTTACGTAAAAGATAATCTTACTGGAGACTATTTTAATTTGAGAAATGAATTGCCTTTTGAATTTTCTTCAGAAGCTGGTAAATACGACAATAGATTAGAAATTGTTTTTAGAGATAGCTCTCAAACACTTTCTCAGGTAGATAATACCATTTCGTCACTCAAATTTTACTACACTTCAAGTAGAAATAAAATAGTAGTCTTAAATCCTACTCATGTTGAAATAAAAACCTTAGAGGTTTATAATATGTTAGGACAATCGGTTTACAGTATAGAGAACTATTTTGATGGCTCATATAATGAGTATCAATTAACCGGAGTTAGTACTGGGAGTTATGTTATTAAAATAACTACGAAAGACGGAATTTTAACAAAGAAAATTCTAGTCAACTAAATTGAATAGGTCTTGTTAATATTTAGCAAGACCTATTTTTTTTAAGGAGTATAAAGCCTGTTGCCATTTAGTAAAAATTTAAGTTATAAAAGTGAAAAATAAGCTTTAGGGACATAGCTTATAAAACTTTTAATTTTTCCCTCAAAATTCTGTAATTTCGCAGACTTATAAGAAAACAGAATAATGAGCACAAAGTTCCCTGAATACAAAGGACTTAACTTGCCAAACGTTGCAGATGAAATCGGTAACTATTGGGAAGCTAATAATATCTTCGATAAAAGTGTAACTACAAGTGAAGGAAAACCTCCTTTTGTGTTTTTTGAAGGGCCACCTTCGGCAAACGGTTTACCTGGTGTACACCATGTTTTAGCACGTGCGATTAAAGATATTTTTCCACGCTACAAAACCATGAAAGGTTTTCAAGTAAAACGTAAAGCAGGTTGGGATACGCACGGTTTACCTGTAGAACTTGGTGTAGAAAAGGAATTGGGTATTACCAAAGAAGATATTGGTAAAAAAATTACCGTAGAAGAATATAACGAAGCTTGTAAAAAAGCAGTCATGCGTTATACAGATATCTGGAATGATCTTACGCAAAAAATGGGCTATTGGGTAGATATGGACGATCCCTATATTACTTACAAGTCTAAATACATGGAGAGTGTATGGTGGTTGTTAAAACAGATTTACGAAAAAGACTTAATATATAAAGGCTATACTATTCAACCGTATTCGCCTAAGGCAGGTACTGGTTTAAGTTCGCATGAGCTTAACCAACCAGGAACGTATCAAGATGTTACAGATACAACAGTTGTAGCTCAGTTTAAAGCTAACGCAGATTCATTGCCAGATTTTCTTCAAGATGAAGGAGATATTTTCTTCTTAGCTTGGACCACAACGCCTTGGACATTACCGAGTAATACCGCACTAACGGTTGGGCCAAAGATTGATTATGTTTTAGTAGAAACCTATAATCAATACACCTTTAAACCTATGAATGTGGTATTGGCTAAGAATTTAGTCAACAAGCAATTTGATGGTAAATTTAAACGTGTTGAAACCAAACCAGAATTAATTGCGTACAAAGAAGGAGATAAAAAAATCCCTTATTACGTCGTTAAAGAATTCGTTGGAAAAGATTTAGTAGGTATTACTTACGAACAGTTATTACCATACGCTTTGCCAAACGATAATCCTGAAAATGCTTTCAGAGTCATTTCTGGAGATTTTGTAACCATTGAAGATGGAACAGGAATTGTACACACGGCACCAACCTTTGGAGCAGATGATGCTATGGTTGCCAAACAAGCCACACCAGAAATTCCACCATTATTAGTTAAAGATGAGAATGGTAATTTAGTGCCATTGGTAGATTTACAAGGTAAGTTTAGACCAGAAATGGGCGAATTTGCAGGTAAATATGTGAAGAACGAATATTATGAGGATGGTGAAGCGCCAGAACGTTCTATAGATGTTGAGCTTGCCATTAAATTAAAAACAGAAAATAAGGCCTTTAAGGTTGAAAAATATAAGCACAGTTACCCAAATTGTTGGAGAACGGATAAACCAATTTTATATTATCCATTAGATTCTTGGTTTATTAAAATCACTGATGTTAAAGGGAGAATGCACGAGTTAAACACTTCAATTAACTGGAAACCAAAATCAACAGGCGAAGGACGTTTTGGAAATTGGTTAGCTAATGCAAACGACTGGAATTTATCTAGATCTCGTTTTTGGGGTATTCCATTACCAATCTGGAGAACAGAGGATGGAAAAGAACAAATTTGTATTGGTTCTGTTGCTGAATTAAAAGTGGAAATGGCAAAAGCTGTTGAAGCAGGCGTGATGTCTGAAGATATTTTTGCAGAATTTGAAGTTGGTAACATGTCTGAAGCCAACTACGAAACGATCGATTTACACAAAAACGTAGTGGATAAAATCGTCTTAGTTTCAGCATCTGGTCAACCCATGAAACGTGAAAGCGATTTAATAGATGTGTGGTTCGATTCAGGGTCTATGCCTTATGCGCAATGGCATTATCCATTTGAAAACAAAAACTTAATTGATAATAACGAAGCCTTTCCTGCAGATTTTATTGCTGAAGGAGTAGACCAAACACGTGGATGGTTTTATACCTTACATGCTATTGGAACTATGGTTTTTGATTCTGTGGCTTACAAAAATGTTGTGTCTAACGGCTTGGTTTTAGATAAAAACGGTCAAAAAATGTCTAAGCGTTTAGGTAACGCCGTAGATCCTTTTGAAACCTTATCTAAATATGGTGCAGATGCCACACGTTGGTATATGATAAGCAACGCTAATCCTTGGGATAACTTAAAATTTGATAGCGAAGGTATTGCTGAGGTGAGTAGAAAATTCTTCGGAACACTTTATAATACATATTCATTCTTCACCCTTTATACCAATATTGATGGGTTTAGTTATAGTGAAGCGGATATTCCTTTAGAAGAACGTCCAGAAATTGACCGTTGGATTCTTTCAGAATTAAATTCATTAATTCAGAAAGTAGATGCCTATTACGCGGCATACGAACCAACAAAGGCTGCGCGAGCAATTTCAGACTTTACACAAGATTATTTAAGTAACTGGTATGTGCGTTTAAGCAGAAGACGTTTCTGGAAAGGCGATTACCAAACCGATAAAATTTCGGCATATCAAACATTATACACGTGTATGGAAACCATTGCAAAGTTAGGCGCACCAATTGCACCTTTCTTTATGGACCGTTTGTATTTAGACTTGAATGCTGTGACTAAAAAAGAAGCTTTTGAAAGTGTGCATTTAGCAGATTTTCCAAAGGTAAATGAAAGTGTAATAGATAACGTTTTAGAGCGAAAAATGGAGAGCGCTCAAACGATCTGTTCATTAGTCTTGTCGTTACGAGCTAAAGAGAAAATTAAGGTACGCCAACCACTTCAAAAAATTATGATTCCTATTGACAATAAAGAACAGAAGGAAGAAATTGAAGCTGTAGCCGACTTAATAAAACATGAGGTAAATATTAAAGAAGTTGAACTATTAGAAGATGCTTCAGATATATTAGTAAAACAGATTAAACCAAATTTTAAGGCCTTAGGACCTAAGTTTGGTAAGGACATGAAGTTGATTGCAGGTGCCGTAAATGCATTTAGTTCGGATGATATTAAAAAAATCGAGCAAAATGGTAATTTTGATGTTGAAATTAACGGAAAAATGATTAATTTAGGGCTAGAAGATGTAGAAATTACCTCGCAAGATATTGAAGGATGGTTAGTCGCTAATGAAGGTGCTTTAACAGTGGCTTTAGATGTTACTATTAGTGAAGATTTACGTAAAGAAGGTATTGCAAGAGAGCTTGTAAATCGTATTCAAAATTTACGAAAAGATTCAGGATTTGAGGTTACAGACAGAATTGATGTACAACTTCAAAGCGACGCACATGTCGTAGAAGCAGTTTCTTCAAATGAAGCGTACATTAAATCAGAAACATTGACTGAAGATTTAAAAATTATAGACCAAGTAGACAATGGTATAGAAATTGCTTTTGATGAAGTAAATATCAGATTGTTTATTAAAAAACATTAAAAAAATATGTCAACAGAAACCAAAAACAGATATTCGGATAAAGATTTAGAAGAATTTAGAGCAATAGTTCAAGATAAAATTAAAAAAGCAGAGCACGATTTAGAGTTGATAAAAAGTGCGTATATGAATGACCATGACAATGGTACAGATGATACGTCTCCTACTTTTAAAGCATTTGAAGAAGGTAGTGCAACGATGAGTAAAGAAGCGAACTCTGCCTTAGCTATTCGTCAAGAAAAGTTTATCAGAGATTTGAAAAATGCGTTAATTCGTATTGAAAACAAAACCTATGGTGTCTGTCGTGTAACAGGAAAACTAATAAACAAAGAGCGTTTAAAATTAGTACCTCATGCAACGTTGAGTATTGAAGCAAAGAATATGCAGTAACATTCCTGCGACAGCAGGAATCTCATTATATTGAGATTCTATTTTGAATAAAAACAAAATCATAAAGCCTTGTAATTGTATTACGAGGCTTTTTCTTTTAAAGTCTTTGAGGTATATAATCTGTATTGTTTTTCTGTTTAGCTTTTTAAGCATTCGGTCTCAGAATACATTACAAAAACAGTTGTCGGCAACGTCTATTAAAACGATAGCTATTAATGGAAATCAAATTTTTAATATTTCTGTTTCCACTTCAAAAACCGATAAAATTACAGTAACATCTATGTTAGATGGTGAGTATCAGAATGATTTTCAAGTTGTTATTGAGGAAGAAAATCATGTGCTTAATTTAGGTTTAGAACATTTGTCGTTATTTGAAATTCCAGATGATAAGCGAAATGCGCACAAGGTTATAGCGGCAACGTTACGTCTAGAAATTCCAGAGCAGCTTATATTAACAATCCTTAGTGATATTGGCTCGGTAGATTTAAAAGGTGATTTTAAATCATTATATGTTGAATTGTTACAAGGGCAATGCCGTGTTGTTGGTGAAGCAGAAACAGCAACTATAAACACTTTAGATGGAGATATTAATGTTGAGACGAAACACGCAAAAATTGAGGCCAGTTCTAATCATGGAAGCGTTGTTTTAGATCAATTTAAAAGTGTAAGGACATATTGGAAATTGACGTCTATAAATGGCAATATTAAGGTTGCCAAACAGGAATAATCGGTTATTTTTGTTTTAATACTATTATTTAACTTAAAATAGATTCTCGCTTTTGTGGGAAAAATTATGTCTTTAAAGAAAGCCACATTTGTTATTGTTGTAATTCTGCTGATTGATCAAATTAGTAAAGTGTATATAAAAACACATTTCCAATTGGGAGAAGATATTACTGTGTTTTCATGGTTTAAAATTGCTTTTATAGAAAATGACGGCATGGCTTGGGGTACAAAATTGAGCGATTTTGTGAGTTTTATTTCAGATGAAACTGCAAAATTAGTTTTAACCTTATTTAGAATTGTTGCCGTAACTGGTATTGCATTTTGGCTTATAGATGTAACGAAAAAGAAGAGATCTAAAACTTTGATATTTGCGATTTCTATAATATTTGCAGGTGCTTTAGGTAATATTATAGATTCAGTATTCTATGGTGTTTTGTTTAATGATAGTGTAATGCAAGTGGCTTCATTTTTACCAGAAGAAGGCGGGTACGCTAAGGTGTTTCATGGAAATGTTGTAGATATGCTTCATTTTCCAATTTGGAGCGGTGTACTGCCAGATAATTTGCCGTTAATAGGTGGAAAATACTTTTCGTTTTTTGATCCTGTTTTTAATGTGGCTGATATGGCCATAAGTACAGGAATTGGCATTTTAATTGTGTTTAATAAAAAAGCCTTTGATGAGTCTTCTAAAATTGAAACACCTGATTCGGAGTCACACAATAATCTAACTTAATATCATCTTCGGAAGCTTCAATAGTTTCAACTTCGGCTTCAAAAAAAGACAGTCCTATTTTTAAAGTTTCAGGCTTACAATCTGCTAAAAATCGATCGTAAAATCCTTTTCCGTAGCCAATTCTGTGACCTAATTTATCAAAAGCTAAAAGCGGAATAAATACCACTTCTAATTGTGAAGATTGAATTTCAATACCATCTACAGGTTCAGGAATGTTATAACTGTTTTTTTTAATGGTTGTACTATCCGTTAGCAGAACATGTGACATGCTGTAATCTTCAAAGTTACTTTTAGAAATCACAATGTGTTTGTCTTTTCCTGCTAAAATATTTAGGATAAAATCGGTATCAATTTCTTTTTGTTCTGCAATAGTTAAGAAAATATGATAAAAGGATTTATTCCAAATATCTAGTGTTAATAATTGATTAGCAATGGCCAAGCTAAAATTGTCAATTTCAGTGTTAGATAGCTGTTGGCGTAACTCTTTATATTTTTTTCTTAATAAAGGCTTTTTCATTAGTCTTCAATTTCGGTAGAAATATGGAAAATAGCATCACCTTGATATATAATAGGAGATTCATTTACATTAAAAATATAACCTGCATTTGGTGATTTTACAAAGTAATTAAAACTGCCATAAGGATCTGTAATATTACCTAAAACCTGCCCTTTGTTTACAAAGGCATTTATGTTTACTGTGGCTTTAAACATTCCAGAGTATTTAGCTCTTAGCCATTTGCTATCTTTAATTACGACAGCGTCTACCTTAGGTTGTGATACTTTATATTTACTTCTTAGCATTCCTAAGTGATGTAATACGCGTTTGGCTCCATTAACACCTGTGTTGGTAATAGTATTATGGATATTGAAAGATTTTCCTCCTTCAAACAGTAGCATAGGTATGCCTGCTTTATCGCAAGCATTTCTAAAGGATTTATTTAGATTTTGCGAATAATAAATAAAAGGAGCACCAAAAACATGTGCAAGTTCTGTAAGTTTTGGATTGTCTTTTACTATTCTAATTTGAGCCGCATTAAATCGGTCTGATCCTCCAGTGTGAAAATCCATAGCAAAATCAACATGTGGTACCAATTCTGTCATTACAAAATTAGCCACTCTACTTGCTAAAGAACCTTTAGGATTTCCGGGGAAAACACGATTTAAATCACGACCATCAGGAAAAAGGCGGTCCATATTTAAAAAGCCAAATACATTTATTACAGGCACGCAGATTGTTGTACCAATTTTGGGTTTGTTTATGCCTTTTGCTATAATTTGTCTTACAATTTCTACACCATTGACTTCATCTCCATGAATACCAGCAGTCATTAATACGGTTGGGCCAGGCTGCTTGGAGCGTTCAATTATAATAGGAACAGCCAAAGTATTTCTGGTGTGTAATTTTGCAACTTCAAAAGTTACAGTAGTACTTTTACCAGGAGCGACTTCAACTCCTAAAATATTTAAAATATCTTTTGGCATCTGTTTATCTTCTGTTTCGTTCTATAAAAGTAATAATGGCTTTTGCTATATTTCTTTGTGTTGCTGCTTCAATACCTTCTAATCCAGGTGTTGAATTTACCTCTAATAATAATGGGCCACGCGAAGATTGTAGCATGTCTACACCACAAACAGGTAGTTTTAGAACCTTAGCAGCTTTCATTGCTAATTTTAGTTCATCATCATCTAATTTTATAATATTAGCAGAGCCACCGCGATGTAAATTAGATCTAAACTCTCCTTCTTTACCTTGGCGTTTCATGGCACCAACTACTTGGCCATCTACAACTAATGCTCTTAAATCTGCACCTTTGGCTTCTTTTATAAACTCTTGAACAATAACCCTCGCTTGTAAGCCATTAAAGGCTTCTAAAACAGATTCTGCTGCATTTTTTGTTTCGGCTAAAACCACACCAAGACCTTGGGTGCCTTCAAGTAATTTTATAATTACAGGTGTACCTCCTACATAATTAATAACTTCCTCTACATCTCTAGAATAATTGGTAAATACCGTTTTAGGCATGCCAATTCCAGCTTTACTTAAGCGTTGTAAGCTTCTTAGTTTATCTCGAGAACGTGTAATAGCATCAGAAGGAGCAATGGTAAAAACGCCCATTTCTTCAAACTGTCTTACAACAGCACAACCATAAAAGGTAATAGAGGCTCCAATTCTAGGAATAATCGCATCAACATAATCTAAGTAACGATCCTTATAATAGATGGTTGGTTTTTCCTTTTCTATAATAATATCGCATTTTAAGGGGTCAATAATTTCAATTTTATGACCTCTCTTTTCGCCCTCTTCAACAAGGCGTTGTGTAGAGTAGAGTTCGGCGTTGCGCGAAAGAATTACTATGTTCATTTAGTTATGGTTTGTTTATAGGATTGATTTTCGATATCGACATCGACTAAAAATTTGTGTTTTAAAAACTGGCGACCTATTAATACAGGGAATTTCATGTCTTCTCTGGTGCTTAAAGTTAAGTTAATCTTATAGCTTTTACCAAAAAACACAACTGTTGTTTTTATTTTGTAGCGATTTTCTTTATGTCCATTACTACTTTTTACGTCTGTGTAAGTGTAAGTGTCAAAAATAACTTCATCACTTTTAAAATTTGGATGTCCTTTACTTTCAAAAATACAATAGAGTTTATTGTCTACTTCTCTGATTTTTGAGCAATGAATAGCAGAAGTATAAGCTCCAGTATCTATTTTAACATCAATAGCCTTAAGTTTTAGTTCGGGAAAGTCAACTTTATCAACACGTCCCAAAATCTTTTTTGTCATAAATTAAAAATATAAAAAGAGGCACAAGGTAATGATAAAGTGCATTAATTATACACGAATATTTTTACGAATTATTACCTTTGGTTAAATGCCAGAATCGACCTTACAAATTCAGATAAAAACGCTTCCTCACCAACCAGGTGTATATCAATATTTTGATATAGACGAACGTTTAATATACGTTGGAAAGGCTAAAGATATAAAAAAGCGTGTAAGCAGTTATTTTAATAAGCATCACGACTATGGTAAAACACGTGTTTTGGTGAAAAATATTGCGTCAATAAAACACATTGTTGTAGAAACAGAAAATGATGCTTTACTACTTGAAAATAACCTCATAAAAAAATACAAGCCAAAGTATAATGTTTTACTCAAGGATGATAAATCTTATCCGTGGATTTGTATTAAAAAGGAACGATTTCCAAGAGTGTTTTCTACCAGGCGTGTTATTAAAGATGGTTCAGAATACTTTGGACCATACACAAGTATGAAAACGGTGAAGACTCTTTTAGGTTTAATAAAAGGCTTGTATCAATTGCGAACTTGTAATTATGATTTGTCTGAAGCTAAAATCGAGGCAGGGAAATACAAGGTATGTTTAGAATACCATTTAGGAAACTGTAAAGGAGCTTGCGAAGGTTATGAAAGCGAAGAAGCATATGCTGCTAATATTACGGCAATTAGAGAGATTCTAAAAGGAAATTTTAAAGATTCCTTACAGCAATTTAGAATACAAATGCGGCAGTATGCAGAAGCTATGCAATTTGAAGATGCCCAGAAAATAAAAGAAAAGCTAGAGGTTTTAGAAAATTACCAAGCCAAATCTACTATTGTAAACCCTAAGATTAGCAATGTAGATGTGTTTTCTATTGTAAGTGATGAAACTTACGCTTACGTTAACTTTTTGCAATTGAGTTATGGCTCAATAATTAGGTCACATACCTTAGAATTAAAAAAGAAACTGCAAGAGTCAGATGTTGATTTGTTAGAATTAGCAATTACAGAAATAAGACAGCGTTTTAATTCTAATTCTAAAGAGATTTATGTACCTTTTAAAGTAAATTTAGGAACGGAATTAAAGATAACAGTTCCGAAACTTGGAGACAAAAAAAGTATTTTAGATTTGTCTATTCGAAATGCAAAGTATTTCCGAATGGATAAACTCAAACAAGTAAAAATTGTAGATCCAGATAGGCATGCTAATAGAATAATGGCGCAAATGAAAGCCGATTTACGATTGTCTGAAGAACCAAGACATATTGAGTGTTTTGATAATTCTAATATTCAAGGCACAAATCCAGTAGCAGCATGTGTGGTTTTTAAAAACGGAAAACCGAGTAAAAAGGATTACCGTCATTTTAATATAAAGACAGTTGAAGGTCCCGATGATTTTGCATCTATGGAAGAAGTTGTATATAGGCGATATAAACGTTTGTTAGATGAAGATGAGCCTTTGCCACAGCTTATAATTATAGATGGAGGAAAAGGACAGTTGTCCTCTTCGTTAAAAAGCTTAGATGTGTTAGGATTACGAGGAAAAATTGCTATCATTGGTATTGCCAAACGATTAGAAGAATTATTTTATCCAGATGATCCTATTCCGCTGTATTTAGATAAGAAAAGTGAAACTTTAAAAATCATACAACAGTTAAGAAACGAAGCGCATCGTTTTGGTATAGAACACCATAGGAATAGAAGGAGTAAAGGAGCATTGACAACAGAGCTAGAAAACATTCCAGGAGTAGGAGAGCAAACTATTATAGATTTAATGAAGCAATTTAAAACGGTAAAACGAATTGCGAATGCTAAATTAGATGAATTGGAAGCTGTTGTTGGAGTATCGCGAGCAAATAAAGTGTATAACTATTATCATAAAGAATAAATTAAAGAAACAAATATCTTGAGAGGTTCAGCATAATGAAAAATAAACATCTAATAGTATTACTATTTCTAATTGTGCTTTTTTCTGCAAAAGCACAAAATAGCACTGCTAATTCTGAACCAAAAGTAGGTCTAGTATTAAGTGGTGGTGGTGCTAAAGGGTTTGCTCATATTGGAGTCTTAAAAGTAATAGATAGTCTAGAAATAAAAGTAGATTATATTGCTGGTACAAGTATGGGGGCAATTATAGGATCGTTGTATGCGTCTGGATACTCTGGTAAGCAACTCGAAAAAATGTTTGAAGCTCAAGATTTTGATGAATTAATAAATGATGCATTTCCAAGAAGTTCAAAATCATTTTACGAACGCGAAAATTCAGAACGATATGCTGTAACCTTACCTTTTGATAATTTTAAAATCAGTTTGCCGTCAGCCTTATCTCGTGGACAAAATGTCTATAATTTACTATTTCAGCTCATGCTTCCGGTTAATTCTATTTCAGATTTTGATCAATTGCCTATTCCTTTTTTTTGCATTGCCACTGATATTGAAACAGGAGAATCTTTAATTATGGATAAAGGTAAATTGGCAGAAGCTGTTACAGCAAGTGGCGCTTTGCCTTCTTTATTTCAGCCTGTAGTAATTGGTGAGAGAATTTTAATTGACGGCGGAGTTACTAATAATTTTCCGGTCGAAGAATTACGAGCCAAAGGCATGGATATTATAATTGGAGTTGATGTTCAGGACGGTTTAAAAGATAGAGAATCTTTAAATTCGGCGCCAGATATTCTAATGCAAATTAATAATTTTAGGACTATAAATGCAATGAGAAATAAGTCGGAATTAACCGATATTTATATTAAACCTGATATTAGTAATTTTTCTGTAATCTCTTTTGATGAAGGCGAGAATATTATTGCTAATGGTGAAGCCGCAGCCAGAACTCAACTGACTAAATTACAAGGTGTAAAGCAGCAGCAATCAACTTATAAAAAACCAAAAGAAGTTAAGGTTTTAGATAGTCTTAAAATTAGAAATGTGAATATTGATGGTAATGAACGTTATACCAGAGCATATCTTCTTGGAAAATTAAAGTTAAAAGAAAAAGTAAAAATAAGTTACGCAGATTTTAAACAAGGAATAAACAACCTTATTGCCACTAATAATTTTGATACGTTTAGATACCAATTAGAAGCTACAGAAAATGAATCTGAATATAGTTTAGTAGGTAGTGTAAAAGAGTCCGGAACTAGTACATTCTTAAGATTAGGTTTGCATTATGATGAATTATACAAAAGTGCCATACTTGCAAATATTACGCAAAAAAAGTTATTGTTTAGTAATGATATAGCTTCATTAGATTTGGTGTTGGGAGATAACAGTAGGTATAATTTTGACTATTTTATAGATAAAGGGTTTTATATTAGTATTGGAGTAAAATCGCGTTTCAATCAGTTTAATAAAAATGTTAATCCTTTATTGGCCTTAGACGCAGATTCACCTTTTTTAGTAGGTTTAAATAAAATTGATGCAAAAATTTCAGATTTTACAAATCAGTTGTATTTGCAAACTATTTTTAGAAAGGATTTTGCATTAAAGATAGGTGCAGAGCATAAGCATCTAAAAATAACTTCGGAAACTATTATTGATAACGTACGAGAAGATAAAATAACTTTTGAAAACACAGATTACTTTAGTGTGTTTGGAAATTTAAAGTTCGATGATTACGATAATGCGCTTTTACCAAAAAGAGGATTTTACTTTGATGGAAACTTTCATTTGTATTTAAAAGCATCAGGATTAAACAAGAGTTTTGACAAGTTTTCAATAGCTAAAGCAGATTTTGGTTATGCCTTTAGTTTTAATGATAAATTAGCATTAAAAACGGAAGCAAGTGGTGGTTTTAAAATAGGAGATAAATCTACAAAAGCATTAAGTTTTGCTTTAGGTGGTTATGGCGAAAACCTTATAAATAGTTTTTATTCTTTTTACGGTTACGATTATTTAACCCTAACTGGAGATAGTTTTGTAAAAGGAACACTAACTTTAGATTATGAGATTTTTAAAAATCATCATATTCTTTTGGCTGGTAACTTTGCTAATATAGATGATGGACTTTTTGAGTCGGGTGAATTTTTCTTATCGCCAAGCTATAGTGGTTATGCTGTTGGATATTCTTTAGAAACGTTTTTAGGGCCTTTGGAAGGTAAATTTACGCATTCGCCAGATACAGGTAAAAGCTATTGGCTTTTTAATCTTGGGTTTTGGTTTTAAAAACTTATTTTCTAGTGTTGAATTTATTTCAGCATCTCACATAAATTTTCGATATTTGTGTATTATGAAACCCTTCTGGCAAAACATAAAATTACATCTTCACTTCCTTATGAAAAGGAATCCAGAATAAATACACATTTTTTGTACCTTTAAGCATAGTTTGATATATACCAAATAAACGGATAATCAATTCAACTTTTTAAACCATTCAAAAAATGCCATTTTATCATAAATTAGGGGAAATTCCACCAAAGCGCCACACACAGTTTAAAAAACCAAATGGCGATTTTTATTACGAACAATTGTTCGGAACTATTGGTTTTGACGGTATGTCTACCAACAGTTACCATGAGCAACGACCAACTCAGGTAAAAGAAATTAAAAAGCAATATAGCGTAGCTCCCAAAATTGCGAAAGCTAACAATATACAATCGTATCGTTTTAGAGGATTTCAAGTAAAACCAGAAAACGATTATTTAGACAGTCGTAAAATTGTATTAACCAATACTGATTGTAATATCATTTTAGCTGCACCAAAAGAATCTACAAGAGATTATTTTTATAAAAACACGGATGCAGACGAGTTAATTTTTATCCATAAAGGCACAGGGAAATTAAGAACCATGTTAGGTAATCTCGATTTCAAATACGGAGATTATCTTTTAGTGCCAAGAGGAATTATCTACCAACTAGATTTTGATACAGAAGATAACCGCTTATTTATTGTAGAATCGTACAGGCCAATTTATACACCTAAACGTTACCGTAATTATTTTGGGCAATTGTTAGAGCATTCACCTTTTTGCGAACGCGATTTACGCCAACCTCAAGAGTTAGAAACCTATAATGAGTCCGGTGATTTCTTGATTAAGGTCAAAAAACAAGATGAAATTATAGAAATGGTCTATGCCTCACATCCCTTTGATGTTGTAGGTTACGATGGTTACAATTACCCATATGCATTTTCAATTCACGATTTCGAACCTATAACGGGGCGTGTACACCAACCACCACCAGTACATCAAACATTTGAAACTGACGCTTTTGTGGTTTGTAGTTTTGTGCCAAGACTATACGATTATCATCCGCTTGCAGTTCCTGCTCCATATAACCATAGTAATATAGACAGTGATGAGGTGTTGTATTATGTAGATGGTGATTTTATGAGTAGAAATGATATTGATGCAGGTCATATTTCTTTACATCCTGCAGGAATTCCGCATGGTCCGCATCCAGGAGCTATGGAGCGCAGTATAGGTAAGGTAAAAACAGACGAGCTAGCTGTAATGGTAGATACATTTAAGCCCTTAAAAGTAACGGAAGAGGCTTTAAAAATAGCTGACGAAGATTATTTTAAATCTTGGTTAGAACACTAATTATTACATTAAAAAAAATCACTTAAAATAAATGAATCAAAACAAATTATCAGCAGACCCATTAGCACTTATTTTAGGTGTGCTAGCTCTAGTTATTGGTATTGCAAGTTGTTGCTGTTACGGAATAACAGCAATTGTACCATTAATTATGGCCATAATAGGTCTTGTTGTAGCAAATAAAAGCTTAAAAGAGTTTGGAGAAAATCCAGAAGCTTTTTCACCACAGTCTAGAAGTAACGTTAATACGGCTAAGATTATAAATATTATCGCTATTGTAATTAATGGATTAATAGTGCTTATGGCCGCAGCCGTTTTAATTTTTTACGGAACGATGTTGTCTTCGGGAATGTTAGATGATTTTAATGATTTTGAAAATGATGATTATTACTATGATTCGGAAATGGAGTCAGACTCATTAAATACATGGGAAGATGATACTTATGAAGATGATACTTATATCATTGAGGAGGATTCTACAGAGGTAGATACAAACGAAAAAGAGTTTTTTTAATAAGCAATAAAAGTTTTGATTTTAAAACATTAAATAAAATAGTATGGCAAAAGAAGTTAAAAGTGTAAACTACGGTTTAGAAAAAATATTTGAAGGAGCGCAAGATTTTTTGCCGCTTTTAGGAACAGATTACGTCGAGTTTTATGTTGGTAATGCAAAGCAATCAGCTCATTTTTATAAAACAGCATTTGGTTTTCAGTCGTATGCATATAAAGGATTAGAAACAGGTTCTAAAGACTCTGTAAGTTATGTGCTAAAACAAGATAAAATTCGTATTGTACTTACAACTCCGTTAAATAGTAGTTCTGAAATAAACAAACATATTGTTAAGCATGGAGATGGTGTTAAAGTTGTTGCACTTTGGGTAGAGGATGCACGTAAATCTTACGAAGAAACAACAAAACGAGGCGCAAAATCTTACATGGAACCAACGGTAGAAAAAGACGAGTTTGGAGAAGTTGTAAGAGCAGGAATTTATACCTACGGAGAAACAGTGCACATGTTTGTAGAACGTAAAAACTATACAGGAACATTTATGCCAGGTTTTGTAGAGTGGAAGAGTGACTACAATCCAGAACCTGTAGGTTTAAAATACATTGACCACATGGTTGGTAATGTAGGTTGGGGACAAATGAATAAATGGGTAAAATGGTATGAAGACGTAATGGGATTTGTAAACTTTTTATCTTTTGATGATAAACAAATCCACACAGAATACTCTGCTTTAATGAGTAAGGTAATGAGTAATGGAAATGGCCGAATTAAATTCCCAATTAACGAACCAGCAAAAGCAGCTAAAAAGTCTCAAATTGAAGAATACTTAGATTTTTACGAAGATTCAGGAGTACAACATATTGCAGTTGCTACAGACGATATTATTAAAACCGTTTCACAATTAAAAGCAAGAGGTGTTGAGTTTTTACCACCTCCACCACAAGCCTATTATGATGATATTCCTAAACGATTAGGTGAGCATATGGACATGATGAAAGAAGATATTAGTGAGCTTCAAAAGTTATCTATAATGATAGATGCTGATGAAGAAGGCTATTTATTACAGATTTTTACAAAACCTGTAGAAGATAGACCAACATTATTCTTTGAGATTATTCAGCGAATGGGAGCTCAAGGTTTTGGTGCAGGTAACTTTAAAGCCTTGTTTGAATCTATTGAGAGAGAGCAAGCCAAAAGAGGGACATTGTAAAAAAAAAGCGCGTTTAACTTCTTACAAGTAAACGCGCTTAAAATTTTAATTTCCATTTCATATAATCTTAACTCAAATGAGGAGAAATGGATAGCTCTATACTAAGATAAATTGAATTTAAGAAGGTAAGCATTAATCTAAAAATAGTTTTAAATTAACTAAGGTTTTTGCGTTGTGATTTAATGATTTATTACATTTGGAATAGTAATTGTATTTAAGATAATTGTAACAGAAAAAATCCGTTACATTAATTACATTTACAAGCTAAAGGTTATAAGGCGAGCATTTAAAAAAATATATTGCCAAACAGAAAACTAATAGTGGACTACATGTGACTTAAAACAAAAATATAAACACATGAAATATTTTTTTACAATCATATTATTCTTAGTCGGATTTCAAACATCAAATATTGAAAAGGAATCCGCATTTCAAGATGGAGAGTGGTTTAAATTCAAAATGAGCTATAGTGGTTTTCTTAAAGCAGGTAACGCAACACTATCTGTAAAAGATACTAATTTAGACGGAAAACCTGTTTTTCACGTTGTAGGTAAAGGGTGGACTACTGGAGCCATAAAATGGTTTTTTAAAGTTAAAGACCGTTATGAAAGCTATTTTGATAAAGAAACAGGAGCACCTTATAAATTTATAAGAAAAATTGATGAAGGTGGTCACACAAAAAATATTGAAATTAAATTTGATCATGCTAAACGAATAGCAGAAGTCAATAATAAAAAGAAAAATGAAATTAAGACCGTAGCTACAGAAAAGGATGTACAAGATATGGTTTCAATGTACTATTATCTAAGAAACAACATAGATGTAGCTGCTTTAAAAGTTGGTGACGAAATAAAAACCAACATGTTCTTTGATGCAGAAAATTACGGATTTAAACTCAAATACTTAGGCGAAGAAACTATTAAAGTAGATGTTAATGATTCTGATGTAAAAGTAAAAACTTTAAAATTTAGACCTTATGTTATGGCTGGTCGTGTTTTTAAAGAAGAAGAAAGTTTAACACTGTGGGTCAGTGCCGATAAAAATAAAATCCCTTTAAGAATTAAAGCAGATTTAGCCGTAGGTTCTCTACGTGCAGATCTTGTGGAGTTTAAAGGATTAAAACACTCCTTTCAAATAGAATTTTAAGATTAACCAAATATATGTCAGATCAACCAAATTACGACGAAATTATAAAAGCACTTCAAGAGAAGTACGAAAAAATAGACCAAGATACAGACGACCATTTATACGGTTTATTGTATAGCAAACCAATAACGTATTGGGATTATATTCAGACAGATGCTTTGTTGAACTTACAAATTCAGCGTACAACACTTCCTGATGAAATGGTGTTTATCGCTTATCATCAAATTAATGAGTTGATTTTTAAAATGATACTTTGGGAAATTTCTCAAGTAGCAGAAAAAGAAAATATGGATGTTACTTTTTTTGAAAGTAAACTCATGAGAATTAGCCGCTATTTCGATATGTTATCAACCTCATTTAATATTATGAGAGAGGGTATGGATGTTGAACAGTATATGAAATTTAGATATACCTTAACTCCTGCGAGCGGTTTTCAAAGTGCACAATATAGATTTATAGAATTTGCATCTACAGAATTGATTAACCTTATTGATTATAGGTTCCGAAAAAATATTGATAGAGATACTTCTTATACACATGCGTTTGAACATTTATATTGGCAAGCTGCAGGAAAAGACTATAAAACAGGAAAAAAATCCACACTTTTAGTTAATTTTGAAAAACGATACAAGGATGAGTTTTTAAGGTTTATGAAAACCTATAATACTAAAAATCTTTGGACACGTTTTAAAGAATTACCAAAAGAAGATCAGGAAAACGAAGAGCTTATTAAAGCTATGCGTCATTACGATTATACTGTGAATGTCTCTTGGGTAATGGCACATTATAATGCCGCCAAACATTATATAGATAGCGGTATTGGTGATGGAGAAGCAACTGGCGGAAGTGATTGGAAAAAATACATGCATCCAAAATATCAAAGACGTATTTTCTTTCCAGAATTATGGAGTGCAGAAGAATTAGAAAATTGGGGAAATAATTTATAATTAGCTTAATTAATGCAGTTAAAACGATTAATAACAATTGCTGTAATTGCAGTAAGTGTATATGCTTGTAAAGAAGATAACTCAGCAGAAGTAGCATACGAAAAAGAATTAGCAGAAATAGTTGAAGAAGAAAAAATTCTAGAGTTTGGTTTTGATATCAATAACTATATTGTAAAACGAGATACCATTCAAAAAGGAGATAGTTTTGGCGAAATTTTGCAACGAAACAATATAGGATATCCAGATATTTTTCAAATTGCAGAAAAAACAAAAGATACTTTTGATATTAGAAAACTTCATCCAGGTAAACCTTATACATTATTATTTTCAAAGGAATCAGAAAAAGATAGCCTGCCAAGTCCAGAAACGTTTATTTATCAAACAGATCAAGTAGAGTATGTTGTGGTAAATTTAAAAGATTCTATTCACGCCTATACAAGTAAAAAACCAGTAACGTATATTGAAAAAATAGCGACTGGTGTTATAGAGAGTAGTATTTCTAAAACATTAGAAGATAAAGGACTGAGTCAGCGATTAGCTTATAAAATGGCTGATGATATATATGCATGGACTATAGACTTTAGAAGACTTCAAAAAGGAGATCGCTTTAAGGTTATTTATACAGATAAATATATTGATGATAGTATATACGCAGGAGTACATGATGTAAAAGCGGCGTATTTTGAACATAATGGAGATTCTTTGTATGCTTTTCGGTTTCAAACAGATTCTGTAAAAGGGATTGTAGATTACTTCAATGAAGATGCAAAAAACCTAAGACGTGCATTTTTAAAAGCTCCTGTTCAATTTAGTAGAATATCATCGCGCTATAATTTAAAACGCCGTATTGCGGTTTATGGTTATAAAGTGCGCCCTCACAAAGGAACCGATTTTGCAGCACCAATAGGGACACCAATTATGGCAACAGCAAATGGAACAGTTGTAGAGTCTACAAGACGAGGAGGGAATGGTAAATATGTTAAAATAAGACATAACGATACCTATTCTACACAATACCTTCACATGAGTAAACGCTTAGTTGAAAAAGGGCAATTTGTAAAACAAGGAGATATTATTGGTAAGGTTGGAATGACAGGAAATACAGGTGGCCCTCATGTGTGTTACCGCTTTTGGAAAAACGGACAACAAGTAGATCCATTTAAACAAAAACTGCCAGAAGCTAAACCAATTTCAGACAGTTTAAAAGTTAAATTCTTAGAGCATATTAAGCCTATAAAACAAAGATTAGACAATATCTTTTTCTTGGAAGCAGATCCAATTCAACCAGAAAACACAATCACTGAAGATACTAACGTAGATATATAATAATGGCATTAAAAGCAACCAACCCAACCACTACAAAAGCGTGGAAACAATTACAAGCGCATTTTGAATCTATTGCGTCTCAGCATTTAAAAGATGTATTTAGCTCTGATGCTGAAAGAGCAAATAAACTAACTGTACAATGGGAAGATTTTTATGTTGATTTTTCTAAAAATAGAATCACTACAGAAACAATTGATTTATTGGTTGCGTTAGCAAACGAGTTGGATTTAAAAGGTGCAATTTCAAAATATTTTGAAGGAGACGTCATCAATGCTACAGAAGGAAGAGCTGTTTTACATACAGCGTTAAGAGCACCTAAAGATGCAGCGGTTTTTGTAGATGGTGAAAATGTGATTCCTGAAATTTATGAAGTAAAACAAAAAATAGAAGCGTTTACCAATTCAGTTGTAAGTGGTAAGCACAAGGGCTTTACAGGTAAAGCTATTACAGATGTTGTAAACATTGGGATTGGTGGTTCAGACCTTGGGCCAGCAATGGTTGTAGATTCGCTTCAATATTATAAAAATCATCTAAATACACACTTTGTAAGTAATGTAGATGGAGACCACTATCAAGAGGTTATTAAAACGTTAAATCCCGAAACAACATTATTTGTAATAGTTTCAAAAACATTTACAACACAAGAAACCTTATCTAATGCCAATTCAATTAGAGCTTGGTTTTTAAAGTCGTTACCACAAGAAGCAGTGTCTAAACATTTTGTAGCGGTTTCTACAAATATTAAAAGTGTAAAAGCATTTGGAATAGACGAAGCTAATATTTTCCCTATGAAAGATTGGGTTGGTGGTCGTTTTTCATTGTGGAGTGCTGTTGGTCTTTCTATAAGTTTAGCTTTAGGCTACAAGCATTTTGAAAGCCTTTTAGAAGGAGCACATCAAATGGATGAGCATTTTAAAACGACAGATTTTAACCAAAATATACCTGTTATTTCAGCATTATTGACGGTTTGGTATAATAATTTTTTTAATGCCGAAAGTGAAGCTATAATTCCATACACACAATACTTAAATCAATTTGCGACTTACCTTCAACAAGGTATTATGGAGAGCAATGGAAAAAGTGTAGATAGAAATGGGAACAAGGTAAACTACCAGACAGGAACCATAATTTGGGGAGAGCCAGGTACAAATTCGCAACATGCGTTTTTTCAGTTAATACATCAAGGTACAAAGTTAATTCCAACAGATTTTATTGGTTATGTTGAGTCGTTACATGGTAATAAAGATCATCATAATAAATTAATGTCTAATTACTTTGCGCAAACCGAAGCCTTAATGAATGGTAAGACTGAAGAGGAGGTCTTGTCGGAATTAAAAGGGCAATCATTGTCGCAAGAAGAGATGTCTAAATTGCTGCCTTTTAAAGTGTTTGAAGGTAATAAACCAACAACGTCATTGTTAATTCAAAAGTTAACACCAAAGAGTTTAGGGAAACTCATAGCTATGTACGAGCACAAAATTTTTGTACAAGGTATTGTTTGGAACATTTATAGTTATGATCAATTTGGTGTAGAATTAGGTAAACAACTCGCTAAATCTATACTAAATGAGCTAACTGATGTTAGTACAGACGCTAATCATGATGCTTCTACGCAAAATTTATTGGCTTTTTATAAGAAAAATTGTTAAAAATTGTTAAAAAGTTTTAGTAATTTTAACTGTTAATGCGTTAAAGTTGTTGATTCTATATTTATCTTCGTAAGGCTTAATTGTTAACATTGAGTTAATGTTTTAGCTATTGTAATGCGTAATTTTGCGCTGATAAAAACCAATTAACTGAAATTTTATATGAAAAAATTTAGTCTTTTTTTATGTGTTGTTGTTTTGACAGGCTTAACAACAATTGCATACGCTCAAAGCTCTATTAAAGGTAAAGTAATAGATGCTGAAACAAACTCGCCGCTTCCAGGTGCGAATATTCTTGAAAGAGGAACTTCAAACGGAGTTGATACAGATTTTGATGGTAATTTTGTATTATCAGTTAATTCTAACTCTGGTGAAATAGCAATCTCTTATGTAGGTTTTCAAACTAAAATAGTTAAGTTTAGTGGAAGTGTAGATTTAGGTACTATAGCTTTAAACCCTGACAATACTTTAGATGAAGTTGTTGTTGTTGGTACAGGAGTTATTGATTTAGCTAATAGTAGAGAAACACCTGTCGCTGTTTCTACTATTAGAGGTAGAGATATTCAATTAAAATCTTCTGGTAATGTTGAATTTGGTGAAGCTATGAAAAACACACCTTCTGTTTATGTTTCAAACCAAGCTGGTGGATTTGGTGATAGTCAAATTTTCTTAAGAGGTTTTGATCAAACTAATACCGCTTATTTATTAAACGGTCAGCCAATTAATGGTATGGAAGATGGTAGAATGTACTGGTCTAACTGGTCTGGTATGTCAGATGTAGCTAACGTAGTACAGGTTCAAAGAGGTTTAGGATCTTCTAAATTAGCGATTTCTTCTGTTGGTGGTACAGTAAACATTGTTTCTAAAACTACAGACAAACAAAAAGGAGGATTTGTAAGGTTTTTAGGAGGTAACGATAGTTATGTTAAAAGTACTGTTAGTTATGATTCTGGTATAAACGAAAAAGGATGGGCTTTTTCTGTATTATTAGATCACTGGCAAGCACATAGAAAATACTCAATTGGTACAGCTGGTCAAGGACAAAATTATATGTTCTCTGTAGGTTATAAGCCAAACGAAACTCACACATTTAACTTCTTATTGACTGGTGCACCTCAATGGCACGACCAAAATTTCTCTCAAGATCTTGAGTTTTATCAAGAATATGGAGAAAAAGCAAACAGTAATTCAGGTTTTTATGAAGGTGAGCGTTATACAGAACGTCGTAACTTCTATCACAAGCCAGTGGCTAACTTAAACTGGGATTTTGATATCAATGATAAATTAGATTTATCTACAGTATTATATGCATCATGGGGACGTGGTGGTGGAACAGGTAATGTTGGTAACGGTAGAGTTAGAGTTGGTGGAGATGGTTTAAATGCTGAAGAAATTGACTTTGATCAAATCGAAGAAAACAACATTGCTAGTGCAACAACTATTAATGGAGGTCAATATGGTACGTTTGGAGATTCTTATTTAAGACGTTCTTCAATGAACAGTCATAACTGGTATGGTTTACTTTCTAACTTACAGTACGATGCTAACGAAAACTGGTCAATGAATTTTGGTATTGATGCTAGAACTTATAACGGTATTCACTTTAGACAATTAGAAAACACATTAGGTTTAGATGGTTATAACGATAATTTTAGAACTGATCGCCCAAGTGATTATGTAATTACAGAAACTTTTGATGCTGATCCATGGTCTGCTTTATTTAATTCTGCTGATAATGATCAAAGATATGATTACAACTATGAAGAAGTAATTCAGTATTTAGGTGCTTTTGGTCAAGCAGAGTATTCTAATGATAACTTCTCTGCATTTATTCAAGGTGCTGTTTCTACACAATCTTACCAAAGAGAAGGATTTTTTACAGGACGAGGAAATGGTTTAGGTAAGTCAGATAAAGTAACTAAACAAGGTTATAACATTAAAGGTGGTGCTGCTTATAAAATTAATACAGAGCACTCTGTTTTTGCTAATGCAGGTTTTTACTCTCGTCAGCCTTTCTTAGATAATATTTTTACAGATATTAGATATGATAATGCACTTGCTGAGCCAGATGTAGATAATGAAGAGATTACAGGTTTTGAAGCGGGTTACCGTTTTAAAAATAAAACATTAAGAGTTAATATTGATGTTTATAGTACAGAATGGGGTAATAGATTTCTTTCTATAAATGGACCAGTTCAGCCAGGTGCTGATGGTATTATTGATGGTGAAGATGGTCAGGTTTCTGGTGATGATGAATTTAGTACTTATAGATTAACAGATGTAACCCAAAGACACAATGGTATTGAGTTTGATATGGAATACCGTCCATATGGTGGGTCTTGGTCTTTTAGAGCATTTGGTTCTATTGGAAATTGGAAATATGATGGTGAAACACCATATACATTACAAAATGATGATACAGGTGATTTTATCACAACTGATGGTAATGTAGATTTAACAAATGTTAAAATTGGTAATGCTCCTCAAACATCTTTTGGTTTTGGTTTTAGAGCTGATGTTGCAAAAGGACTTTCTGTAGATATGGATTACAATATTTACTCTGGTTTATATGAGTTTGTAGATCCTGCAGATGTAGCTGATGCTGCTTTATCTAATGAGATTTATGAATCTGTAAAATTACCAGCTTATACTTTAGCAGATGCTGGTATAACTTATAAGTTTTCTTTAGGAGATAACCCGTTAACATTTAGAGCTAACATATATAATTTATTTAACGAAGCTTATATCAACCAAAAAGATGCATTTGGTTACTATTTAGGTATTGGAAGAACTTTCAATGCGAGTTTACGTTATAACTTCTAAAGTTTGTAAAGCATAAACTATAATAAAAAAAGACAGCCATTTGGCTGTCTTTTTTTTGTTGTGCTATTTTCATAACTATAAAATAGTAGTTCATTAAATAAGATTATACAAGAATCTAAGTTGTCTGTCAAATACCATTTAATTGTAAAGCAAACAAGCTTTAGTTGTTGCTGGTTTAAGGCTAATAAGTCTAGCTAAATGCCGTTAATTTTTGGAATGGATAAATGATTAAGCTAATCCCTGATTCATGCTTAGAGGGCTTATTCTCAAGATTTGTTTAACAATACTAATTTGAAATGGACTAAGAGTTTAATCTTTCCACTCAACACTCTCCATAATACGCTTAATATCTTTTTTTAGATACTCTGAAGCAGGATAAATAGAATCGTAATTAGGTTTAGCATAGAAATAAAGCGAACCACTTAAAAAATGATTGGTGCTATCTGTAACATAAAATTGAGATTGTGATGCAGCATCGCCTCCAATTTCATAAAACATTCCATAAACCTGCTTTTCAGCATTTACAAATTCACCTTGTGCAATCTCATCTGCTTTCATGGTGTGTTTTTGAGTAAGGTTTTGAGCATCTCGTAACAACTTCTCTAAGTTTCCATCTTTTACTTCTTTATAGGTGAGATAAATTGTAGCCTTTAAAGAAGGATAATTAACATCAATGCCTTTAATGTCTGCCGTAGATTTTACAAACTTTATAGGATCCGAAAGTTCATTTTTTTCAAAAGAAAACGGTAATGGAACTGTAGCTTTTTTATAGACGGCTTTTGGATATTCGAGTCTTAAATAGCCTTTTGGTTTTGGTAATGGATCATCTCCACAGCTTAACATTAATAAACTTAAAATGGGAAGAACTATGCGTTTCATGTGTTTGTATTTATTGTTTTTGTAGGACACGTATTATTTTAGTTATTATCACCTTATTGGATAATGTGTAATGTGCTCGTTTTAAACGTGTGTCCCTAATAACGTAAGTTTTATTTGTTTAATACGCTTACGTTCTAAAGCTTCTACTGTAAAAACGTAATTTTCAAAATTTATTTTACTTCCTATTCTTGGGAAGCCACCTGAAATTTCTAAAACAAAACCTGCAAGTGTTTCTGCTTCTCCTTTCCGAGCTTCAAAAAGTTCAATATCATCTTCAATACCAACTATTTTATATACATCTTTAAGAGGAGTCTTGCCTTCAAAGCTATAATTGTTATTGTTTAATTTGGTATAGATTAAATCGTCATCATCATATTCGTCACTAATATCTCCAACAATTTCTTCAATAATATCTTCAAGAGACACCAATCCAGAGGTACCTCCGTATTCATCAACAACCACAGCAAGATGTACTTTTTTGGTTTGAAATTCTACCATTAAATCATCTAATTTCTTGTTTTCTGGTACAAAGAAAGGTTCTCGTAAAATGGTGGTCCAATCAAATGTTTTCTTATTTAAATGTGGTAATAAATCCTTAACGTAAAGCACTCCTTTAATCGTATCGATGTTTTCTTCATATACCGGAATACGAGAGTAACCATTGTCAATAATTTCTTTTATAATGGTTTCATAAGGCGTGTTTATATTTAGAGCAAACAAATCCATTCGAGGTCGCATTACCTGTTTGGTATCTGTGTTTCCAAACGATACAATACCTTGTAATAGTTTTTGTTCTTCCTTTGTGGTGTCTTCGTCGTTGGTCAATTCTAGGGCTTGAGACAACTGGTCTACACTAAGATTAGAGCGTTGTTTCCCAAATTTATTCTGAATTTGAATGGTTACAAAGCGCATTGGTAAACTTAAAGGAGAAAAAACCACATCTAAAAAGCGTAATGGTCTTGCCATAAAAGAAGAAAATTTTACACTATTTCTACTCGCGTAAATTTTAGGAATAATTTCTCCAAATAATAATATTAAGAATGTTGCCGAAACAACTTCAACTAAAAACCTAAACAAGGTACTTGTAATACTGCTAAAAAGCGTTTCTCCTATATATGCAAACAATAGAACAATAGCAATATTTATAAAATTATTAGCAACTAATATGGTGGCTAATAATTTTTTTGGGCGTTCTAAAAGTGTTGCAATAATTAACATTGCAGGAGATTTTTTTTCTATACCTTCATCTATATTAGATTTGGTAAGTGAAAATAAAGCAACTTCAGCTCCAGAAATTAAAGCAGAACACATTAATAAAATAATAAGAATGATAATACTTGTTATAAACGAGCTACTGATAACTACTAAATGTGAAATTAAAACCGTGGGTTCTGGGTCCAAGATAAGGTTAGTTTAAAAGTTGGTTAGAATGGTAAATCATCATCTCCCTCTGGTTCTGCATTTGTTGGTGCAGGTTGTTGTGGTTGAGGATTGGTATTTTGCGTGTTAGGTTTATTGGATTGTTGTTGGTCATTCTTAGGTGTTAAGAATGTAAATTCATCACATTGAATTTCTGTAGAATAACGATCCATACCTTTATCATCTGTCCATTTTCTAGTTTTTATTCTACCTTCAATATAAACTTTATCACCTTTAGTAAGGTATTTTTCACAAATTTCAGCCGCTTTATTTCTAACCACAATATTGTGCCATTCTGTATTGGTTATGCGTTCGTTTGTTTGCTTATTTACGTAAGATTCGCTAGTGGCAATAGGAAAACGACCAACACAATTTTTATCATCAAAATAATGCATTTTTACTTCGTCACCTAAGTTTCCGATGAGCATCACTTTATTTAATGTTCCAGCCATAATTATTTATTTTTTGTAAAGTTAGTCTTTTTGAAAGTACTCCATTAAAAGTAATAAAAAAATGTGATTTCTTTAAGATTCTAAAATGTGAACTTATGTAAAAAGTTGCTAATAAGCACTGGAGCAGGATATTTTGTTAGTGATTCAATAGAAATTGCTTCTTTTGGTAAGTGTTCTGTTTCAATAATCCAGAATTTAGTATACAGATGTTGGTGAGATAATTTGTGAACAATATCTGTTTCATTATATAAAGAGTAATCGAAGGGAGTTGTTTTTAAAAATGTGTTTTCAATATCTAGTAAATCAAATTCATTAATACTTAGACTTTTTTCTGATTCAATTAAAGGAAACTGATAGAGGTTTTGCCAAATTCCTTTTTTAGTACGTTTTTCAAAAAGAACCTTTTTATTAGGGTCTATACAGACTAAAAAGTTGAAATATTTAGTGGTAACTTTAGTTTTTTTCAATTTTACAGGAAGCGTATCGACTAGTTTTTTCTGAAGTGCTACACAACCCGATGCAAGTGGGCACGTTGTACAATCGGGATTTTTAGGTTTGCATTGCAGCGCGCCAAACTCCATGATAGCTTGGTTGTATGTGGCAGGTTGATCTTTGCTTATTAGAGAAGCTGCTAAAGACTTAAATTCTTTAATACCTAAAGTTGAATTTATAGCAGTATCAATTCCAAAATAACGAGAGAGTACACGATATACATTACCATCTACTACAGCAGCAACTTCACCAAATGCAATAGATGCAATAGCACTTGCTGTATAATCTCCAACCCCTTTTAACTTAAGTAAGTCTTTATAAGTGTTTGGAAATTGACCCTCTAATTCATTAACAATATATTTTGCTGCTGTATGAAGATTTCTAGCTCTAGAATAATATCCTAATCCTTGCCATAATTTTAAAACGGATGTTTCAGAAGCTTCAGCAAGGTCAAAAATTGTAGGATATTTGGTAACAAATGCGTCATAATAAGGTAATCCTTGCTTAACTTGTGTTTGTTGTAAAATTATTTCTGATAGCCAAATGTAATACGGATTACTAGTTTTTCGCCAAGGTAATTCTCTTTTTTTGACTGAGTACCAGTTAATTAGTTTGAGGTTGAAATCCATTTAGTGTTTTTAATGAAAAACAAAATTAAATGTTTATTGTGTTAAATTTTAATTAATTACGTTTGAACTATTGAAATTAAATTACCTATATTTGCAATCCCTTAGAATTTAAAGTAACCCTAAAACTAATAACAATGACAAAAGCCGATTTGGTAGCAAAAATATCTGACAAGTTAGGTATTGAAAAAGGTGACGTACAAGCAACTGTTGAAACCTTTATGGAAGAAGTAAAAACATCTTTAGAAAGCGGAGATAACGTATACTTAAGAGGTTTCGGAAGTTTCATTATTAAAACAAGAGCTGAAAAAACAGGTCGTAATATTTCAAAGAATACTACAATAAAAATTCCTGCTCATAACATTCCTGCATTTAAGCCAGCTAAAGTATTTTTAGAAGGTGTTAAATCTAATGTTGAGGTTAACTAAGAAAGCATTTAAACAAAATATTAATTAAAAAGAATTATTTATTATGCCAAGTGGTAAAAAAAGAAAAAGACACAAGGTAGCGACGCACAAGCGTAAAAAACGTAGACGCGCTAATCGTCATAAAAAGAAATAAATTGTTAAAAGTAGTTTTATAACTACTTTTTTCAGTTTTAAAGAAACGTTCTTTGATATAGAATCTGGTGTATTTAATAGAGTATGCCATGGTTTGTTGGATATTACATCCTGTGTCAAATAATTTAGTAAACTCCATCTAACTCAATGAAGAGCTAGATATAAATTAACATTATGAACAAAGAATTAATCGTAAGATCGAGTTCAGATATTGTTGATTTTGCCTTATTAAAAGATGGAAAACTTATTGAATTACACAAAGACGAAGAGGACAATGACTTTGCGGTAGGCGATATTTTTATTGCCAAAATCCGTAAAGTTATGCCTGGTCTAAACGCTGCGTTTGTAAACGTAGGGTATGAGAAAGATGGTTTTTTACACTATCATGATCTAGGACCGCAATTGCCTTCGCTTTTAAAATTCATTAAGCGTGTAAGCACAGGGAAATTAAGGGATTACACCCTTAAAGACTTTCCTATGGAAAAGGATTTAGATAAAAATGGCAGCATTGCGAATGCCATAAAATCGAATCAATCCATATTAGTACAAGTAGTAAAAGAACCAATCTCTACAAAGGGACCACGCATTAGCTCAGAATTGTCTATTGCAGGAAGATACATTGTCTTGGTACCATTTTCTAATCGTATTTCAATTTCACAAAAAATTGAATCGCAAGAAGAAAAAGACCGCTTAAAAAGACTCGTAAAAAGTATTACACCTAAAGGGTTTGGAGTTATTATTCGTACCGTAGCAGAAGGCAAAAAAGTTGCCGAGCTCGATACTGATTTACAAAATTTGCTGGATCGATGGACAGCAATGTGTAAAAAACTGTACAAAGCACATCACCCAACAAAAGTATTGGGAGAAATGAATAAAGCATCCTCAATTTTGAGAGATATTTTTAACGATTCATTCTCTGGTATTGTTGTAGATGATGAAGAAATGTATGTACAAGTAAAAGATTATGTGCAGCAAATTGCACCAAAAAAAGAATCTATAGTGAAGTACTATAAAAATGGTGTTCCAATTTTTGAAAAATATGGCATAGAACGTCAGATTAAAACATCATTTGGTAGAACTGTCTCTATGGCAAAAGGCGCTTACTTGGTAATAGAACATACCGAAGCCCTTCATGTTGTAGATGTAAACAGTGGTAATCGCTCTAATAAAGAGAAAAACCAAGAAGACACTGCTTTAGAAGTCAACATGATTTCAGCCCAAGAAATTGCTCGCCAATTACGATTACGTGATATGGGAGGCATTATCGTTGTCGATTTTATAGATATGGGCAAAGCAGAAAATAGAAAAAAGCTTTATAATTATCTTAGAGATGAGATGAAAGATGATAAAGCAAAGCACAAAATATTGCCGCCGAGTAAGTTTGGATTAGTGCAAATCACCAGACAACGCGTTAGGCCAGAACGCAATATTAAAACGAAAGAAGAAAATCCGAATTTAGTAGGAGGAGATGAAATCGAAGCACCAATTAAAGTGGTAGAACGTATTAATCAAGATTTACAACGTATTTTCAAAAAAGACTATAAAAAGGTAACACTTAATACACACCCTTTTATAGCAGCCTTTTTAACCAAAGGGTTTCCATCAGTGCGTTCAAAGTGGTTTTTTGAACATAAAAAATGGGTAAAAGTTTTACCTAGAGATGCTTACACTTATCTTGAATATCATTTTTTTGATAAAAATGGTAACAAAATCAAATAATATCTATTAGAAAAGCCCAACTAAAAATTTTAGTTGGGCTTTTTGTTTTAATATGGGTTTGTATTTATTTGTAACGTCTTTTCGTATTCCAAACAATGGCACTTGAATTACTAAATTTTAAAGTTTTTGTTCCTACTTTACTTTCTGCTACTGTTCTGTTACTTGTTTTCATAATCTTTATATTTATCTATCTTGGGCTTTTTAAAGCGGGTGCAAATTTACGGCACTTATAGAGTATAGAAAACAACAGGTTTAATAACATTGTATGGTATATTACCATTTGTTTCGCTTTTTTAATAAAAAACAGGATAAAATAAAATATGTAACAATAAAGCCTAACTAAAAATTTTAGTTAGGCTTTATTGTTAGAGACCATTTTAAATTAATCTCTAGACATAAAAATTCTAAGGATATACCAAAATAATAACATTAAAGACGCAAATAAGCCTAAGGCTGCAGGAATGTAATCTTCAACACCATAAGTTTTTACTAAATTAGATGTTTGGTATAAGATAGATCCTCCGGCTAATAAACACATACCTACAGAAAACCATAAGCCTAAGTCAAAACCAAATAAGGAACCTGCAATTATTAATCCAATAGCAATAAAGAAACCAATGGTTAATCCTGTTTTTAGAAATGAAAAATCAGTTTTTGTCATTAGTACGGTTGCAGATAATCCTGTAAATAGGGCTAAGGTTACTATAGAGGCTTGGTAAAGAAGATCTGAGCCCTCAGGTCCCATTAATTCTGTAACAATATATAGCATAGGTACAAAAATTAAAGCTTCAAAAAAGATATAAATTCCGTAAGCTAAATATTGTTTGTTTCTATCTGTTGTACGCATTGCCATACCTTCGGCATAATTGGTTGCTAGCATAAAACCACCTAACATTAATAGCCATTTATAGCCTTGTGTCATAGATAACATAAACTCAACTACAGTTTCACTTTGTAAGAGTAAATACTCAAATAACACAAAGACAAGTACACCTGCAGCAACATGTGAATATGTTTTTTTGTAAAAAGCAACACGATCAACTTCTGAAAGGCTATTGACCATTATTTTTTCGGGGAATTGATTTTCCATTTTAAATTTAAAAATTGATTAGTTTAACTAATGTATGTAATTTCAGTTGTAATTCAAATAAAAAAGCTCTGAGTAATCAGAGCTTTAATTGTGTTTATATGTTTTAAGCTGTTAGTCTCTACCTCCAAACACCTGAAGTGCCCAATATAATAAAGAGGCCAATGCTCCAATAGCAGCCACCAAATATGTTCTTGCAGCCCATTTAAGTGCGTCTTCAGAACCTTTATATTCTTCTGGTGTTACCATATTTTTATTCTTTAACCATGCTAAAGCTCTATTACTTGCATCATACTCTACAGGTAAAGTGATAAAGCTAAATAGCGTTGCAAAGCCCATAAAGACTAATCCAGCAACGGCTACCCAATAACCTAAACCAACTCCTGCTGCAGCTCCTAAAACTAAACCACCAATAACTAACCATTGCGACATTCCAGACGTAACGCTTACAATTGGTACTAATGCAGAACGCATACCTAAAGCGCTATAAGCTTGTGCATGTTGTACGGCGTGTCCACATTCGTGGGCAGCAACAGCAGCAGAAGCCGCATTTCTTTGGTTGTAAACAGATTCACTTAGGTTTACAGTTTTATTTTTTGGATTGTAATGATCGGTTAATTGTCCTGGTGTAGAAATTACTTCAACATCATAAATTCCATTGTCAGCCAACATTTTTTCTGCAATCTCTCTTCCAGATAAGCCATTTCTTAGTTGTACTTTAGAGTACTTAGCGAATTTACGTTTAAGTTGGCTACTTACTAACCAGCTCACTAAAGCAATAGCACCAATTAATATGTAATATCCTAGCATTCCACTCATAATTTGAAATTTTTAATTCATGTAAATTTACTAAATGAATAGCAAATAGTAAGCCAAATTTGAGTTAAGAAATTTTGTCAGGATTATTTATGACAGTATTAGTTTATACGGCATCAACAGACCAATTGAAAGCTTCGGCTATTTCTTCGTATACAATTCTACCATTTACAATATTTAGACCTTTAGCTAGCATAGGATCCTTTTCACAAGCTTTTTCCCATCCTTGGTTTGCTAGACGCAACACATAAGGTAAGGTTACATTAGTTAATGCTAAAGTTGATGTGTATGGTACAGCACCAGGCATATTAGCGACACAATAATGCACCACATCATCAATAATATAAGTTGGGTCTTCGTGTGTTGTTGCTTTAGTTGTTTCTATACAACCGCCTTGATCAACGGCAACATCTACCAAAACTGTTCCTGGTCGCATATATTTAAGCATATCTCTAGTAATTAATTTGGGGGCTTTTGCGCCCTTAACTAATACACCACCAATAATTAAATCGTGATCTTTTATACGCTTTCTAATATTGTATTCGCTCGAGAATTCTGTCACTACATGACTAGGCATTACATCATTCACATAGCGCAACTGTTTCATGTTAATATCCATAATAGTGACATGAGCACCTAAGCCAGCAGCCATTTTTGCTGCTTGAATACCAACGATGCCAGCCCCTAAAACTAAGACACGTCCTGGTGGTACACCTGGAACTCCTCCTAATAAAACACCACGTCCTTTAATAGGTTTTTCTAAATATTTTGCACCTTGTTGTATTGCCATTCTTCCAGCAACTTCAGACATTGGTGTTAATAATGGCAGAGAACCATCTTTGTCTTCAACAGTTTCGTAAGCAATACAAACAGCTTTACTTTTTAACATGGCTTTTGTTAGTGGTTCGCTAGAGGCAAAATGAAAATAAGTAAATACCACATGATGCGATTGTATTAGAGGGTACTCTTCAGCAATTGGTTCTTTTACTTTTACAATCATGTCACTAGAGGTGTACACGTCTTCAATAGTATCCAAAACAATGGCACCAGCGTCAATATAATCTAAGTCTGAAAAACCACTACCCAATCCGGCCGATTTTTGTACGTAAACAACGTGTTTGTTTTTTGTTAATTCAAAAACACCAGCTGGTGTCATTCCAACTCTATTTTCATTGTTTTTGATTTCTTTTGGGACTCCGATTTTCATTTTTTAATGATTTATAAGATTAATAGCTTTTGAAAATTACTATTAATAAATCTGATGTTCCAAATCTGAATGTCAATTTGAAATCACTTTTACGGATTTACTATTTTGAAGCTTTTAATTTATAAATTTCTAAAAATAGGGTTGATTTTGAGGGTAATATGATATTGAGATAATGCAAGAAACTTTTGATGAAGTGCGGTTATGATTAGTGATACTCGAGATAAAATTATAAACAATGAGGTTTAAGCTGACGCATTAGTAGTCGTACAGTGTTAAAGACACTTTAGAAACGGTCTCATCATTAAACTCAATATATAGATGTTCTACTTGGTTGCTGTTAAATTGTGGCGCTAAGCCAAGCTCATATAACATGATGTCTTTTGTAATAGTGAAACTTGGTTGGCCTAAGGATTTTATAACATCAGGTTTCGATTTGTTTAATAAAACGTGAGAGTCAATAAGATCATCTACAATTTTATGGCGAGTCATCGGTCTTGTCTTCCATTGCTCTTCAGTAAAACGTTCTTCAAAAACGAAATGTAAAGAGGTGCTAATTATAAATGCGGAAAAGAGTATTAAACCAATTTGATTCACCTGATTATTACGAAAATCAAAATAATCTTTGAGCGATTTGTGCTTCTTTCTTGGTGTTGGTTTCTCTAAAGATGGTTTATCTGAAATCATAAGGCTAGGCTTTGGTAAGTTCAGAATAATTTAAAAAATAATTTTCTTCGCATGGTGTTAAAGCGTGCGGATAACTAGGAATAAGTAGTACACCTTCGGGTGTTAAATTCCATGTTTTGTACTGCCAATAACTGTCGTCAACAAAAGTTTCGCATTCTTCTTGTAGATCAGCTTCGGCATTAGCATATTTGGTTTTTAACTTTTGAAAGAAATCAACCTTCGGAAATAACGATTCAATCTTCTCAATAACTTCTAAGGTTTCAAGGTTAAAATTATAAGCAACATTGCCATGAGAAGGATGCGCGCCACCACAATAGACGCTGTAATATTTTAAATAACTTATAAATTTACTATCGACGAGGTTGATGTCGTATGAAATTTCGAACCAAGAATTACAATCTAAATTATCTTTGGCATCTTCCAAATGAATAGCATCTAGAATAGGATTAAAAACCGTACGTTGTTCTTTTGAAAATCCGTTGCCTAATCTAAATAAGGGGAGCTTAGAATATTTTTCATGAAACCAAACTAATTGTTTGTCCTTGTAATTAACGATACTATCTTTAATAAATGTCAGTTTAGGATTTCTGAATTCCTCTAAGGGCTCTTCGTCTGTTTCAGTTAAAATAACATTATAGGTTTCTTCTTTTAAAGTAAGATGTCCAATAAGTTGGTTGCCTTTTTTAGTTAATTGAAAAACTTCATCAGCATCACTAACTCTGTCAGGATTGAAATAATAACCATCAATTAAAGTGATAGATTCATCATTATAGCGTCCTCTTAGAGGAATGCTAATCAATTTAGAATCGTAAAAATAATAGCCTTCTAATTCGCCAGAAGAGGAGGCGTTATCATGTGGATAACTACTAAATTCTAAATGAATAGGATAGTTGGAAACCGTACCAACATAACTTTGCGACCAACCTAAAATTGGCAACAAAGTTATGATGATATGTTTTAGAAGTTTAGCCAACAATATTTACAATTTTACCTGGCACCACAATCACTTTTTTAGGTGTTCTGCCATCTAATTGTGCTATGGTTTTTTCGTGAGCCATAACGGTTTTTTCAATATCATCTTTGCTCATATCCATTGGTAGTTCTAACGTAAAACGCATTTTACCATTAAACGATATTGGGTATTTTTTGCTACTTTCTACTAGGTGACTCGCCTCAAATTCTGGGAATGCTGCAGTAGAAATAGATGTGCTGTTTCCTAATTGACTCCATAATTCTTCAGCAATATGTGGTGCATAAGGTGAAATTAAAACCAATAATGGTTCTAAAATAGATTTACTCGTACATTTCTGAGCACTTAGTTCATTAACGGCAATCATAAAGGTAGATACCGACGTATTGAAAGAGAAATTTTCAATATCTTCTTGTACTTTCTTTATGGTTTTATGTAATGTTTTTAAGTTGTCTTTTGTTGGTTCTGCGTCATTGACTTTTAAGCCATTATCATCTACATACAATTTCCATAATTTTTTAAGGAAATTATGTACTCCTGTAATACCGGCTGTATTCCAAGGTTTGTATTGTTCTAATGGTCCTAAAAACATTTCGTAAAGTCTTAGACTGTCTGCTCCGTAATCTGCAACAATGTTATCTGGATTAACAACGTTGTATTTGGATTTGGACATTTTTTCGACATCTCTACCAACTTTATATACACCGTCTTCAAGAATGAATTCAGCATCTTTAAAATCTTCACCAAATTCACCATCCGTTTTTAAACCTTCAATATCTAATTCATCGGAAGCATTTACATATTGTACTTTTACGTGAATAGGTGAAAATTTAAGTCCTTCAATAATAGCTCCTGTATTCTGACTATATATATCTTTTTGAACTGTTTCAAACAATTCTTGAAAAGCATTTACGGTTTCTTTTTGCTCTTCATTTAATAAATCAAAAAACACAGTATCTTCAATAATACTAGCTAAACCTTTGGTTAAACCATTACCATTGGCAAATGTGTTCTTATCCTCTGCAGAAATTTTAGAATTTAGTATAAATTTATATAAGTCTTCATACTTCTTGTAGCTGTCATAAGAAACGTAAATAGCTTTACTTAAACTAGGGTCTTTAAAATCTTTTGATGTTGTAGATGAATGAGATAAAAGATCAACTCTATAAATAAAAGCACTAGTCCCCAATATCATTCCTTGGTTAATCAGCTTTTTAAAAGGCTCTTCCACATTTACAAAACCGCGATCTTTTAAAAGTTTTACCCAGAAACGCGAGTAGAGAAGGTGACCTGTAGCATGTTCGCTACCACCAATATATAAATCGACATTTTCCCAATACTTAAGCGCGTCTTCACTGGCAAAAACACCATCTCTATTGGCAGCCTCTTCCATATAACGGAAGAAATACCAAGAACTCCCTGCCCAACCTGGCATGGTGTTCAATTCTAGAGGATGAATGGTTGTATTGTTAATTTTATCATTAGAAACTACAGTATTACTTTCGGTATCCCAAGCCCAAACGTCTGCACGTCCTAAAGGTGGTTCGCCTTCTTCGGTTGGTAAGTATTTTTCAACTTCAGGCAGTACAATTGGTAAATGTGCTTGGTCTATCATTTGAGGCATCCCGTTAACGTAATATACTGGGAATGGTTCTCCCCAATAACGCTGACGAGAGAACACGGCATCACGTAATCGGTAATTGGTTTTACCTTCGCCTTGGCCTAATTTTTCTAACTCAAAAATAACGTGTTTAGAGGCTTTTTTATAGTTCATGCCATTTAGGAAATCGCTATTGGCAATTTTCACATGGTCTTTAGAGGCGTAAGCTTCTTCAGAAATATCGGCACCTTCAAAGATATTTGGAATGGCAATATCAAAATGCTTTGCAAAATCGTAATCGCGTTGATCGCCACAAGGCACCGCCATTACAGCACCTGTTCCGTAGCTTGCTAGTACGTAATCTCCAATCCAAATTGGAATTGGTTCTTTAGAAAACGGGTGTTCAGCATAAGCCCCAGTAAAGACTCCAGAAATGGTTTTTACGTCGGCCATACGATCGCGTTCGCTACGTTTTGCTGTTTTTTCTATATAGGCTTCAACGGCTTCTTTTTGTGCTTCGGTTGTAATTTTAGTTACTAATTCGTGTTCTGGCGCTAAGGTCATAAAAGACACACCAAAAATAGTATCTGGTCTTGTGGTGAAGACGTCTATTTTGTGAGACGTCTCGACTGCGCTCGACGAGACAGCAGGAATGACATTGAATGTTACAGAAGCTCCAACCGATTTTCCAATCCAGTTTTTTTGAATGTCTTTTAATGCATCGGTCCAATCAACCGTATCTAGTCCTTGAAGTAAACGTTCTGCATAAGCTGAAATACGCATGCTCCATTGGGTCATTTTTTTTCTGACCACAGCATGACCACCACGTTCTGAAACGCCATTAACGATTTCGTCGTTAGCTAAAACGGTTCCTAGTTCTGGACACCAGTTCACTTCGGTTTCTGCTAAATAGGTTAATCTGTATTTTAAAAGGATTTCTTGCTGTTGCTCTGAGGAATAATTATTCCAGTCTTCCGCAGTGAAAGTAGCAATATCATCATCACAAGCGGCATTTACCGTTGCATTTCCCTCTGCAGCAAATTTTTCAACTAAAGTATCAATATGCTCGGCTTTGTTAGAATCATTATTATACCAAGACTCAAATAATTGAATAAAAATCCACTGGGTCCATTTGTAATATTCCGGATTAGAGGTACGTACTTCACGACTCCAATCGAAAGAAAACCCAATTTGGTCTAACTGACGACGATACGTTTTTATATTCGCTTCTGTAGTTACTGCGGGATGCTGACCAGTTTGAATGGCATACTGTTCTGCAGGTAATCCAAAAGAATCATAGCCTTGCGGATGTAAAACATTAAACCCTTTATGACGTTTGTAACGCGCATAGATATCACTAGCAATATAACCTAAGGGGTGACCAACGTGTAAACCTGCTCCAGAGGGATAAGGAAACATATCCAAAACGTAATATTTTGGTTTATCGCTGCTGTTTGAGGCTTTAAAAGTTTCGTTTTTTGCCCAGTAGTCTTGCCACTTTTTCTCTATGTCGTTGAAATTGTATGTCATTGTCTTGTTTTCCTTGTAATAATGGCGCAAATTTAATAATAACCATCTAAACTGCCTATTTTAAAATCAATAGGTATTAGAAAAGAAAACGCACCTTACTAAAGTGTAAGATGCGTTTTAAAATTTAAGGCTTAATAGCTTAGAATTTATAGCCTAAAGAGACTTGAAAGACACTATTCTTAATGTCTGGATTTTCGGCAACCGTTGAAATACCATAATTATAACGCGCTTGGACAAACATATTAGAGTTAAGGTTATATCCCAAGCCTACATTAGCTCCAACATCAATACTAGAAGCATCTGTATCTTCATCAGGAAGGTCGCTATCAATATATTCGCCTTTATCGTTTACTAGAAACGAAAATTGTGGACCAACTTCTAAGCTAAAATCTTTTGCTAAATAATATTTTGCCATAATTGGAATGGCTAAATAATCGACTTTTACTTTAATGACATCTTGTACTTCTGATCCTTGTCTTGAGTATAAAAGTTCGGGTTGAAGCGAAAATTTTTCACTTAATGGGATTTCAGAAATAAGGCCAACATGAAATCCGAAGAGGCTATTTCTATCTGCATCTCCTCCTGTAAAATTAGAGATGTTAAGTCCTGCTTTGGCACCAAATTGGATGTCTTGAGCATTTGTTTTTTGCATTAACCCTAAAGTTGCAAGTACTACAATGATGTAAATTTTTTTCATAATAATTGATTTTAAAGATAAATTGTTGAGCCTAGAATTAGACAATTATTGTGCCAACATAAAATAGAAATGACTTAGATTGTAAATGCTTATTGTTTGACATCTTTTTTACATCGTTTACAACACTATAAAAAGTTAGCCGTTGTAATAGTTATCATAAGCAAATTCTTTATTATTTTTACAACTTAAATTCGCATTTATTCATGGCATCATCTTTTGACAAATATCAAAAACGTAAACTCATTTCATCTTACGTCTCTGTAGTGATAAGTATCGCTTTGGTATTGTTTCTTTTAGGCTGTTTAGGGCTTTTAGTGATTAACTCTAAAAAAGTTGCCGATCACTTTAAAGAGCAAGTGGTTATGACCATTTATTTAAACGACACGGCAAAAGATGTTGAAGTGAATCAGCTAAAAAAGAGTTTAGCGATGGCAGATTATACTAAAGATGCGGTTTACGTCTCTAAGGAAGAAGCTGCTGAATTTATGAAAGCCGAAACCGGTGAAGACTTTATGGATTTTGTGGGTTATAATCCTCTTAAAAATTCAATAGATGTGCATTTAAAAGCCGATTTTGTTACCACAGAACAGCTTGCCGAAATTTCCGAAGGCTTATCTAATAAAGCTTTTATTGAAGAGATCAGATACGATAATGATTTGGTCGAGTTAATGAATGATAACGTTAAGAAAATTACATTTTGGGTGTTAATTATTAGTGCATTATTTACATTAATAGCTGTTTTATTAATTAATAGTTCTATTCGTTTAGCAGTGTATTCTAAACGTTTTATTATTAAAACGATGCAAATGGTTGGGGCTACAAAACGTTTTATTCGCAGACCATTTGTATGGAAAAGTGTACAGCTTGGTATTATTGGAGCGTTAGTTGCTTTAGCAGGAATGGCTGTTGTGTTGTATTATTTAGATCTTACATTTCCAGAATTAGAATTATTGAGAAATACCGTATTAATAGGAGCACTTTTTGTTGGAATTTTTCTATTAGGTATTTTAATTACTTGGATTAGTACATTTATAGCTACGCAACGTTTCTTGAATTTAAAGACAGATCAGTTATACTACTAGATTTTAAATTCACAATCTCTTAACGTTCCAATTATAAATAAAACTGTTACTTTGCAAAGAACTAATTAATAGCTGAAAAGACCATGGGAGAACAAAAACGTAAAGAAGAATCGAAGTCTGAGTTCATTTTTGGAAAGAAAAATTATAAATTCTTATTTATAGGTTTAGCCTTTATTGTTGTAGGTTTTATTCTGATGTCTGGTGGCGGAAGCGATGATCCTAATGTTTTTGACGAGTCTATTTATAACTGGAGACGTATTAGATTAGCACCAACTTTAGTATTAATTGGATTTGGTATTCAAGTTTATGCCATTTTACTAAACCCAAATAAAGGTTCCAAAAAATAACACTCATTTTACTTAATTTTGTATCGTTTCATTATTCTAAAATGATACTTTTGTCCCATGGAAATTATTGATGCTATTATTTTAGGAATTATCCAAGGGCTTACAGAATTCTTACCTGTATCTTCTAGTGGTCATTTAGAGCTTGGCGAAGCGCTTCTAGGTAGTGAAGCTATTCCACAAGAAAGCTTAATGTTTACCGTAGTTCTTCATTTTGCAACGGCATTAAGTACTATGGTTATTTTTAGAAAAGATATTATTGAAATATTTCAAGGCATATTTAATAGTATTAAACATTTAGAGTGGAATGAAGAGTCTAAGTTTTCTGTAAAAATTATCATATCAATGATACCAGCCGTTATTATTGGTTATAAATATGAACGTGAATTCGAACAACTTTTTGGTAATAATATATTGCTAGTTGGATCTATGCTTATTGTTACTGCACTATTGCTGTTTTTGGCTGATAGAGCTAAGAAAACACATAAAAAAGTATCTTTATTAGATGGTCTTATAATTGGTGTTGCTCAAGGTATTGCTATGTTACCTGGTATTTCTAGATCAGGCGCAACAATATCAACATCTGTACTTTTGGGAATAGATAAAACTAAAGCGGCACGATTTTCATTTTTAATGGTTGTTCCTCTTATATTTGGTAAAATAGCAAAAGACGTTTTATCTGGCGAATTAACTTATAATAGTACAAGCTTTGGATATTTAAGTGTTGGTTTTATAGCTGCTTTTATTTCTGGTTTATTTGCATGTACTTGGATGATTGCCTTGGTAAAGAAAAGTAAATTAACCTATTTTGCTATTTATTGCGTTGTTGTTGGAATTACGGCAATAATCTGGACTCAAATTTAATGCACACTAAAGACGATTTTTTAAGCGGACAAGTTTTATTAATAGACAAACCGTTAACGTGGACCTCTTTTCAAGCCGTAAATAAATTACGTTGGGAGATTCGTCACGCCTTTGATATAAAGAAAATTAAAGTTGGTCATGCAGGTACATTAGATCCATTAGCAACCGGTTTGTTAGTGATTTGTACCGGAAAAATGACTAAGCAAATTAATGTTTTTCAAGGCCAGGAAAAGGAATATACGGGGACTTTTATTTTAGGAAGTACAACCCCTTCTTTTGATTTAGAAACAGAAGTTGATAAATCTTTTCCTACCGAACATATCACAGATGAATTAATTCATAGCACTACGCAACAATTTATAGGACAGATAAATCAATTTCCACCAGTGTTTTCAGCTATTAAAAAAGATGGTAAACGTTTGTATGAATTTGCTAGAGCAGGCGAGGAAGTTGAAATAAAATCGAGACAAGTAGAAATTACTGAATTCGAAATCACTAAAATTAATCAACTAGAATTACAATTTAGAGTCGTTTGTAGTAAAGGAACTTACATTAGGTCTTTGGCGCACGACTTTGGAAAAGCCTTAAAATCAGGAGCTCATTTGTCGTCTTTGCGTCGTACTAGAATTGGCGATTTTAAAGTTGATGATGCCTTAACTCCCGAAGCATTTATAGCTAATTTACCTTCGAAATAAGAATTTTACATCGGTTTTTAAACTATTTCTACGTTATATTCGTATATAGTTATACACCTAAAAATCTTTTTTTCTGAAATTAATTGAACAACATAAAGCATTAATCATTACTGTTCTTATCGCAGGAATAATAGTCTTTGGCTTGTTTAGTATTCAAATAAGACAACACAAAGATTTAATTACCGAAAGCTATTACCTGCTTGAGCCAGAACCTGAAAAACCTGAAGAAGAACTTCAAAAATTAGAAGATTTAAATGCAGAGTCTACCAATAAAGCATTTAACGAAGACCAAGAGTACAAAGAGATGATGCGTAATTTTAGAACTGTTGACGCAAATGATTTTGAACGTACGACGAAAGCGATAGAAGCGGCTAAAACAAGTGAGTCACAACTAGAAGAACAAGAAGAAACGAGTCTCAATTCTTCTTACACTAATAGTAATGCCTATGCTTTAAATTCAAATGAAACAGAGTCTTATAAAAGACTTCAAGAGGAATTAAGTCAGCGACTAAAGAATAAAAAGCTAGCAGACGAACATGCCAAAAATAAAGGGACACTTACATATTCTTTAAAAGGTAGAACTTTAGTGAATTACGAAATACCACGATATCTATGTGAAATTGGCGGAAAAATCATCGTAAATATTACAGTAAACAAAACTGGAGATGTAATTGAAGCCTATGTTAATGGATCGTCAAACTCTAATAATAAATGCTTAATTGATCATGCTATTGCATATGCAGAATCTGTACAATTTGATAGCTCAAACCGAACAGACCAAATAGGTACAATTACATTTTTGTTTAAAGGAAAAACCTCCTTTTAAATTAAAGATTGTTTATCCTAACAGATGTATTAAATCTTCAATTGTAGACTGTCCTTTGTCTTTATTGTACCAACGTTGTAAATCTTCTTTAAATTCAGGCGTTAACATACCATGTTCAGCTTTATAGGCCTGTACTAAATTTGTAGCTACAGTTGGTCGTGGACCAAACGTGTTTAAAACAGTATTTGTTTCAGAATCTAGCATAATTAACTTTGGGATGGCTTTTCCGCCATTGGTTAAAAACTGATTCATTAATGCCTCGTTTTCGTCTCTAAGCACCACTTTATATTCAATATTTTCACTCAATTCAGCGACCTTATTAATAATTGGCATAATGTGAGCGGCATCACCACACCAACTCTCTGAAATAACCAACCAGGTTACTTTTTTGTCAAAGTTTTTAAGCTTAGATTTGATATCTTCAGAAACTTTAGCTGTTTTATCCCAACGTCTCATTCGTCTATCGTTAAGCTGAGTATATTCTACTAAATTTTCAGATTTATCGACTCCTGTGGTTGATTTTTCTTCAACTAATTTTATAACTAAATTTCTATATTCAGCATAAGTCATACTGTTTTTTAGACTTTCTGAAATGATACTATTTATTGTAAGTGTGTCTGTTTCCATAGAACAAAAATAAGATTCTATTACATTTTTTATGCAACTGTTGTTACATTAGTGGTGTTAAAAATAATTCCTTACAAATGAGTAAAAATAGATGTGGTTGGTGTGTTGGTAGTGATTTGTATGAAGCGTATCATGATGAAGAATGGGGAGTTCCTGTTTATGATGATGCTACTTTATTTGAATTTTTAATATTAGAAACTTTTCAGGCGGGTTTAAGTTGGATTACTATTTTAAAAAAGCGAGACAATTTTAGAAAGGCGTTTGATAATTTTGACTATAAAAAAATCGCCGCATACAAACCTTCAAAAATTGAAGATTTGTTACAAGATGCTGGTATTGTTAGAAATAAATTAAAAGTAAATGCTACGATAACTAATGCGCAGGCCTTTATAAAAGTCCAAGAGGAGTTTGGATCGTTTTCTCAATATATATGGAATTTTGTTGATGGTAAACCTATAAAAAACAGGCTTGAAAATTATAAAAACGCTCCAGCAAATACTCCATTGAGTGATGCTATAAGCAAAGATCTAAAAAGGCGTGGTTTTAAATTTGTAGGTTCAACCGTTATTTATGCACACATGCAAGCTACTGGAATGGTGAACGATCATGAAGTCTCTTGTTTTAGATACCACGAGGTTGAAGGTAGCTTATAAAATCTGCTCTAGATATGTTTATAGCACCCAAACTTTCCAAATGTTTGCTATGTAGTTGGCAATCTATTAGTTTATAATTGCTGTTTTTTATAAATGTGATAAAACCAACCTTACTCGCATTACTTACTTTGGCAAACATACTTTCACCGCAAAAAACATCATCATTAATTGCAATACCATATAAGCCGCCAACAAGTTCGTCATTTTGCCAAACTTCAATAGATTTAGCATAACCAAGTTGGTGCAATTTGAAATAGGCTTCTATCATTTCGTCCGTAATCCATGTACCATGTTGCTCTGGACGTTTGGCTTGAGCACAATTTTCTATAACAGCTTTAAATGCTTGGTTTGTTGTGACTTTAAATAGATCCTTTTTTAAAATTTGTTTCATGCTTTTAGAAACTTTTAAATCTTCAGGAAACAAAACAAAGCGAGGATCTGGTGACCACCAAAGAATTGGTTCTGCAGTATCAAACCACGGAAAGATGCCATTGTTGTAGGCCTGTAACAAACGTGCTGTAGACAAGTCGCCTCCAATGGCTAAAAGACCATCGGCAGAAGCTTCAGTTACATTTGGGAATTCTATTTTATTAGTTAGAAAGTGCATAGCATTTTGCTATTAAAAGGTGTTAATGTTGAATGATAACTAGGAGTTTTTAATTTACGTATTAAATAGAAAAAGACCTGTTTTAAATTAAAACAAGTCTTTTATATCAGTTTACAGTTTCCTTTTTAGAAAGGTAAATCGTCGTTATCACCTTCGTTTAAGTTATTAACTGGCTCAAAAGCTTCAGTTGGTGGTACAGGTGGCATATCTCCGCTTGCAGCTTGTGCTTGTACAGCTTCAATTCTCCAACCTTGAATAGAGTTAAAATATTTAGTTTCACCTTGTGGGTTTACCCATTCTCTTCCTCTTAGGTTAATATTTATTTTAACCTGCTGACCAACTTGGTAGCTGTTTAATAAATCTGTTTTGTCTTGAACAAACTCTACCATAATATGTTGTGGGTATTGCTCCTCTGTAGTCACTACAATCTCTCTTTTTCTAAACCCATTACTACCAAAAGTTTGAGTCTCTCCTACCATTTTAATACGTCCTTGTACTTCCATTTTCGCTTAATCTATAATTTATTTTATACTTATTTTTTTCAGGCTACGAAAGTAATAACTTCCAAGCACTTTTTACGTCTCCATAGCTCAAATAATTTCGAGCTAATTTATGTTTTTCTCTATGTGATGCGGTTTTAATGTCTGGATAACGTTCACTAATATTTTCAACAAATTGATTAACTTCATCTTTAGTAGGTAGGGCATCAACGTTGCCTAACATTCCAAGGTTATTTCCTGTTAAAATCATACTGTTTCTAACATGTTCTGGCATATTATCTACACCAATTCCTTTTGTTGCTAATGGTTTAGGGATTTCAAAAAAACCTTTTTTAGCTCTGCTATAATAGCTTCCGCCTGCTCTAGCAACTAAATCTAAAGCTTCTTGGTTTATCGTTTTGTCATCATTTAAAACCTCTTCTGAAATATGAAGTTTTACCACTTCGCAAATCACTAAATTCCCAGCTCCTCCCTCAGTACCTAAATGTACAATATCATTGACTTTACATTCTAGTTGTATAGGTGATTCTGCTACTCTAAACGGTTTTACTTTATCCGAAGGTAACATTGTTAATCCTGCTTTTTCAAACTCGTTAACTCCTTCAGGATACTCTGTGCTCGATAAAGACGCTTGATGTACCATATCGTAATTTACCACATTTATAACCACTTCTTTGGTAATTTCAACATTTTCTAATGTGTGTTTAGTGGTATTGTCTCTAACGCGCCTTGCTGGTGAAAAAATAAGTATAGGAGGATTAGCACTAAAGACATTAAAAAAACTAAAAGGCGATAAATTTGGATTGCCTTTTGCGTCTATTGTACTCGCAAAGGCGATGGGCCTTGGAGCAACGGCGCTTAATAAATAACCGTGTAAAATGCCTGTTGTAAGATCCTGTGGATTGAATGATACCATGTATTAGACTGATTTTCAACAAATATAATTATATTGATTTGCTAACGAAAGTATTTTCTACATATTAAAGCGCAATAATATCAACATATTTACATTATATTTAAAATTGAAATAAATAAACTAATGACATTCAGCTTAAACCGAAATGTAATCCGTTGGATTATAATTGCGTCTTCCTTTATTATTATATCTCTCATTTTATGGAATACTTATACGTTTTTTCAAAATTTTAAGGCAGAAGAACGTAATAAAATGAAAACATGGACTTTTGCTTATCCTGAATATTCTAAGTTTTTTTATCAAGATGATGCTGAATTAAATTTGGTTGCAGATAAAGTTGTTGCAGATACTACAGTTACAACTCCAATGCTACTTTTAGATGAAAATGATAGAATTTTAAGTCATAGAAATATTGATAGTACATTAATTAAAAGTCCTAAGGATATAGTAAAAACACTGAACGACTTAATGTCACAAAACGATCCTATATCGGTAACTTTAAAGGATGATAAAAAGGGGAAATTGTATTATGGTAATTCTCCCTTATTAAATAAATTAAAATACTATCCTTTAGCCTTGTTATTAATTATATTGCTTTTTGCAGCTGTCGTTTATTTCTTTTATAGAAGCTCAAAAATTGCTGACCAAAATAAACTTTGGACAGGAATGGCAAAGGAAACGGCACATCAAATAGGTACTCCTTTGTCTTCATTAGTGGGTTGGACAGAAATTTTAAAGACCGAAAATGTAAACCCAGATTATATTATAGAAATTGAAAAAGACATTGATAGGCTTCAAACCATAACTGAGCGTTTTAGTAAAATTGGCTCAGCGCCAACCCTTAAATCAATGGATATTGTAGAGGTGACTAAATCATCTTATGAGTATCTTAAATTACGATCTTCTAAACTTATTAATTTTGAAATTATAATTCCAGATAGAGAAATACAAGTTAACTTAAATGAGCAGCTTTTTAGTTGGACGATTGAGAATTTAGTGAAAAATGCCATTGATGCCATGAAAGGTAAAGGGGATTTAAAACTTGAGTTAACACAATTAGAAAACCAAGTATTTATTAATATTTCTGACACAGGAAAAGGCATCCCAAAAGCGTCATTTACTAAAATTTTTGAACCAGGTTATACTACAAAAAAACGTGGTTGGGGACTTGGACTCTCTTTAGCCAAACGTATTGTTGAAGACTACCACAATGGAAAAATAAAAGTGTTGACTTCAGAATTAGGAAAAGGAACAACGATACAAATTATATTAAAACAAGTTTAGATTATAATTTATTAGTAAAAAAGAGGAGTGTAGTTTCTAGTAAACAATAAGTTAGCATTTTTATTTTAAATTAAAAATATCAAAATTTTAGTTTAAATTTGGGCATGAATTCGTCACGATTTTTCACTTTAAAAGAAGCTAGAATAGGTAATAACTGTCCAGAATGTTATTCTAATGATAGTTTAGAACTTACGTTTAAGCAAAAATTAACAGAAACAAGGTTCTATAAAGCGATTACAGATGAGACAATAAGTGAAATTCGTTGTCTTAACTGTGATGTGCAAATTTTTCCAATTCGATGGACAGATGAAATAGAGCAAGTTGTAAATTACCATAAAAGAGCACTCAAAACAAAATCTAAGTCTACTAAACTAAAACCCATTGCTTGGGGTTTAATGGCTTTTGGAATTATTGTATTAGTTGCAATTATTTTATTTGCAACAGGAGTATTTTCATAACTAAGTATTACAAATAAGATCCAATTTTTTCGGCAATAGCCTTAAATTCTTCAGGTGTTACTTTTTGTTTGTTTGTAAAACGTGCATCGTCCATAGTATGCAACGGAATTAAATGCACATGTACATGCGGTACTTCTAAGCCAATTACAGACATACCCACACGCTCACAAGGGATAGCTTGTTCTAGGGCAATTGCAACACGACGTGAAAATTTCATTAAGCCTAGGTAAGTTGCTTCGTCTAAATCAAAAATTTTATTGACTTCTTTTTTAGGAATACATAAGGTATGTCCTTTAGAATTTGGGTTAATGTCTAAAAACGCAAAGAAATCTTCAGTTTCGGCGACTTTATACGATGGTATTTCACCTGAAATTATTTTTGTAAAAATAGTGGCCATAATCTAGTAATTATTGTCTTCTATAAATATAAAAAGATTCCTGTAATGAGGAATCTTTTTTATAGTATTAGTTTGGTATTTTAATTAAAACATGATTATTGTTACCTAGAAATTTCTAGAATATCAAATTTCATTATACCACTTGGCACTTGTATTTCGGCAGTATCTCCTACAGATTTACCTAATAAACCTTTTCCAATAGGCGAATTTACTGAGATTTTACCACTAGCTAAATCGGCTTCACTTTCGGCGACCAACGTATAAGTCATTTCCATGCCATTGATTTGGTTTTTAATTTTAACTTTTGATAGGGCTAAAACTTTAGTTAAATCTAATTGCGACTCATCAATAACTCTTGCGCCAGACAAAGTTTCTTCCATTTTAGAAATTTTCATCTCTAGCATACCTTGCGCTTCTTTCGCAGCATCATACTCTGCGTTTTCACTTAAATCGCCTTTGTCTCTAGCTTCTGCAATTGCTTGTGATGCCTTAGGACGTTCCACATCTTTAAGATGGTTTAACTCTTCTCTTAATTTTTTTAAACCTTCAGCTGTGTAATAAGATACTTTACTCATAATTTAATCGTTTTAAATATAACGAATTCTAATTAGCAGATTCCTTATCATTTTTGAGCCTGTCTGAAAATCAGACAGGCTCAAAAATGACTGTAGATAATATACTTCTTAGAAGCTCGTTATTCTATAATTATAATGTTAGCATAAAAAAAACCTCGCGCTGACGAGATTACTATGCAAATATATAAAATATTTACTGTATTGTTGAATTAATAGTAAATTGCGAATCAAAAATTGAAGTTAGAATTCATGAAAAATGTTAATAATTTAAAAGCTGAATAAGAAAACGAGTGTTCTCGTGGCTTTAGACGATTTTGTTTTTCAATTCACTAAATTTCAAACTTTTAAAAAAAGAATTAAAACTGTGAAGAAATTATTTTTAATCCTAAGTTGTATTGTTATTTTAGGTTGTAGAGAGAAAGATCCAATATATAATTGTAACTATTTGCTTGATGTTGGAGTGAATCTAACAGTAAACCTTAACCTTCCTCAATTTAATCAGCTTTTGTTTCCTGTAAATGCTATTAGAGTTGATGGTTATGGGAATAACGGAATTATTTTGGTGAGAACTAATGCGAATTCAATTTTAGCTTGGGACGGTTCTGATCCTAACCATACAGCTTCGTCTTGTTCTAAACTAACAATTGTAGGTTTAAATGCCGTTTGTGGTTGTGATGACGGTAACGAGTATAGCTTAGTTACTGGGACAGCAATAGGCGATAATCCTCAACCCTGTACGTTAAAGCCATACAGAGTTGAGCCTATCGGTAATAATACATATTTAGTTAGTAACTAAAACTTTAAGGTTACTCCCACTAAAAAGTTAGTGGTTGCTTGCGGGTAAAAACCAGCTCCTTCAATAGTTGTAATACTTCCTGGGTTAGACCAGCTGTCATCATACGTGTAATAATAGCCATTAGACACATATTTTACATTGAAAATATTATTGACTAAACCTGAAAATACAATAGCATCAAAAACAGATGCTGTTTTTAAAGTATAATTAATGTTGAAATCGTTAATAAAGAAACTGTCTAGCTTTGATAAGTCTGCTTCAGTATTACTCATAAATTGTTCGCCAACATATTTACTTAATAAAGACATTTGTAGATTCTCAATAGGTTGAAAAACGATGGCATTAGCCGCAACAAAACTTGGTGAAAATGAAATGTCTGTATTGTTTAAATTTTGTGATTCTCCATCAAAAGAGAAGCTTAACTCATCTACTTTATTGGCGCTGATTGTCATATTTGGTTGTAACGTTAATTTAGACGTTATAGGAACAATAGCTTCTAGTTCCAAACCTATACGGTAACTCTTATCTACATTTTGTCTTATAGGATTTCCTACATCGTCAGATTCTCCGGTGAGTACTAACTGATTTTTGTAAAACATAAAGTAAGTGTTTGCACTAAAGTTAAAATTGTTCTTTTTATGTCTCCAGCCTAATTCAAAATCATTAAGCTGTTCTGGTTTTATACTTTGATCAACTTCAAAATCGGTTCGGTTTGGTTCTCTGTTGGCTCTAGCATAAGAGAAGTAGAGGTCATTGTTCGTATTTAAAGAGTAGGTGATTCCAGCTTTTGGATTAAAAAATGTAAAATCTTTATCTACAGCAAACTCTACAAGATCAGACGTTGTACCCGTTGTTTTGTAAGTAACATTTCTAACTTGTAAATCTCCGTATAAACTTATTTTTTCGTTGAGTCTGTAATTGGCTTTAGTAAACATAGATAAATCGTTTTTTATACTATTTCCATCATAATAACGATCTCTAATTTCAGTTTGACTGGCGTATTCTGCCCAAATCACTTCACCAAAATGGTCGCCATCGTAATGACTATAAGAACCACCAAAAATTAAATTAAGATTGTCGTCTTTATAGCTAGCGTTAGCATTGATAACATAAAAATCATTGTCTAACCAGCGTCTTCTAATTAAATCGGTTTCATCAATGATTTCTCCATTGAAATCTATAGGTTCAAAACCATAATCGTCAAAGCTTTCGTCTTCTTTGTATTGTTCAAAATACCCTTGACCTTTGGTGTAGTTTAAGCCTAATGTGGTTGACCATTGGTTGTTGTAGCGCTGGTTCCAATGTAATTGGTAGTGATCTTGGCTGTAATTATCGACTTCATTATCGTAAAATTGTATAACACCATTGTCATCGGTGTATTCACCTGCCGTATTATACGTACGGTCGTCTTTTAGTTTTTCTAAATCTTCTAAGCCATTCCATGACTGATACGTGACTTCCTTACCACCAAAAGTGATGGCTTTAATTAAGGTGTTGTCATCTACATAAGACCCTTGTAAAAAATAGGATTTTAAATCTGCCGAAGCGCGATCAATATAACCGTCTGAGGCAATATTAGACAGACGACCAGCAATTTCAATGTGGTCATTGATTAAACCTGTGCTGAATTTTACAGTATGCTTTCTTGTGTTATAACTTCCAAAAGAATTTGCAATTTCCCCTGAAGCTTCTTTTGAAACGGCATCGGTTAACACATTAATACTAGCTCCAAAAGCACCAGAACCATTGGTAGAGGTCCCTACACCACGTTGTAATTGTAGACTTTCTGTAGAAGACGCAAAATCTCCTAAATTAACCCAAAACGTTCCTAATGATTCCGCATCATTATACGGAATACCGTTGATAGTAATATTGGTAGATTGTGAGCTTACACCACGAACTCTAATACCAGTGTAACCAATTCCTGCACCCGCATCTGTAGTCGTTACTACCGAAGGTAAGAAGTTCAATAACATTGGAATGTCTTGTCCTAAGTTACGTTTAGCTAAAGCTTCTTTGGTCACATTAGAATGTGTAATTGGCGATTTAGCATCAACCCTGACAGCTCTTACCAGAACTTCGTCTAGTTTTTCAACTTTAGTAGAGTCTTGTTGTTTTTCTTGTCCATAAACTGAACAAATACCTAAAAATGCAATTGAAAGTGTTAATCTCTGCCTACTTTTTTTTGAGAGATTGTTGAATAAAATTTTCATACGACTATAGTATTATAATCGAATAAAAAGAGGTCATTATTCTTGGTTAATAATTAATTATTGTGAGCTTATAACAGCTGTTATTTGGCCTTGTTATTTCTTATTTTGAATTTTTTTTGCGCAGCATTAGGCGATATTAAATTCAGAAGTAAAAAATAAACATTGAAAACCTTATAGCACCTGCCAAAAACATCCAAAAAGGACATTTTCTTTGCGCTCGTTTCCTAAACAGCATTACCTGTTCTAGGTTCAATGGGTATGATCTCAGCCACTTATTGGCACCCCTTTATTGAGAACGCGGCAAAGATATAACGGATTTTAGAATTACGAATGAGGAAATTTGATTTTTTTTTGACACAAAAACGTCGGGTAAGATAGTGCAAACGTAAAGCTTTGAAACTCTAATATTTTAGTGAAAAGAATTGAGCGTTTACTCAAGTGTTGGAGGCTTCCGATTTGCTTTTTTATCAGCATGGATACGCTTATTTTTTAAGCGTTTCTTTTTAACTCCTCTAGGAATTCTTGTTGGAATACGTATTTTCTCTTCTTTTAAACCTTCTTCAATCAATTCTATAAAGCGTTGTGTGACTAAAGCTTTGTTTCTAAATTGACTTCGACTTTCGTCACAGGCTAGAATTAAAACACCATCTTTGGTTAAGCGATTATTGAAAAATTCGAAAAGCTTTTGTTTTTCTTCGTCATTAAAAACGGATGAGTTTTCAAGATCAAAGTATAATTCAGCTTTTGAAGATACCTTATTTACATGTTGTCCTCCGCTTCCCGAGCTTCGAACGTATTTATAGGTTAATTCAGATTTAAGTAAGGTTACATCCACTATTCTTTAATTTGATGTGGTGATTTTAATAAATCGTTTACTGTTTTTACTGGGTTAAAAGTAATAATAGGAACTTCAACAAAAATAGTATTCCAATGTGCCATACTTCCATTCCAAAGTCCAGGTAATTCTAAGGCTTTTAAGTCCTTACCATTTTTAGTTTTTTGAGTTATAAAAGCGGCATTGTGATCGACATAATTTTCTAAATTAAACTTTTCACCTTTATAGTTTTTTACGCCACAAACTAAATCTACAGGATTAAAATGCGTAGCGTTTTTAAGAATTTCTTCTTGTTTTGGATCTTTTAAATTGATTTGTGCCGACTCTACTATTTGAAGTGATTGGTTAGATTTATGATCTTTTACCCAGAAAGGACCACCTCCAGGCTCTCCTTCATTTTTTACCATACCACAAATTCGGATCGGACGGTTTAGTTTTTCATGTAAGTATTCAATTTTATAATAATCAGTATATTTTCTATACTCATCAGATATTTTAATACTTAATTCTTCCGTTATAAAATGTTCAATAGCAGCTAAATTATCTTCCGTAATGTTTTCAGAATCTAAATCGTGTAAATATTCAAATGCTTTAGATTGCAATTTTAAAAGAATTCCCGCGAGTATTTTTTTATAGGTAGCAACCTCTTCTTTATATTTATAAACAACAACATTATCTATGTTTTTAACAAAAATAATATCAGCATCGAGTGCATTTAGATTTTTTAATAAGGCTCCATGTCCAGAGGGTCTAAATAATATTGAGCCATCTTTGTCCCGAAAGGGTTTATTGTTTAAAGTTACAGCAATTGTATCTGTTGATTTTTGTTGATATGAAAAAGAAATATCGAATTTAACTCCTGTGTTTTGTTCAATATCTTGTTGGATTTTTTTAAATTCTTTTTTGAATTTGTTTTGATGATCTTCTGAAATGGTAAAATGCAACTTAGCTAAGCCGTTACTTGATGCATACAAAGCAGCTTCGTATAAATGTTCTTCAAAAGCTGTAGATATATGATTTTTTTTATACTGATGAAAAGGTAATAAGCCTTTAGGTTGATTTCCAAAATTTAATTGATCTTGATCCAACATGGCCCTTGCAAATTGCCATACTTTTTCTGTATTAGGCAAGGTTTTAAAATCTATGTTTTTAGATTTCAACAGTTTTAAAACTTGATTGTAAAACGGAAATTTTTCCATTCCAACCATAAAAAGAGATAATTCTCTAAGGTTATTTCTATTGATGTAAGAATTGAGCGATTGCTCATTGGAATTATATTGATTAACAAATTGAAATAGAAATTTAAACATTCTAGTTGCTGCTCCAGATGCTGGAACAAATTTTAATAACGATTTGTTGTCTTTTTCTTTTTCAAATAAGGAAATATATTCTTCAATTAAAGTATCGTTTAATACCGTAATGCCATTGTTAATAGTCGCGGCCTTTGAAATGTTTGTATACGGAATTCCAGTTTCGAAAATTTGAATCTGTTTTTTTACAACATCTAAGTTTAAATCTTTAGATTCAATTTGTTTTATGTCTTTTTTGGTAAACTTCATAATTTGTTCAATAGTAGGTTGTCAATATGTTGTATTGCAATTTTAAGACGTTTCTCTTTACTTCCTTTTAATAAAATATAAGGTTTATTATGCGTTTTTAGAGTTGTTTCAAAAGCATTAAACATACGTTCGCGTTCATTGGGTTTGTCTCTTAGGTCATCAGCTTCCCACGGGGTGTCAATATAGGTTAAAAAGTAAATATCGTAAGAGTTTTTTAGAGCATGTGCTTCTAAAATCGGGTCACATGTTCCTGAGTAATAAACTTCGCTATAAACTTTAGTTTCAAGTAAATCGGTGTCGCAAATTAAAACAGAATCTGTTTTTTTAGCTAATTTGTTTTCGAGATTCATCTGGCCAATTGCAATGGGCAATAAATCTTTAGGTTCGCATGTTTTGCGTTCGTTATTCCATTTATCTTGTAAATATTCACGAGCATATTCTGGCACCCAAACGGAGTTATAGTGTCTGGCGAGTTGTTGAGATAATGTTGTTTTACCTGTAGACTCTGGGCCAAATAATACTACTTTTATGCAGTTGCTAGCTTGTTGTTTAAGCTTTTTTTCCATGCTAAATAACCAAATATTGCTATAACTGTAAATCCTAAATATTGAAAACTTGTGAATGTGAATCCTTTATACAAATATAAAGGTACAGAAATCACATCGCCAATAATCCAGAAGATCCAATTTTCTATTTTTTTCCTTGCCATTAACCACATGCCTACAAAAAATATAGCTGTTGTTATGGTATCTACATAAGCTACCCAGCCATTCCATTTGTCAAAGCTTTTATATACAATGAATACAAACACTAAGGTTGCTAAGAATATGGCAAGGCTTAGTATTTTTTCTTTATTAGTGGTTTTTGATATTTGAGTAACGTGTGTGGCATCTACTTTACGTGTCCATATATACCAACCATAAACACTCATACAGAAGTAGTAAGCGTTGATCATCATATCTCCAAGGAGTTCCCATTTTAGTAGTAGGTAAACAAAAATCAGCGTGCTTATCATTCCTGTTGGGAAAACAAGAAGTTTATTCTGTTTGGAATACCAAACCGATAAAAACCCAAAAATAACGGCTACAATTTCTAAAACAATATCAGTGGTTTCGTAATCAGAATATTGCGAAAAAAGAAAATCAAAAATGTGGTTCATAGTCGCTTCGGTCTGTTTTTACAATTTTCATTTGTAATACGGCAATATCAATTTCTGAAAATGAACGTTTTATTTCTTGAGTTAAAAACGGCATTAATGTATCGTAATCGCCATAAATTTGAGTACTCAAAGGGTTTTCTAAAACCGTGAATTCTGAAGCTCGTAAGTGTTTTATAAAATCAATAATATGAGGTTCGTAATCGTCTTTTAATGGTGATAATTGTAATTCGATGGATATCTTCATTGTCCTTGTCTTAACTATTTATTAGTTGTGTATTTGCTGTTTTTTCAATTTATCAAAAAAGGCTTCGTTATCTTCAAAAGCAGTTCCAATTACGACGATATCTGCTCCTGATTTGTAGGCAGCTTCTATTTCTGTTTTGGTTCTTATACCTCCACCAACGATTAGAGGAATGTTTAATTGTTGTTTAACTTCGGAAATAATATGAGGCTCAATAGCATGTGTTGCTCCACTACCAGCTTCGAGATAGATAAGTTTCAGGCCTAATAATTCTCCTGCTTTTGCGGTATCTTTTATGGTTTGAAGGTCTTTTCGTTGTATGGGTTTTGTTTCACTTACACGTTGTACGGCCGTTTCTTTTCCATTTTCAATAAGCAAATAACCTGTTGGAATAATTTCAAGATTGGTCTTGGCCAGTTTTGAAACAGCTTCTACTTGTTTTCCTATTAAATAATCAGGATTTCGACCAGAAATTAAGGATAAAAATAAGATTCCATCGGCTTTGTCTGTTATTTGAATGACGTCACCGGGAAATAAAACTACTGGTAGATTGGTGTATTTTTTTACCTCAATAACTAAGGAGTCTGTTAAGCCTTCATCAACTTCACTTCCTCCAACAAAAATATGAGTTGCTATCGATTGGTTTACTTTAGAGATGAAACGAGAAGCATCATTAAGATTCATCTTATCAGGATCAATCAAAACGGCTAACAATTTTTCATCTTTAGCTTTTGAAGCGGTTATATTTTTATAAATACTATTCATTAAGGAATGACATAAGCACAAGTAAAACCTTCAAATTCTAAAAACGCTGTATGGTATCTATATTTTTTGTTTTTATAATCTATCCACGCTACTGTACAGCCATCCTCTATCATAAACGGGATGACTAAAAAATGTTCTTTAAATAACATGCCAGGAGTAGCAAAAAGTTTGTAAAGGGATTCTTTTATTCCCCAAATGACGGTAAGTCTATTAATATAATCTTCGTCCGTAGGTTTTACATAATTAGATTCATAATCGACAAACTTATGTGCAATAATTCCTATCTTTTCACGCTGTTTTTCAATATCAATACCAACCTCAGCATCACTTATAATGACTCCAGAAAATGTAAATGAATGTGTTATAGAAATGTGTTTACCATCTTTAAGATGCGGTTTTCCGTTTTCGTCATAATATAAATCCTGATCTGTGTATCCAAACTCGTGCAATAAATGTCTAACACTTAAAAAACCACGTTGATGTAACTCACTTTTCATGCTTAACACACGTTGTAAACTTTGTGGTTTTAAATCTAAGGGTTGAAATAATGCGTCATAAGATTCTTCAATCTTCCAGATTTTAACAGTAGTTTGTGAATTTACACTAATGGATTTGTATAGTGGCATTTAGAATTATGAATGTTATTGATTATCTTTGCATCGCCTAAGGCGGATTAAGCGTTTTTTAGATAAGCGAATTTAACTATTTAAGTGTTAACCCCAAAGGTGTTTCAAAATATATAAACAAAGAAAATAATATGAGTACAAAAACAGTTGCTTACGTACCTAATAAGGTAAAGGATATGTCGCTTGCGGCTTGGGGAAGAAAAGAAATTGAATTGGCTGAAGCAGAAATGCCAGGCTTAATGAGTTTACGTGAAGAATATAAAAATGAGCAACCTTTAAAAGGAGCAAGAATTGCTGGTTGTCTACATATGACAATCCAAACGGCAGTTTTAATAGAAACGTTACAAGCTCTTGGTGCTGAAGTAACTTGGAGTTCTTGTAATATTTTCTCTACGCAAGATCAAGCTGCTGCTGCAATTGCTGCTGCAGGAACTGCGGTTTATGCATGGAAAGGATTAACAGAAGAAGAATTTGATTGGTGTATTGAGCAAACATTATTCTTTGGTGAAGATCGTAAACCATTAAACATGATTTTAGATGATGGTGGTGATTTAACCAATATGGTTTTAGATAAATACCCAGAGTTATCTGCTGGAATTAAAGGTTTATCTGAAGAAACGACAACGGGAGTTCACAGACTTTACGAGCGTGTTAAAAATGGTACATTAACAATGCCAGCAATTAACGTAAACGATTCTGTAACAAAATCCAAGTTTGATAATAAATATGGTTGTAAGGAATCTGCAGTAGATGCTATTCGTCGTGCAACAGATATTATGTTAGCTGGTAAACGTGTTACTGTTTGTGGTTATGGTGATGTTGGTAAAGGTACAGCGGCTTCTTTTAAAGGTGCTGGTTCTATTGTAACTGTTACTGAAATTGATCCTATTTGTGCTTTACAAGCTGCTATGGATGGTTTTGAAGTAAAGAAATTAGAAACTGTTGTTGCTAATTCAGATATCATTATTACAACTACTGGAAATAAAGATATTGTACGTGCAGAGCATTTTGAAGCCATGAAAGACAAAACTATTGTTTGTAACATTGGTCATTTTGATAACGAAATTCAAATGGATTGGTTAAATAAAAACCATGGTAACACTAAAGATACGATTAAGCCACAAGTAGATAAGTATAACATTAATGGGAAAGACATTATCATTCTTGCAGAAGGTCGTTTAGTAAACTTAGGTTGTGCAACTGGTCACCCAAGTTTTGTAATGAGTAATTCATTTACAAACCAAACTTTAGCGCAAATTGAACTTTGGAAAAACAGTGATAAGTACGACAATGACGTATACATGTTACCAAAGCATTTAGATGAAAAAGTGGCTAAATTACATTTAGAAAAAATAGGTGTTGAGTTAACGGAGTTAAAAGACTACCAAGCAGAATACATTGGTGTAACAGTTGAAGGTCCTTATAAGCCTGAGCATTACAGATACTAATAAATTCCTGCGCAAGCAGAAATCTTATAATTGAAAAATCCCAAGCATTAGTGTTTGGGATTTTTTTTATTATAGTTACCTTTCAATAAAAAATTAAAATGAGTGCAGTTAACAGTACCGTTTTGCAAAAGAAATTAGATGTTTTAGAAGGTTTAATTCCTAAAAGTAAAGCTATAAACACAAGTGTTTCAAAAGCGAATGTGGCATGGCATATAGATCATAGTTTAAAAGTGATTAATGCTGTTGTGAAAAATATGGAGGATTCAGATCCAGCCTTGTATAAGGATAATTTTAGTTTTATAGGTAAGTTGTTATTGAAATTTAGATTCTTTCCAAGAGGAAAAGCAAAAGCTCCAAAATATGTGACACCGCCTGAAGTCATTTTAGAAGCTGATATTATATTACAATTAGCAGAAGCGAGAGCGCAGATAAAAACAATATCAAGTTTAGACAACAATGCTTATTTTAAACACCCTTTGTTTGGCAATGTAAATAAATCAAGAGTTGTACAATTCTTAGATGCGCACACCAATCATCATTTAAAAATTATAAAGCAGATATTGAAGTAAATAGTTTGTAAGGCTTATAGATTCTCGATGCAGTGTAAAGACAAATCAAATGTGATAGAACGGTATAGAGAAGCTTATATCAAGCTATAAAAAGCCCTCACAAGTTTAAACCTGTGAGGGCTTTTTAATTATATAAGTCGTTAAAGACCTACAGAAGACTAAAGAACTGATTACTTTTTCTTCTTCTTTCTTTTCTTCTTTTTCTTAGAGTTATCGGTTTTAGGGTGAACCAATTTCATCTCATCAATCAGATGTTTTGCTCCAGCATATTTATCAACAATAAAAAGTACATAACGTAAATCTACCATAATGTTTCGGCAAATTTCCGGATCGTAATTCATGTCACTCATGGTTCCCTCCCAAACTCTGTCGAAGTTTAAGCCTACTAAATTCCCATGAGCATCAATCGCAGGACTTCCTGAGTTTCCACCAGTTGTGTGATTCGTTCCTAAAAAGCAAACAGGTACTTTTCCGTTGCTGTCTGCATACTGTCCGTAATCTTTGGCTTCGTATAGTTCAATTAATTTTTGAGGTACATCAAATTCGTAATCATCTGGAATGTATTTTTCAATGACACCATCTAAATAGCTTACAGGATTGTAATACACAGCATCTCTTGGTGAATAGCCTCTTACTTGGCCGTAAGTGACACGAAGTGTACTATTTGCATCTGGAAAATAACGCTCGTTAGGTAACGCTTCCATAAGTGCTGTCATATATTGTGTTTGCAATGCTGTTATAGGAGCATTTTTTTGTTGGTATTCAGCATCAATAGTATTGAAAAATTCTTCGATTATTGGTTTTGCATACGCATAAGCAGCATCGTTATTTAGATTTTTAATTACAGTCTCTGTATCACCTTCAAGTAATTGTAAAGCCGATTCTAAGTTGGTAAATGCTGTTTTATCGTAAATTGAGGCATCTACAGGTTTTCCGTATAAAGGCATTACATTTTGATACACACCTTTGTCTAAATTAACATCGTAATTCTTATGAATGCTCTCTAACTGACCTGTTAAAACGGTTTTTCCTCTTTCAAGATTTTCAGGATTGGCAATTAAGGCTTGCTCAACCTGGTAAGCTCTAAAGGTCATTTGCATAAGCTCATTAGTCACTAAAAAGACTTCAATAAAGTTTCTGCGTTTAATATTAATTGGGGCAAAATCTTTATAAAGTTTATCAAATTCAGGAAGAATATTTCCGTATTTGTCTTCAAGTCCTTTTTCTTTTAAAGCTTTAGTGAATGTTGCTTCAAATTCGCGACGTTTTTCAACAGCATTACTTCTTTTAATACCTAAGTTTTCTCCAATCCATTTTTTCCATGCGTTAGCAATTCTCGCTTGTTTAGAGGCATATTTAATTCTAACGGCATCGCTTTCTTTCATTTTTTGATCAATGACTTTTAAAGCTGCTTCACGAATTGCAATGTTCGTAGGGTTGTAATCTTTTGTGATATGTTCTATGGCAACAGCTGGTAAATACTCACTTGTGGTTCCAGGGAAACCAAACACCATAGTAAAATCGCCTTCTTCAACACCATCTAAAGAGATAGGAAGAAAATGTTTTGGCTTGTATGGTTTGTTGTCTTTGCTGTATTTTGCCGGACGATTATTAGCATCGGCGTAAATTCTGAACAAAGAAAAATCGCCAGTATGTCTTGGGAATACCCAGTTGTCGGTGTCACTTCCAAACTTACCAATACTACTTGGCGGAGCACCAACCAAACGAATATCATCAAAACGTTCTGTAACAAAAAGGAAATATTGATTTCCTTCGTAAAAGGCTTTTGTTTTTACATCTTGCCACGATTCTCTTGGCCATGTTTTCATGGCTGCATTACTGTTTTTAGAAATTAGAGATTGCTTTTCTGTTTCAGTCATGGTATCGGTAATACCTTTTAAAACCACTTCTGATACATCGTGTATACTCACAATAAATTCAATAAATAAACCATTATTTGGTAATTCTTCTTCCAAATTCATGGCCCAAAATCCATCTTTTAAATAATCGTTTTCTAATGATGAATGGGATTGAATTTGACCATAACCACAATGGTGATTGGTAAGTACTAAACCTTGGTCAGAAATCACTTCACTAGTACAACCACCATTAAAATGACCAATGGCATCTTTTAAGCTAGAATTGTTAACATCGTAAATATCTTGAGCGGTTAATTTACTGCCCAAATTTTGCATTTCGTCTTCATTCATACCTTCTAAAAGTGAAGGAATCCACATACCGCCTTGTTGAGCAGAAGCTTGAAAAACAACGAAAAGAAAAAGAATTTTTAATAAGCGCATGATTAATATTTTATTAGTTTTTGTAAAGATAGAAAAGCTTGTTTTATATCTTTAATGTTTTTGTATATAAAGACTACTTTTTATGAAACAACATGTGAAAAGTTTCAATATCCTAGCAAATGATTTTAACTACCAGCATGTGACTCTTAAAAGATAATACATATAAACACATGAATTTCAATTCAAAATTACCCAATGTTGGTACAACCATTTTTACTGTAATGAGTGCTTTGGCAAAAGAACATCATGCCCTAAACTTATCACAAGGGTTTCCTAATTATCCAAGTTCTCAAAAATTAAATGATTTTGTTACCAATGCGATGAATAATGGTTATAACCAATATGCACCAATGGCAGGCAATTTAGAGTTGCGTATGGCTATTGCTCATAAATATGAATTATTGTATAATAGCTCTTACCATCCTGAAAAAGAAATTACAGTTACAGCCGGAGCAACCCAAGCCATTTATACAATCATTTCTGCTTTTGTGAGGCCAAATGATGAGGTAATTATATTTAAGCCCGCCTACGATTGCTATGAGCCTGCTGTTGAAATTAATGGTGGACAAACGATTCCGATTCAATTATCTGCACCTAATTATAAGGTGAATTGGGAAGAGGTGGCTTCAAAAATTTCGTCTCAGACAAAAATGATTATTATTAATTCGCCACACAATCCAAGTGGAACGATATGGTCTAAAGAGGATATGCTTCAACTTCAAAAATTAACTAATAACACTAATATTATTGTATTAAGTGATGAAGTTTACGAACATATTGTTTTTGATGATGCACAACATCAAAGTGCTTGTCTGTTTGAAGATTTAAAGCAACGCAGTTTTATAACGGCTTCTTTTGGAAAGACATTTCATAACACAGGATGGAAAATTGGCTATTGTTGTGCGCCAGAAATATTAATGTCTGAGTTTAGAAAAGTCCATCAGTTTAATGTGTTTTCTGTACATCATCCATCTCAAAAAGGGATTTCAGATTATATGCAAGACTCCAAAACATACCTTGGGTTAAATGCTTTTTTTCAGCAGAAGCGTGATTTGTTTTTGAATTTAATTTCAGAATCTAGATTTAAGTTTCAACCATCACAAGGGACTTATTTTCAGGTATTAGATTATTCTAAAATTACAGATGATTATGATGTGGATTTTGCAAAACGCTTAACTAGAGACTTTAAGATTGCAGCCATTCCATTATCCGTTTTTAATGATAATGGTAAGGATGATAAGGTATTGCGATTTTGTTTTGCCAAAACAGATGATACTTTAATTAGGGCTTCTGAAATTTTATGTAAAATTTAAGTTACTTTTTATAGATTTCTGTGTCTTAACTATGAACATAAAATTTATATCATGAAATATTATATGATCTTATTATTCTTAGGTTTATCGCTTTCTACTTTTGCACAAGAAGTAATTAAAGATGGAAAAACGTATGAAGTAAAAAATGAGAAAATCTATTTAGGAGGACAAGATGTTACTGAAAGCTTAACTTTAGAAGAAAAAACATTGATTTTTAAAGAAGCGGCTGTAATTACAGAAAAACTTAAAGTAGAAGCCGCGGCAAAAGCTAAAGAGGTTGAAGCAAAGGCAAAATTAGAGGCAGAAACAGCAAAGGCCGAAGCCGTGAAATCTGAAAAAGCAGCTGCAAAGCTTAAGAAAGAAGAAGAGAAGGCATTAAAGAAAAAAGAAGATGTAGCCGAAAAATTAGAAAAAGAGAATAAAAAAGCAGAGAAAGCTCAAAAAAAAGCAGAAAAAGCACAGAAAAAGGCTGAAAAGGAAATAAAGAAAAAAGAAAAGCTTCAAAAGAATTTTCAAAAAGCAGAAAGCAATCTTGAAAAATCGCAAAAGAAATACGAAAAGCTAAAAAGAAAAGGTAAGCTATCGCCTCAAGACGAAATCAAGTGGCTTGATAAACTGGATAAGCTAACTAATAAAGTAGCTAAGGCAAAAAGTAAATTATAGAAGTCAGCTTTATTAATTTATTAAAGCAATCTAAAACGTAGATAGATTATTGTATCTATTTTTTAGGTTGCTTTTTTTATGCTTTTTTTTGAATTCAAATTTGTAATTTTAAGCTATGAATTCAGAATTGAAAGTTGCGATTGTTCAAACGGCATTAGTTTGGGAAAACCCAGAGGAAAATAGACGATTACTAAGTTATAAGATAGCTGCTATTTCAGCAGACGTTGATCTTGTAGTATTACCAGAAATGTTTACCTCTGGTTTTACAATGAATCCTGCTGAGGTTGCCGAGACTATGGAAGGAAACACCATAGTTTGGCTAAAAAAACAAGCCAAGGTAAAGCAAGCTGTAATTATAGGAAGTCTTGTGATTTCTGAAAATGGTAAGTTTTATAACCGTATGGTTTGTGTAGAGCCATCTGGCACAATTACCACATACAACAAGCGTCACACCTTTACTTTAGCGGGAGAACATAAGGTTTATACTGCAGGAACAGAGAAGGTAACTTTTAGCTATAAAGGTTGGAAAATTTGTCCGCTAGTTTGTTATGATTTGCGATTTCCTGTTTGGGCAAGAAATGTTGAAGATTACGATCTAATAATTTATGTTGCCAATTGGCCAAAAATTAGAATAGGCGCATGGGATGCTTTGTTAAAAGCAAGAGCAATCGAGAACATGGCTTATTGTATTGGAGTGAATAGAGTAGGACTAGACGGAAATAATTTTGAATATTCTGGACACTCTGCAGCTTACGATGTTTTAGGAAATAGGCTGGATATTATTTTAGAAAACCAAGATGTTGTTGAAATGGTCTCTTTAGATAAAGCGGCTATTAAAAAATACCGAGAAAAATTAAATTTCTTAAACGATAGAGATAATTTTACTCTTGAAATTTAAAATCAATAACAAAATCAAAGTTAGAACGGACAGGGTCTATGGGTTCTGAATAACTAACCCGTTCTGGTTGAATACCTAATAAGAAGTTTCCTGTATCGTATTTGCCATTGCCATTGGTGTCAAAAACAATACGTAATGCATATTGGTTTGGTGCTAAATTTGTGAAATCTACAGCAGGAGCGTCAGTAGTGTATTGTTCATACATCACTTCACCTTTATTGTCTACCAATTGAACAATTAAAGGGAATTCAGCATTTTTTAAGTTCACTCTTATGTTTCCGTATTCAGATTTCATCTTTGTTTTTACGGAATAATTTAGCGTGTCTTTATTTGTGTTATCGTAAAAGTCAGTAAAAGTACCAGGCAACATGGTAAAGTCGTATTTTTGTCCTTCTTGTTTATTAATAGCAAATAAATAGGTATTAAAAATGGAGTCGTACTTCACTTTATAAGGTACAGAAAGCGAATCGTTAGTTGTTAATTTAATTTTTGTGGTATCAATTTGAGTTAATGGAATGTTTGCTTCAATAGCAAAATCATCGTCATAATTTATAGTTCCTTTAGTTAAGGCTGTTATTTTTAAAGAATCTGCCTTTATAGTTCTAAAACGATGTTTAAAAGTGTCTACATATTTTTCATTTGTAACAACGAAAAATGTGGTGTCTATTTCAAATTTTGGTTTATACCAATAATATAAGGTATCTGTTTTTTTATCTTTAACGATTCGGGTTTTATAGCCTTCGGGTTTGTCGCTTAAGACTTCAATTCGCATGTTTTCGTAGTCTCCTTCATAAGGAAAAATAATTCTAGTTTCTCCATCTTGCTTTGGCTTTAAGGCTTTAAAGTTTACATTTTCCTTAAACAATGTTAGTTTGTGAGAAGTGGAATCTGCTGGCACTGTTATAAAACCTTCTTTAAACCCTATTTTGTCGTTTTTTTGATCAAACTTATAGTTAGAATTTTGGTCTTTTAAAGCAATCAATTTATAAGTGCCTGCCTTAATATTTTCAATATTAAAGGTCGTGACACTATCGAGTGTATTTGTGATATATCTTGGTTTTTGCTTATAAACTATAGAGTCTGTATAGGTAGAATCTGCCTCGTAAAGCATTACAGAAACAAATGTGTCTGGTTCTTTAAGTAAAGCATCTTCAATATGTCCTTTTACAGATAATGAATCTATGGTGTTTCCTGTTGAAAATACATAGCGGTAATAAGGGTATGGATTTTCTTCGTTGTTATCTACAATACTTTCACCAAAATTAAAAGCATAAGTCGTATTGTCTTGTAAAGTATCTTGAATGGTGATAGAAATATATTTGCTTGCTCCGCTTGCAGGTGTTACAATAGGATCTAAATCCATTGGAGGAGAAATAATAAGTTGTTTCCTAAGATCTTTAATTTTAACGTATTCGTCAAAATGAATTTTAATCGTTTTTCCTTTAAAGTTTGTAGAATAATTCTTTGGATTAGATTGCGTTATTACAGGCGGTTCTGTATCTTTTTCACCACCTGTTGGTGTACCACGATTGGCACAGCTAATAATGCTTATTGCAATTAAAATCAGACTTAAAATTCGCATTAAATGTAAACGCATCTATCAAAATAATTTAGCACAAAGAAACAATATAAATGTCTTTACTCAAAACATATATGCTTTGAGTGTTAAAACGAAAAAATCAATCGGCAATTGCCATTGTAGCAAGACTTAACTTAATTTTATCAATTTTTAACAAAACAGAAGCACAGGCTTCAATTGTAGCGCCAGTTGTGATAATGTCATCAACCAATAAAATATGCTTTTTTGTTAAAGATTTGTTTTCAGAAATATCAAATAATGCTCCGTCATCGTTCCAACGTTTTATACGGCCTTTAAAAACTTGTGTTTTGGATGCTTTTGTTTTTATTAAAACCCTATCGTTATAGTCTATATTTAATGCTTTAGCTATTTCTTTACCAAATTTAGCGACTTGATTATAACCGCGTTTTCTCAATTTGGATTTATACAATGGTACAGGCACAACAACATCAATAGTTTTGTAAGCTTCAACAGTTGCTAATTCGGAGCCAAGCCATTTGCCAAAAAAGCCTCCAATAGCTTCATGGCCTTTGTACTTTAAATTATGAAGCATTTGTTGTACAATTCCTTTTTTAGAAAAATGAAGTAATGCTGTTGCATTTTCTAATTTTACTCTGCCGTAAAGAACCTTTTTTACGTCTTCAGCATTATCAAAATGAAAGTTGGTAATAGGCAAATGGTGTCTGCAAGATGTGCAAATAACCATCTCATTATCGCTTAAAACATAATTACAGGCTTCGCAAACCTTAGGAAAGAACAAGTTTAACAAGTTTTTCATCACTTAATCGAATAAAATAAAATCGCTGTACAAATAACTCTAATTTCGCATTAAATTAAGAAAATAATAATGATAGTTAACCCTCAATTATTTAACTATAGATTAATTATAAGTTCTTTATTAGTCGTTTTAACTGTTTTAGGAATATATAGCTTTAATAAATATAAGTCAAATGAATCCTATGAAGAATTCTTAAAACAAGAAAAAGTTTTGATAGAAACCGAACTATCAGACTTGTTATTAAGTTATGACGAACTGAGCCAAGACTATGATCTTATGGCTTCTCAGCTCCAAGAAGCAAAATTAGAGACTAAGGTTGCCTTAGATTCTTTAAGATTATTAAATAGTGATTTATCCATTATCACTAAGTTTAAAGAGCAGCTTGTAGTTTTAAAATCTAAGAGTAAAGTGCTACTTCGCACCATTGACTCGCTAAATTCTGCTAATATTAAATTGCAGAATGAAAAACGTTATGCTCTAAATACTATTAAAAAAAATAAAAGTACTATTAATGAATTAGTAGTGGTTAATAGTGATTTGGAAGAAGTCAATGACTCATTACACAAATCTATTTATAATGCAGCGATTTTAAAAGCGAGTAATGTTAATGCAACATCTTATAAATTAAAGTCTGGTAAAAAACGTTTTACAGATAAAGCAAAACGTGCCAATGCCATTGATGTGTGTGTAACGTTGAATGAAAATCCACTAGCATTAAAAGGAAAAAAAGATATTTATATTCAAATTGTGAGTCCACAAGGAAACGTGATTTCTGATAAAGGAGAAGTGGTTTTTGGTGATGCATCATTAAATTACAGTAAAAGAGAAATTGTAAATTATGATAACGAAAATCTAGAAATTTGTACTGCAATTATTGCAGATAAGGATGAGCAACCTTTTCAAAAAGGACATTATTTTATCAATATCTTTCACAGAAATATAAAATTAGGGAGTACAAGTATTATTCTAATATAATAGAAGTAAATAAATAACGATATAATTTTTGAAAAACCGTTCTGTTAATCAGAGCGGTTTTCTATTTTTGCAGTATTATGGCAAACGAAGATCAATTTAAAAAAGTAATCTCTCACGCAAAGGAGTATGGTTACGTGTTTCAGAGTAGTGAAATCTACGATGGACTTAGCGCAGTATATGATTATGCTCAAAATGGAGTAGAATTAAAGAAAAATATTAGAGACTATTGGTGGAAAGCCATGGTACAAATGCATGATAATATTGTAGGAATTGATGCTGCAATATTTATGCATCCAACCACATGGAAGGCTTCTGGCCACGTCGATGCATTTAGTGATCCTTTAATAGATAATAAGGACTCTAAAAAACGGTATAGAGCAGATGTTTTAGTAGAAGATTATTGTGCTAAAATTGAAGCAAAAATCGACAAAGAAGTTAAAAAAGCAGAAAAACGCTTTGGAGAAGCTTTTAATAAAGAAGAATTTGTTTCTACTAACGGACGTGTTGTTGGTTACCAAGAAAAAATCGATACTATTTTAAAACGTTTAGGGCAATCTTTAGAAAAAGAGGACTTAGCAGACGTAAAAGCGTTAATTGAAGAATTAGAAATTGCTTGTCCTATTTCAGGAAGTCGCAATTGGACCGATGTTAAGCAATTTAACTTAATGTTTGGAACTAAACTTGGCGCATCTGCTGAATCTGCAATGGACTTGTATTTAAGACCAGAAACGGCTCAAGGTATTTTTGTAAATTTCTTAAACGTTCAGAAAACGGGACGTATGAAGATTCCTTTTGGAATTGCACAAACCGGAAAGGCATTTAGAAACGAGATTGTGGCGAGACAATTTATTTTTAGAATGCGTGAGTTTGAACAAATGGAAATGCAGTTTTTTATTAAACCAGGGACTCAAAAAGAATGGTTTGAGTATTGGAAAGATGCACGTTTAAAATGGCATAAGTCTCTTGGTTTAGGTGAAGATAATTACCGTTTCCATGATCACGAAAAATTAGCACATTACGCTGATGCTGCAACTGATATAGAATTTAAATTCCCATTTGGATTTAAAGAATTAGAAGGCATCCACTCGCGTACAGATTTCGATTTAAAGCAACATGAAGAATTTTCTGGTAAAAAGCTTCAATATTTTGACCATGAAGATAATGCGAGCTATACACCATATGTTTTAGAAACTTCTATAGGTTTAGATCGTATGTTTTTAGCAGTGTTTTCAAATGCTCTAGTGGAAGAAGAATTAGATAATAATACGACGAGAACCGTTTTAAAATTACCAGCAGTTTTAGCACCTACCAAAGCCGCTATTTTACCATTAGTAAAAAAAGATGGCTTACCAGAAGTAGCAAAACAGATTGTAGACGATTTAAAATGGGATTTTAACGTGACTTACGATGAAAAGGATGCCGTTGGAAGACGTTACAGAAGGCAAGATGCTAATGGAACACCTTTTTGTATTACGGTAGATCATGACACTTTAGAAGACCAATCTGTTACGATTCGTCATAGAGATACTATGGAACAAAAACGTGTTAAGATTGAAGACTTAAAAGCTATTATAAAAGCTGAAGTAGATGTTAAACATTGGCTTCAACGTATGTAAATTGCTTTAAAAAAAGAATTACAAATATTCATATTTAGCGAAAAACACCCAAACCTATAACGTTTGGGTGTTTTTTTATAAAAGACCATGTTAATAATAGAAAAGAATTAATGGCTGTGTCCACCTTCACTTTCATTAAGTAACATGCCAATACCTTTTACTAAGATTTGTTTGTTTTTTAAACCTTCCGAATTCAAAATTTCTACAACGTCTTCTGTTGCTTTTCCAATAGTTACTTTTACTTTTTCGAGATGAAATTCATTGTTTTTTTTCGTTTTTAAAACCAGAACATAATTAGCCTCTTCTAAGCTAATTATCGCTTCTTTTGGTAAACCTACGCGTTTTGTACTATCAGTAATAATTTCAGCATCTACAAACATGCCAACAATAAAATGATCTTCGTCGTTATCTATATGACCATGAACTTGAACTCGTCTACTCTCTCCGTCAATTGTGGTGCCCACTAAATGAACGTCTGCATTAAAGGTTTTATCTGAAGCTTCAGGAATCTGAAATCTAATTTTTTGTCCTTTTTTAATAGCCATTATATCCTTTTCAAAAACCGATAATTCCAAATGAACATGATGTGTGTCCACAATTTCTAAAATAACATCACTTGGAGAAACATAGGTGCCATTACTCACGTTTACTTTAGTTACAAATCCGTCAATTGGTGCATATAAATTAATGCTTGACGAAATAGTGCCTTGTTCTACACGTTGTGGATTAATATGCATCATCTGTAATTTTTTACGTAAGCCGTTGTAGTGTGCTAAGTTGCTTTTATAGGTGCTTTCTGCTTTTAAATAATTTTTTTCAGACGTAATTTGTTCATCAAATAGGGTTTTTTGTCTGTTAAATTCCGATTTTAAGTAATTTAATTGCTCGGCGACTTCTAGATAGTTTTGCTGAATTTCGACATATTCAGGATTTTCAAGCGTAACTAAAAGTTGGCCTTTTTTTACTTCGCTACCAATTAATAAAGGTGTTTTAGTAACGTAGCCACCAATAAAAGTTGAAATACTCGATTTGTTTTGTGGTGGCACATCAATCATGCCGTTGACTTTTATGCCTTCGTTAAAATCAAATTCCTCTATACTTCCAAAAGCCATGTTTTCACTTTTAAATTGTGCTTGTGTGACGGTTATATCCTCATGAACCTCTTCAGTTGGTGTAACTTCCAATACATTGTTTTTTTCTTTTCCGCAAGCTGTGATAAGCAGCGCGAATATTATAATATGTAGATATTTCATTTTTAAAATAGTTTTAAAATAAGGTAATTAATGTTGATGACAGTTTGGTTGTAAGCGTTTAAATTATCTAGATAAGACAGCTCAATATCTTTAGCTGTTTCTAAACTTTGGATGTATTGAAAAAAGTCAATTTCACCTTCTTTAAACGTGCGGTTGGCTGTTTTTATAATTTCATCTTTTAAACGTTTTCCTTGTGTATCGTAATAATTTACAGCTGCGTTGTATTTGCTTAGTGTGGTTAAAAGTGATTTATATTCGGCATTTAATTGCACTTCATAATCTTGTTTTTGTTCTGTAATAATGTCTTTAGCAATTTTTAAGGCTTTAATTTTTGAAGAATTTCCAAAGAACAGTAGCGGAATTTTTATGCCAAATTGATAGCCTTTTATATGGGTGTTCAATTGGTCGTTTGTTCCTTGAAAATATTCAAAATTAAGGTCTGGCAATAGGTTTTGCTTTTCAGCTTTATAACGTGCATTTTGATACTTTTTAGCATTTTCAAAATACAATAAACCAGAATTATCTTGAAGCGAAGGGCTTTGTAAGTTAAGCTTTACTAAGTCTTTGTCTACAATGTCTAAAGTGTCTACTTGTACAATGGCTTTTAATTGCTCTTTAGAAAACGCTACATCTTGCAAAGCCTGTTTATACAAGGTTTCAAGTTGTTTCTGTTTAGACTCTGCAGTAATCGTTTCTAGGTAATTGGTTTCGCCGAGCTCAAAACGGCGTGCCGATTTTTTAGCAAAGTCTTGATATAAACTATCTAAAAACCGATAGGTTTCAGCCTTCTGCTTCATATAACTCAACTGATAAAAAGCCGAATAAACTTGCTTTTTAATGTGCTGAAACTGTATGTTGTGTTTAGATTCTTCTAAATTAACCAAGGCTTTATTTACATTTTTTTCAGCAAAATAAACCGTTGGAAATTTGAAATTTTGAGCAATACCAAGCACTTTTAAGGGCTCATTATTTATAGCCATATTGTTTTCGTCATAATTATAATAGAGCTCTGTTTTATCAAAACTAAAGGCGCTTCCAACAAAAGCTGCGCTTTTTTCAATTTGTAATTTAGACGCTTTTAAGCTAGCGTTGTTTTCTATTGCTAAATCTAAAGTTTGTGTTACGGTAAGTTTAGATTGTGCATTGCCATTCCACATGCATAGAAAACCAATAATGGTAACAACAGTTGTTTTATTCATTTTTAAAACTGTTTTTTGTTTAAACCATGTGTATAAAACGGGTAAAACCACTAAGGTTAAGATGGTTGCGGTAAATAAGCCTCCAATTACCACAGTAGCTAAAGGGCGTTGCACTTCTGCGCCAGCATTGGTTGAAATGGCCATTGGTAGAAATCCTAATGCGGCTGCCAAAGCAGTTAATAATACAGGTCTTAGACGTTCAGTAGTTCCTCGTTTTACTATGGATTCAATCGTTTCATTCGCATTTTCTTCTTGTAAAGCTTTAAAATGTTCAATTAATACAATGCCGTTAAGGACAGCAATTCCGAAGAGTGCAATAAACCCAACTCCTGCCGAGATGCTAAATGGTAAATCGCGTAACCATAATAATAAAATGCCACCAACTGCAGCGAGAGGAATGGCAGAATATACAATTAAAGCTTCCTTTACTGAATCAAAAGCAAAATACAAGAGTATAAAAATTAAAGCCAAGGCAATTGGAACAACAATTAATAATCTGTCTTTAGCACTTTGTAAATTTTCGAATTGACCTCCGTAAGTAATCGTATAGCCAACAGGAAGTTTTAATTGGGTGTTGAGAATTGATCTGACATCATCTACTACCGATTCTAAATCTCTATTTCTAACATTAATACCAACAACAATGCGGCGTTTAGTGTCGTCTCTAGAAATTTTAGCAGGTCCTTCGGTATATGTAATTTCGGCCAATTCGCTCAATGGAATTTTATTGCCATTAGGTACATCAACATATAGATTTTGAAGACTTTCTAGATTTTTTCTACTATGCGCATCTAAACGCATCACTAAATCAAACCGCTTTTCTCCTTCAAACACATTACCAACCGTTCCTCCTGCAAATCCCATTGAAATCAAATGATTTATATCTGAAATATTAAGACCATAACGTGCTATTTTTTGCCGATTGAAAATCACACTCATTTGTGGTAACCCCTCAACTTTTTCAACTATAATATCGGAAGCTCCTTCAACATGTTCAATTAAGGCTTTAACGTCATCTGCTTTTTTTGCTAAAACGGATAAATCATCACCAAAAATTTTAATGGCTACATCTGCTCTAACTCCTGTAATGAGTTCGTTAAAACGCATTTCTATAGGTTGTGTGAATTCGACATCCATGCCAGGAATTATGGCGAGTGCTTCTTTAAATTTATCGGCTAATTCATCTTTACTTGCTGCAGAGACCCATTCCGTTTTAGGTTTTAGTTTAATAATGACATCACTTTCTTCCATAGACATTGGGTCTGTTGGGACTTCAGCCGCACCAATTCTTGTAACCACTTGGTCTACTTCGGGGAAATTGTCAAGTAGAATCTGTTCTATTTTTGTAGTAATTTCTATGGTTTTTCCTAATGAAGTTCCCGTTTTAAGTACGGGTTGAATCACAAAATCTCCTTCATCTAAAGTCGGTACAAATTCACCTCCCATTTTACTGAATATTAAAACACTAATTGCTAATAAAAGTGACGATACTATAATGACCACTTTTTTATGGGCTAAGGACCAATTAATAATAGGTTGATACCCTTTATTAATAATATTCATTAAACGTACCGAAACGTTTTTTGATGATTGTTTATTAGGTTTTAGAAATAACGAAGCTACCACAGGAACGTAGGTTAAACACAACAACATGGCACCAATTAAAGCAAAACTAAAGGTCAAAGCCATTGGTCTAAACATTTTGCCCTCCACACCGCTTAAAGCTAAAATAGGAATGAAAACAATTAAGATGATTAATTGTCCAAAAATGGCAGAATTCATCATTTTAGAGGCGCTTTTTAGTGTAATAGCATCAATTTCTGTCTGTTTTGCTTCTTTATGGAGTGCTTTTAATTTATCGCTTTGCGAAATAATTTGAAAAGCAATAAACTCTACGATAATAACAGCGCCATCTATAATGATTCCAAAATCGATAGCACCAAGACTCATTAAGTTGGCGTCAACGCCAAACACATTCATCATAGAAATGGCAAACAATAAACTTAAAGGAATTACAGAAGCGACTACTAAGCCTGAACGCAGATTTCCAAGTAACAAAACCACCACAAAAATGACAATGAGTGAGCCCAGAATTAAGTTTTCTGAAACTGTAAAAGTCGTTTTGTTAATGAGTTCGCTACGTTCTAAAAAACCATTGATAAACACACCTTCTGGTAAGGTATGTTGTATGGATGCTACGCGTTCTTTTACGGCATCTATGATGGCTTTAGAATTTCCATCTTTAATCATCATTATTTGCCCTAAAACTTTTTCGCCTTCACCATTTCCAGTTATAGCTCCAAAGCGTGTAGCGCTTCCAAAACCAACTTTGGCAACATCTTTAATGTATATTGGTGTCGTTACATTTTTAACTACAATATTTTCAATATCGTCTAAGGTTTTCACTAAACCTTCACCGCGAATAAAAAAAGATTCATCATTTTTTTCAATATAACCACCACCAGCAACACTGTTATTTTTTTCTAATGCATTGTAAATTTCAGAAATCGAAATGTTCATAGCATGTAATTGCTTCGGATTTATGGCAACTTCGTATTGTTTTAAAAATCCGCCCCAAGTATTCACTTCAACGACCCCAGGAATTCCAGAAAGTTGGCGTTTTACAACCCAATCTTGGATGGTTCTTAGATCGGTTGCAGAATATTGGTCTTCATAACCCGGTTTTACATCTAAAATGTATTGATAAATTTCACCCAAACCTGTTGTGATTGGTCCCATTTCTGGACTTCCAAAACCTTCTGGGATTTTTTCTGTTGCCGATTTTATTTTCTCGGCAATCAGTTGTCTAGGAAGAAAGGTGCCCATATCATCTTCAAAAACAATGGTAACTACAGAAAGGCCAAATTTTGATACGGAACGGATTTCTTCTACGCCAGGCAAATTTGCCATTTCCAATTCTACAGGATAGGTAATGAATTGTTCAACATCTTGCGTCGATAAATTGCTCGATGTGGTAATAACTTGTACTTGGTTATTAGTAATATCTGGAACAGCTCCAATAGGAATTTGGGTTAAGGATAAAACACCAAAACCAATAATAAATGCTGTAAACAGGAAAATAATCAGCTTGTTTTTTAAGCTGAACTTTATAATGTGTTCTAACATAATTCAAAAAGATAAAATTTAATAAATGCCTGTTTTAATAAACAGGATTAAAAATCTAAAAATGAATTATGCGTGTTTGGGTGGTTGAAAAACAGATAGTTTCTCAAAATTAGTATGAGAATCTGTGTAATAAAAGTTGAAAGGAGTTTTTATAAAACTTTGAGGAGTAAAATTAAAAGCAATTATAGGATTTATAAAAGGGATGCTCATGTGAGAACATAATTGATGTGCATCTTTAAATGGTAAATCCTGATGTTCATCATGCTCATTATCGTGATCAACCTTGGCATCTCCATAATGTTCTGCTAGAAACTGATAAAAGGTGTCTCCGTACATTTCTTTATGAAACTCAGCATGCTCCAATAATATTCCAAACTTAGAAAGATCTTCTATGCCTATATTGAAACTTTGAAAAAGTATCAAAATTGAATATGTAAAAGCTACTATTTTGTTCATAACGATTACGAAGATACAAATTTTCGTATTTAGACTATGTAATAATGGTTACATATCGCTTAAAAATAAGCCTTTAACTGAATTGTTCCGGTATGTATTACTTTAGAAGTTTCCGATTTACGTCCAAAGTAATTCAAATTTAAATCTAAATATTTGGTCAGTTTTTTCTGTGCTAATAAGCTCCATGTAAAGTTTTTTCCTGGTTGTAAACCTTCGAGTATTTGGTATGCAACAGGCGAATTAGAGTTGCCTTCAAATTCATTTTGAAAGAAGTTAAATTCACCTGTTAAAGCAATTTTCTGTGCGTTGTTATAGGTAAAAGATAAGCCGTAATTATTCTGTGCTAGACTTTCTAAACTTCCAATAGTGTTTTCTTTAGAGGTGTATTGGTAAAATATATCAAACTGTGCATTCTCACTAAATAAATAGCTCAATTTTGGTTTTAATTGATATTCTTCAATGGTGTAATTTCTATTGGTGAAATTCTGGCTTTTACTGTCGTCTTTACCTAAACTAGCCAATGTGTTTACGAGCCAATTCACATTAAATTTATGGTTAAAGTTAAGCTGATGACTGTTCGTTTTATTTTGTTGTAAACCTGTAGAAAGTAAATTTCTACTCTTATTAGTTAAAAATGTATATGAGGTGGTGTAGTGTTGTTTTCCTCTATTAAAAAACAATACATTTCTAACACTGTAGTTTAAGGATATAAATTCTTCAGTATCTAAATCATCTTTTAATGCTTCAAAAGGATTTAGATTAAATGAATTCCCATTTTTAAATTTTTTACTATCTACAATAAAGGATGTTTGGTCATAAAAATGAGACCAAAATTGCTTCGATTTATTTTTTGAGACATTCCAAGATTGCGGATTAATAGTAATTGTTTGTCCAAACCTATTTTGATGTGTTTGCACAAAAACCTGATTGGGTAATAGTACTCTAATATAACTGCCTTGGTCTGTAAACTGCGCAATTTCAAATTCGTTTAATTCTTGAATGCCATTTTCGTTATAGTCTATCCATGTGTAAGCTCCTTGTCCTGCTTCTACTTCAACATAAGTAAAATCTTGTTGAGGTGATGTTCCTGAATTGGTTTCAAAACTGGTATTTAAAACTAGAAGGTTGTTGAATAATTTTTGATTATAATTTAAGCGACTATTTAAACTTTGCTCATCCTTTATACTACTATCTTCGGATTTTAAATCTCTATAATTGACAAACAACTGAAGCGTTGTGTTTTTGTTCTGAATTAATCGCGATTTTAAATAATAGGTGTTAGAACTGTTTACACGTTCTAAATTATTAGTTCTTAAACTATCATTAAATCGTTTAATGTATCCAACTTCTGCAAAAACCTTGGTGCTGTCTCCTATACCAACAAAAGCTTCGTAAGCTTTAAATTTTTGACTCAAAGGTGTTAAGGAATCGGTTGCTATAACACGTTGCTCATTGTCTTCAGTAGCAAATTTTACACCAGTCCATTTGTTGTTTTTACCGTACACGACACGATTAAAAGATCTTAAAAAAGTAGAGCGATTAATGGTGCTTTCATTATTTAAAATACTAGAGTTTGAAAAAATAGTAAAATCTCCTAACTTCAAATTAGTTGTGATTTGATGTCGGTTGCCATTGAAGTTTTCTGAGTAATTTAGGTGTTCAAAGTTGTAAGTAGCTGTGCCTTTTTTTAAATGGGATAATTTAAGTCCTGTTGTAAATAACAGTTGGTTACCGAAGTTAAAATTTCCTTGGTCGGTTTCTGAAGTGTCTAAGTTCCAATCTCTATTAAATTCAGCCCTGTACAAACGTTGAATAGTTCTAAAATCTTTTTGAATAAAATCGGCATCAATTAAAGCTGATAAATTCCAAAGGCTATCCGTTTTAATGATCTTTTGTTTTAAGGTAAGTTTTCCAGCAAAACCATCATTATCGCTATCATCCAATTTTGAAAATAAATTTTTATCGGCTTTACTTCCTGCTAATTCAAAAAAGACATCTGTTTTTTCACTGGGTTGGTATTGCCCATTAACAACCGCAATTTGCAAACGCTCAGGTGCAATAAGTTTAACAATGGGTTCGTAATTTCCTTGAGGAACACCAGCAATTGGCGCTACGTATTCAAAAATATTGTTAATGGCATTAGAATTACTCAAGATATAATTACCTTGATTTGTGCCAACTAAGGTAAAACGCACACTAAATAATTCGTCTTCAGGATTATTAGAAAACACAAAAATTTCTTCAGACCCAAGCAATTCTTTTCGGTATAAAATACGATTTTCAGAATACGAAGTTGGTGTAGCAGAAGACGCTGTCATTAACTCTTGGTTGTCGCCAGCATCTGCTAAAATTTGAGTTTGTTCTGTAGATAAATTTTGTTGCAAAGGTTGGTTTTTAGCATCGCTTTCAGAATATACAGAGACATTTAGGTTTAGTTTTTCGGTCTTAAAATTTCCACCTCCAAAGATGGTAAAACGCGAATAGTTCCGCTCACTAAATTGATAATCTACTGTAATACGCATTTCGGAAGTGATGGGAAATGTAGAATTAAAGATAATCTCGCCAGCATTATAATCAATAATATAATCGTTGTTTTCTCCACGTTCTAAAGGTAGTCCGTTAACGTAAACTGTTTCGCTTCCAGATACAATGAGTACATACAGTTCATTATTAGAACCACGTAGTTTGTATGGACCTTGGTTGCCTTCTTGTGCTGTAAATTGCGTGGTCGTAAATTGGCCTCGTACTAAAGCTCCAGATGCAAAAACAGATGTTTTATCACTTAAATTAGCACTTACTAAAAGTCCTTGTACACGTTTAGAAAAATTAGCAAAATAACTAGTTGTGTTTTCCAAATCGATGTCTCCAGCGCGAATGTTCCAATCGTCGCTAAATAATTCAATAAAAACTTGGTCAAATTCATCTAGTCGTTGTGAATACCCGCTTTCTTGCAGTGGAATATTAGCATCTTGAATAGAGGCTCTTAATGAGACTTTATTACTCAGTTTTCCTGAAATTTGTAAATCGAGTTCACTATTTAATACGGAATTTTGATTGTTGCCAATGGTAACACCTCTAGAAATACTTCCCGAAGTTGTTAAACCGTCAAAAGGAGTAAAGGTGTCTTTTGAAGTGGTATTTTGTAAGGTATAAAGTTGTTGAAATTGTGACGAACGTTCTACAATAACAGCATCGTCCAATTGCCTGTAAACCTTAGTCAAAAATTTAGGATAACGTAAATAATCTATTTGAATGGTGTCAAGTTCACTAGGCTGTTTAAAACGTAAGATGGCTTTAGCAAAATCTACAGTATATAGTGTAGAGTCTATAATTTTATTGTCTTTGGTCTTTACAAGAAAACGCGATGGATTAATACTTACAGAATCAATATGAATAATATCTTTAACGGCTACTTTTTTTTGTCTAAAATTATTGTCCTGTTCTTGGGAAAAGCCCCAAAAAGCAGTTAGAAATAATAGAAAAAGTAACGAATGTTTCATGTAGAATAATAACTGTTTTAAACTTAAAATATTTTATCGTTAAATGAAGCTTAAAATAATGGTGTAAAAGTAGCGTATTATTTAATTTAGCAGTTCATCAAAAAAATGATGATAAGGGAACAGGCATGCTTAAACTTTTTTGTTAAAAGAGTGATAAATAGCAAATCGTATGTGACCATTGGAAAACAATAAATATAAATACATGAAAATAGTTTCTTATAACGTAAATGGTATCAGGGCAGCATTAAATAAAGGTTTTATAGAATGGTTAAAAGCAACAGATCCTGATGTGGTTTGTTTACAAGAAATTAAAGCCATGGAAGAGCAATTAGACCTCAATGTGTTCACTGAAGCTGGTTACGATTATAATTATTGGTTTAGTGCTCAGAAAAAAGGGTATAGTGGAGTTGCTATTTTATGCAAAAAAAAGCCTAATCATATTGAGTTTGGAACAGGAATAGAGTCTATGGATTTTGAAGGTAGAAATATCAGAGTCGATTACGATGAGGTTTCAATAATGAGTATGTATTTACCATCTGGGACTAACGACGCTAGATTGTCGCATAAGTTTGAATATATGAACCTTATTCAGGAGTATTTGAGCGCATTACAAACTGAAAAACCAAATTTAGTGGTTTGTGGAGATTATAATATTTGTCATGAAGAAATCGATATTCATAACCCAAAAATGAAAGGGGTTTCAGGATTTTTACCAGAAGAGCGTGAGTGGTTAGGAGCATTTATAGATAGTGGGTTTATAGATAGTTTTAGATATTTACACCCTGAGCGCCAGGAATATTCATGGTGGAGCTATAGAGCAAATTCTAGAGCAAATAACAAAGGTTGGAGATTGGATTACGCCATGGTAAGTTCACCATTACAAGAAAAAATAAAACGCAGCGTTATATTAACGGAAGCGGTTCATAGTGATCATTGCCCGATTATGCTTGAATTAGATATATAAGGTCTTAAGCAATTACAAAACGATTAATAAAAATAAAAATAGCCTCAAAATCATGATTAAAAAACTTTCAATTTTAGCATTAACAATTACATTGTTTTCATCTTGTGTGTCAAAGAAGATTTACACAGATCTTGAAGATAAATACGCGAACCTTAAAAAGGAAAATCGCAGTATGTCTGATGAATTAGAAACCTTATCTAAAGATAAAACGAAACTAAGTAACGATTTAAATAAACTTCAAGCAGCTTATGATGCTGCTGTTGCTGATCGTGATAAGCTTCAAGCAGATTATGCTGCAGCCAAAACAAATCTTGAAACTTTAAAAGCATCCTACAAAGCTTTAGAAGAAAATAGTTCGGCTTCAATTGCAAAAAATGCTCAAAAGAATAGAGAACTTTTAGCGCAGTTAGAAGCTAAAGAACAAGCTTTAGCAGCGGAGAATGAACGTTTAAATACTTTGAAACAAGAATTAGAAAGTCGTTCACAACGTGTTGCAGAATTAGAAAATGTTATTGCCTCAAAAGATGCTGCAATGCATAAACTAAAAGATGCTATCTCTAAAGCCTTAACTAATTTTGAAGGTAAAGGATTAACCGTGGAGCAACGCAATGGTAAAGTCTATATTTCTATGGAAAACAAATTGTTGTTTGAATCTGGAAGTTGGTATGTTGGAGCACAAGGAAAGCAAGCGGTAAAACAATTAGGTAGTGTATTGGCTGAAAATCCTGAAATCTCAGTTTTAATTGAAGGTCATACGGATAATGTACCATATAAAGGCAACGCGCAATTGAGTGGTAACTGGGATTTGTCTGCAAAACGTGCTACAGCCATTGTAAATATTCTTAGAGAAAATGACGCGATTAATCCTGAAAACTTAACAGCAGCAGGTCGTGGAGAATTTGCGCCAATTGCCACAAATGATACTGTAGAAGGAAAAGCAAAAAATAGAAGAATTGAGGTGATTCTAACACCGAAGTTAGATGAGATTTCTAAGTTATTGAATGAGATATAACAAATTCTTGCAAACGCAGAAGTCCTTAGGTTAGAAACCTTAACAAACATTTAGACCTCACAAGTTGTTATTACCTGTGAGGTCTTCTTATTTTTGTTTGTCATGTTTAGGTAAGCATTAATTGAACGCAAAATATATTTTGCTTAAAGATAGCTTAGGCAGTAAGTTGAAACCTAGATTAGAAAATGAAGTATAATTAAAATGAGATTCCTGCTTTCGCAGGAGGTGCTATGAAATACACAACACTACCACATACGGATATAAAAGTTAGCAAAATATGCCTTGGCACCATGACTTGGGGCAATCAAAACACTCAGGACGAAGGTTTTGCTCAAATGGATTTTGCTTTAAATAAAGGAGTTAATTTTTTTGATACAGCAGAGCTGTATCCTGTTCCCGCAAGAAAGGAAACTTATGCAGAAACCGAACGTATTATAGGCAATTGGTTTGCTAAAACAGGAAACAGAGATAAGGTTGTTTTAGCTTCAAAAATTGCTGGAACTGGAGATTATACAGCTCATATAAGAACTAACGGTTTTAGTAAAGAAGCGCTTAACGATGCGGTAAATAGTAGTTTGAAACGTTTAAAAACCGACTATATTGATTTGTATCAATTACATTGGCCAGAGCGCCAAACCAATACTTTTGGAGTTAGAGATTATAAGTATAATTTAAATGATAAATGGGAAGATAATTTTAATGAAATTCTTCACAATTTAGATGAGATTATAAAATCTGGAAAAATAAGGCAAGTCGGTATTTCTAATGAAAAGGCTTGGGGAACAATGCGCTATTTAGAAGAATCTAAAACGCATCACTTACCAAGAATGATTACAGTTCAAAATGCTTATTCTTTAATAAATAGAGTTTTTGAAGGTGATATGGCAGAAGTTGCTCATAGAGAACATATAGGTTTATTAGCCTATTCGCCAATGGCATTTGGTGTATTATCAGGGAAGTACATAAAAGGAACAGCGACAAAAGATGCAAGACTAAATGTGTATTCGCATTTTTCAAGATATAATAGTGCAAATGCTACAGAAGCTACAAAACGTTATTTAAAAATTGCAGAAGATTATAATATGTCTTTAGCACAAATGGCTTTAGCGTTCGTCAATGAAAGACCTTTTATAACTAGTAATATCATAGGAGCAACTAACCTTAAGCAATTAGAAGAGAATATTGATAGTATAAATATATCGTTATCTGATGAGGTCTTGAAAGCTATTAATGCTGTGCATGCAGAGATTCCTAATCCTGCACCATAAAATTTAGATTTTAATTTGTCTATTAATCTGTTCTTGTAAAGAGATAAACGTTTCTGTACGAGACACTCCTTTTATACTTTGTATTTCAGAATTAAGAACATGCATTAAATGCTCATTGTCTTTTGAAAGAATTTTAATAAAAATAGACCAATTCCCAGTGGTGTAATGGCATTCGATCACTTCAGGAATTTTTCGTAATTGTTTTACGGCTTCTGGGTTACTTATGGCTTTATCGAGGTAAACACCTACAAATGCCATAGTGGTATAACCTAATGCTTTTGGGTTAATGATAAACTTAGAACCAGCTAAAAGGCCGGATTTTTCTAGTTTTTTTAAACGTTGGTGAATAGCTGCTCCCGAGATTCCGACGTTACGAGCAATTTCTAAAATTGGTGTTCTAGCATCTTCCATTAGTGCGCGTAGTATTTTTTTATCAATACCATCGATATAAATACCATTGTCGTTAATCTTCATGAATTTAGGTTCTAATAAATTGAAAGCTAAAGATAAAAAAAGCGTTTCAATTTGAAACGCTTTCATTGTTTAATCTATATAAATTTTTGTTTAAATACTTAATGGGTTGTAACCTAAATAAGGCACTTCATATTCTTTAAATACAACGTCATAAGATTCTAATTCTTTTAAAATTGGAGTGTATACTTCTTTTGTAATTGGAATTTGAACTCCTGGCGTTTTAATTTTACCGTTAAGAATCGCTAAAGTAGCAATCGCTACAGGTAAACCTACGGTTTTAGCCATTGCAGTATAGGTTTGGTCTTGACCAAGAGTAACCATGGTGGCATCAATTTGGTGTTTTTTACCATCGAGTTCGTATCCAAATTTATGATACATTACAATCATATCTTTATCTTGTTGACTAAGCGTCCAGCTATCCATTAAGATTTTCTGAAGAATTTGAGCAGGAGTGCCTTTGTCAAGCTCTACCATCTTTTTAGGGTTAAAAATATCGAGTTCTAAAAACTTATCCCAAACCATATCGTCTTGGTCAATTTTAAGGGCGTGTCTAAATTTAAGCTCTACAGAATCGGTTGGGCTATATGGTAAAAATGAATTAACAAAATCGCGATAACTCATATTAATGCTATCGTCAATAGTGTAGCTATCATCTGTCATGCCTAATTGTACAAAGGCATTCCAAGCTCTACTAAATCCAACGCGTCTAATGGTTCCACGATATAAAGTTTTAACATGGTCTAAGCCATACACTTCTTGGTATTTTAAAGAATCTCTATTGGCATAACCTTCAAAACGTCCGTAACCTTCAACATCTAAAAATTCGGTGCGTCTAAACAAACGGTTATAAGGAATGTACTTAAATTGGTTTTCTTGTAAAAATTTAGCAGCGCCACCTTGTCCTGCAAGTACAACGTTTCTTGGGTTCCAAGTAAATTTGTAGTTCCAAAGGTTATTGTCACTTTCAGGGGCAACTAGGCCACCTGTAAAAGATTCAAATAAAATTAATTTACCACCTTTATCTCTAATACGGTCTATTACGTGCATAGCACTCATGTGGTCTACACCAGGATCTACACCAATTTCATTCATAAAAATGAGGTTATTGGCTTTGGCATCGGCATCTAAGGCTTGCATTTCTGGGCTAACATAAGAGGCTGTAACCATATTCTTCTTATAGGTAATACAGTCTTTGGCAACTTCAATATGAAAACGTGCAGGCAGCATTGAAACGACAATATCTGCTTTTTTAACTGCAGCAACTCTAGATTTGGCATTAAAGACATCTAAATGAATAACATCTGTATTAGGATGCGATCCAACGAGTTTTTTAGCGTTATCTACATTGAGATCTCCAATGGTAATATGAAGCTTTTCTGATTGTGAATTGTCTAGTAAATATTTTATAAGATAAGAACAAGATTTTCCTGCTCCAATGATTAATATGTTTCGCATAATGAGTTTATATAACTAATTTTGTATTGTACGAATGTAATAAATACAAGAGGTATAATAAACCGAATTCACATTTTTTATTATGAACAAGACATTATTAGTTACTGGATCTGTTTTAGGAATTTTAGGTATTATTTTAGGTGCTTTTGCAGCACATGGTTTAGAAAAACTGGTAGAGCCAGATGCTATTAAAACCTTTGAAACAGGTGTGCGTTATCAACTTTACCATGCCTTCTTTCTTCTAATTATAGGAAGCACTTCTTTTGTGAATTTAAAAATAAAAAAAGCAATTTTATATTTAGTGATTTTAGGTGTTGTTTTCTTTTCAGGATCTATTTATGGGTTGGCTACAAATGCGCTTTCAAGCTTTGATTTTAAGACGATTGCAGTTATAACGCCTGTAGGCGGATTACTACTAATTTTAGCTTGGGTGGTGATGTTAGTCGGTATAATTAGAAATAAGGTCGATTAATGTAAATCATATATGCTGATTCAAAATAAAATTATAGTTTTGCAGTACTAAACAACACAAATATTATGGCAAATCATTCCCAATCAACGAAAACGATTTCGTTGGATCAATATGGAATTAAAAATGCAAAAGTTAATTATCAACTATCTTCAGATGAATTACACGCTGAAACCATTTCTAAAGGATTAGGTGTAGAGTCTTCTTCTGGTGCTTTAGCAGTTAACACAGGTGAGTTTACTGGTCGTTCTCCATTAGATAGGTTCATTGTAAAAGATGATATCACTAAAGACAAAGTTTGGTGGGGAAACATCAATATTGCTTTTGATAGTGATAAATTTCAAAAACTTTATGACAAAGTAGCTGATTATTTGTCTGAAAAAGAAATTTATGTACGTGATAGTTACGCTTGTGCAGATGAGAATTACAAATTAAATATTAGAGTTATTAATGAATATCCTTGGAGCAATATGTTTGCATACAACATGTTTTTGCGTCCAACGGAAGACGAATTAAATGACTTTTCACCAGAGTGGACTGTTGTAAACGCACCTGGTTTTATGGCAGATCCAGAAGTTGATGGTACACGTCAGCACAACTTTGCAATTTTAGATTTTACGCGTAAAATTGCTTTAATTGGAGGAACGGGTTATACAGGTGAAATTAAAAAAGGAATCTTTTCGGCTTTAAACTTCATACTTCCAGTATATAAAAATACATTACCAATGCACTGTAGTGCTAATGTTGGTAAGGATGGAGATACTGCAATTTTCTTTGGCTTATCTGGAACAGGAAAAACAACACTTTCTACAGATCCTAATCGTAGTTTAATAGGTGATGATGAACATGGCTGGACTAAAGAAAATACTGTATTTAATTTTGAAGGTGGTTGCTACGCTAAAGTGATTAACTTGTCTCAAGAACAAGAACCTGAGATTTTTGCGGCTATTAAAAAAGGTGCAATTTTAGAAAATGTTATTATGGATGATAAAGGCAATGTTGATTTTGCTGATACATCTATTACACAAAATACAAGAGTAAGTTATCCAATTTATCATATTGATAATATTAGAAAGCCTTCTATAGGAAAGAATCCTAAGAATATATTTTTCTTAACGGCAGATGCCTTTGGAGTTTTGCCTCCAATATCTAAATTAACTCCAAGTCAGGCAGCATATCACTTTATTTCTGGTTATACCGCAAAAGTTGCTGGTACAGAAGCAGGTGTTGTAGAGCCTGTGCCAAGTTTTTCAGCTTGCTTTGGGGCACCATTTATGCCATTGCATCCAACAGAATATGCTCAGATGTTAAGCAAAAAAATGAAAGAAGCTGGTGTTAATGTTTGGCTGGTAAATACTGGTTGGACAGGTGGTCCTTACGGAGTAGGTACACGTATGAAATTAAAATACACACGTGCTATGATTAATGCCGCTTTAAATGGTGACTTAAATGATTATACTTATGAAGATTATCATATACACTCTGTATTTGGTGTTGCTCAGCCAAGAACTTGTCCTGGAGTACCAACAGAAGTGTTAAGTCCAAGAACCACATGGAATGATGATGAAGCTTATTACACTATGGCATTTAAATTATCTAATGCCTTTAGAGAGAACTTTAAAAAGTTTGAGTCTTATGCTTCAGAAGAAGTAAGACGTGGAGGGCCTCAACGTTATTCGTTTTAAATACGAAATTATATAAACCAAAAAAGCGATTCTAAATTTTAGAATCGCTTTTTTTTTATGTTATAATCGTTTTATAACTACTTCCCTTTATTTACAGCATCAATATACTTCTGTAAAGCCATAGTCATAGAAGGAGTTTCAGGTGTTGGTGCAGAAATATCTACACGTAAGCCTTTTTCTTTAACTGCTTTTACCGTTGTGTTACCAAATACAGCAATACGTGTGTCGTTTTGCTCAAAATCTGGAAAATTATGGAAAAGTGATTCTATGCCTGAAGGGCTAAAAAATACTAAGATATCATAAGTAACATTTGATAAATCAGATAAGTCACTGATAACCGTTTTATAAAACGTTGCTTGTTTCCAATTAACACCAAGACTATCTAAAGTCTCAGGTATAATAGGTTTTACCTTATCTGTTGTAGGTAATAAAAACGCTTCGTCTTTATATTTTTTAATAAGCGGCATTAAATCTTCAAAGGTGCGCTTGCCAACATAAATTTTACGCTTTCTATAAACGACATATTTCTGTAAATAATATGCAACAGCTTCAGACTGGCAAAAATATTTCATAGAATCTGGAACTTTAAAGCGCATTTCGTCTGCTACTCTAAAGAAGTGATCTACTGAATTTCTACTTGTAAGTATAATAGCTGTGTATTTACTGAGATCAACTTTTTGTTGTCTTATGTCTTTGGATGATACACCTTCAACATGAATAAATGGTCTAAAGTCTACCTTAACTTTTTGCTTTTCCTGCAAATCAAAGTATGGGGAGTTCTCTATTTTAGGCTCTGGTTGTGATACTAAAATTGTTTTCACTTTCATACGTAAACCTTGTGTTTTTATGTGTTATATTCTCTAATTACCTTAAATAAAAGAATATAAGGTCCAATTTCGAGAGCGCAAAGATACAATAAAAAATAGAAAAAATTGAGATTAATTAGCTTTTGATAAGTTTTGAAAGAAGTTAAAAAACCTATGACGTTTATAAGGCATACCAATGAAAACGCGGATATCAAGGTAATCTCTAGAGGTATATTGGTGTATAGTAGAAACAAATTTGCAATTAAAAATACAATACCAGAATAATTTTTAAATGTTGTTTTTTGAAATAAATAATGGTCTATTAGGCTATCTATTTCAAAAAGACTACCAATTAGTCGTTCTATAAGCGTTTTTATGATAATAATTGTAGAAACCGCAAACAGCAGTTTTAAGAATGCAATTAATTCAAAAGGTATTGGCGAAATAAATGTAGAATGGGCAAAATAAATAAAAATACTAAAAGATAAAGCGAGGTTTATAAACAGAAAACTATCAAACTGATCTATGAATTTTTGATCTTTGGTGTAGATCTTTAGGTATTTAGAGTTGCCAATAACATAAAGAAAATCATTAAACCTAAGTGTGTTTACAAATTTTGCAGCTACAATAGAAAGCAACCCTACAATTGTAAAGATGGTAAACCATTCGTATGTAATGAAATTTCGCATTGTGCTAAATTATAAAGAAAAATAGAATAAGTTAAGTTCTATCAAAAAAGTTAATTAAAGTATATAGTCCATTAAAAACTTTATTTTTGTTCAAATTTTAAAAACCGTTTAAAAGCGTATTAAAAAGTGAGTTAATGTCTGACGCAATTGTCATAATTCCTACTTATAATGAGATTGAAAATATAGAATCAATCATAAGAGCTGTGTTTTCGCAACAGAAAGACTTTCATGTTTTAGTTGTAGACGATAACTCACCAGATCAAACAGGTAATATTGTTAAAGGGTTACAGAACGAGTTTAAAAACCGATTATTTTTAGTAGAACGTAAAGAAAAAAGCGGATTAGGAACTGCATACATTGCAGGTTTTAAATGGGCTTTAGAACGATCGTATCAATACCTTTTTGAAATGGATGCCGATTTTTCACATAATCCAAACGATTTAATAAGATTATATAATGCATGCGCCAACGATGGAGCAGATATTTCGGTAGGTTCGCGTTATGTAAAAGGAATTACAGTTGTTAATTGGCCAATGTCTCGTATTTTATTGTCTTATGGAGCATCGCGCTATGTAAGATTAATAACGCGAATGCGCGTTAAAGATTCTACTGCAGGTTTTGTGTGTTATAAAAGAAGCGTTTTAGAAGCCATTAATCTCGAAAAAATAGAATTTGTAGGTTATGCGTTTCAGATTGAAATGAAATTTAAAGCTCATAAAAAGGGATTTAAAATTGTAGAAATTCCTGTTATCTTTAAAGATAGAACAAAAGGGAAGTCAAAAATGAGTGGAAGTATTATATCTGAAGCTATTTTTGGTGTGATTAGTTTAAAATTTAAAAGTTTATTTGCAAAGTAAGAAAGAGCACATGAAGCGAAATACCCTTATAAAAAACGCTAAAATCGTTAACGAAGGAAAAATTGTCGAAGGAGATATTCTTATCGAAGACAATATTATTAAAGAAATAGATATCTCAATAAGTGTAAAGTCTGCGGATATGACCGTTATTGATGTTGAAGGTAATTACGTATTGCCAGGCATGATTGACGATCAGGTGCATTTTAGAGAACCCGGATTAACCCATAAAGCAAATATAGAAACCGAATCTAAAGCGGCTTTGGCTGGAGGGATTACGTCTTTTATAGAAATGCCAAATACCAATCCACAAACAACAACCGTAGAAAGGTTAGAAGAAAAATTTGCTATTGCTGCAGAATCTTCACATGCTAATTATTCGTTTATGTTTGGAGGAACAAATGATAACTTAGATGAGATTTTAAAAATCGATCCTAAGACTGTTGCAGGTTTAAAATTGTTTTTAGGATCTTCTACAGGTAATATGTTAGTTGATGACCCTAAGGTGATTGAAAAAATATTTTCAAGTACAGATATGGTAATTTCTGTGCATTGTGAAGATGAAGCAACTATAAAAGAAAACTTGGCTAAATACAAAGCGGAGTATGGAGATGACATTCCTATGGAAAAACATCCAATTATTAGGAGTGAAGAAGCTTGTTATATTTCGTCTTCTAAAGCCATTGAATTAGCCAAGAAAACAGGTGCTAGACTGCATGTGTTTCATTTATCAACAGGGAAAGAAACGAGTTTGTTCTCTAATAAAATTCCGTTAAAAGATAAAAAGATTACAGCAGAGGTTTGTGTACATCATTTGTGGTTTTCGGATGAAGACTATGCTAAAAAAGGAAGCTATATAAAATGGAATCCTGCGGTAAAAACAGCAAAAGATAGAGATCAACTTTGGAAAGCGTTATTAGATGATAGAATAGATGTTATAGCAACAGACCATGCGCCACATACGCTTGAAGAGAAAAATAATCCATACACCAGTGCGCCTTCAGGCGGACCTTTAGTGCAACATGCTTTAGTGGCGCTATTAGAAGCGCACCATCAAGGTAAAATTTCAGTAGAAAAAATAGTAGAGAAAGCCTGCCATAATCCTGCTATATTATTTAATGTAGAAAAGCGTGGTTATATAAGAGAAGGATATTTTGCAGATTTAGTTGTTGTAGATCCACAAAGTCCTTGGACTGTAAATAAAAGTAATATTCTTTATAAATGTGGATGGTCTCCTTTTGAAGGGAATACATTTAAAAGTAGAATAACACATACTTTTGTTAATGGGCAATTAGCCTATAACAATTTTAAGGTTTTAGACGTTAAAGCAGGGCAACGATTAACTTTTAATAGATAAAATGTTTAAACGAATTAGCTTATTATTAATATTAGGAATTTTGGTTTTAGCATGTAATGGTTTTGATAAACCCAAAAAGCCGGATAATTTAATTTCAGAAACTCAGATGTCTGAGCTTTTGTACGACTTATATATTGTTAATTCAGCAAAAGGAGTAAACAAAAAAATATTGGAAGCTAATGGCGTTATTCCAGAGTCTTATATTTTAACAAAACACAATATTGATAGCGCTCAATTTGCAGATAGTAATACGTATTACACTTATGATACAGAAGCTTATAAAGCTATTGTAGAGCGTGTAAAAGCAAGATTAGAAAAAGAAAAACAAGAATTACAAGAATTAGCAGAAAGAGAGAACGACTCAATAAAAAGACGTAAAGATTCTATTAAAAGTTTGAATAAAAGTAAAAGAGGCGGGGTAAAGGTTAAAAAGCAAAATGCTAAAGGTCTTTTAGGTACAATTGACTCACTTCCTCAATAGAATCATTTATAGGTTTGAATTTAAAATCTAAAGCTTTTTTCAATTTTGAAGCATCAAACTTCGAAATTCTAACGGCAGATTTTGCGTTTTGTTTGGATAAATTTCTTGGCCTTCCTAGAATCTTATGATTTAACCAATCTAGTCGCCAAGCAATTTCTAATAACCATGGTTTAGCTTCTTTTGTTGGAGGTTTAACATCTAAGGCTTTAGCGGTTTTAATCTGTAAAGTTTTAAAACTTAAGTTTTCAGAAACTAAAATAAACCCTTCATTTTTAATGTTGCTGTTCATGAGTTGTTCCATAGCATTTACGACATCCCAAACATCTATATAGCCCGTAATACCATTGGTGTAATATCTCATGCCCTTAAATATTCGCTTAAATAAACTACCGCTACCTCCTTCATTCCAATATCCTGCACCTAAAATAATTCCTGGATTTACAATTACAGCATTTAAACCCTCTTGAGTTCCACGCCAAACCTCTAGTTCTGCTCCATATTTGGTTATGGCATACACACTATTGTCGTCTTCAGGATTCCAATCGGTTTGTTCGTTTATTAATTTTTCGGGATCACTATGATGTCCTACAGTAGCAACAGAGCTTACATAACACAGTTTTTTAATCTGATGACTTATGCATAAATTAACAATGTTAGCGGTGCCTTCAATATTTACTTTTCGTAGTGTATTATATTTGTTAGGTTCAAAAGAGATATAAGCAGCACAATGATAGACGTGAGTAACGCCTTTAAATGCATCACTTAATTTTGGAACGTTATTAAGATCTGCTTCAACCCATTCAATTTTATTAAAAAGCACTTCGGCATTATCAGAAAAGTAAGAAAAGACATGTTTTACGCGTGTTAATGTTTTCTTATTCCTATATATTGAACGAATAGGAATGTTACTTTTTAAAAGTTGAAATAGTAAATGCGATCCAACTAACCCTGTTCCACCTGTAACTAATACCAATTGATCTTTAAAATTAGGCATAAATAAATTGAATTATTTTTAGATGAGTTGAAGTAGGAAATAGTAGTGAGCCAATAATTGCAGTTGTCTTTTCAAATGAAAAATAAGCAGAAAATAAACGAATTATAGGTGTCATTAGGCGAAGTTAAAAATCTTACAGCTATTTTAGTGTTAGAGCTTTGTTAATAAGCTTAGGGATATCATAATTATTGATTCCTAAATTGGTTTAAAATTGTCTTTTGTCTTTAAAAGCGGAAACATATCTTTGCGCAAATCAATTTGAAACTAAAAAGCAATGGCAAATAAGTTTGTAGAAGAATTACGTTGGAGAGGAATGGTACACGATATCATGCCTGGTACAGAAGAACAATTAGATAGTGAGATGACAACTGCCTATATTGGTTTTGATCCTACATCAGATTCGTTACACATTGGTAGCTTAGTACCAATAATATTATTAGTTCATTTAGAAAAAGCAGGTCATAAACCTGTGGCTTTAGTAGGTGGTGCTACTGGTATGATTGGTGATCCTTCTGGTAAAAGTGACGAACGTAATTTATTAGATGAAGTCGCTTTAGCGCATAACGTTGCAGGAATAAAAAGCGTATTATCTCGCTTTTTAGATTTTAATTCTACTAAAAAAAATGCTCCAGTATTAGTGAATAACTACGATTGGATGAAAGATTTTAGTTTTATTGACTTTGCTAGAGATGTTGGTAAACGTATCACAGTAAATTATATGATGGCTAAAGATTCTGTGAAAAAACGTTTTTCTGGTGACGAAGGAAGCGTTGGTATGTCTTTTACAGAGTTTACTTACCAATTAATTCAAGGTTACGATTTTCATCACTTATACAAAACCATGGGCTGTAAATTGCAAATGGGAGGTAGTGACCAATGGGGAAATATTACTACAGGAACAGAATTGGTAAGACGTATGCATGATGGTGAAGATCAAGCAAAAGCTTATGCTATGACCTGTCCTTTAATTACAAAAGCAGATGGTTCTAAATTTGGAAAATCGGAAGGTGGTAATGTTTGGTTAGATGCCGATAAAACTTCTGTGTACAAATTCTACCAATTTTGGTTAAATTCTACAGATGAAGATGCCGAAAAGTACATTAAAATTTTTACGTTTTTAGATAAAGAAACGATTGAAAGCTTAATTAAAGACCATAAGGAAACTCCGCATTTAAGATTGTTGCAAAAACGCTTAGCCGAAGAGGTTACTATTTTTGTACATAGCAAAGAGGATTACGATAATGCTGTTAAAGCTTCTAAAATATTGTTTAGTAAAGATTTTAAAAATGAAATTAAACAATTACCAGAAACTTTGTTCTTAGATGTTTTTGAAGGAGTAAAGCATGCCGAAATTTCTGAATCAGAATTTAATGAAGGTGTGGATATGATTGGAGCTTTAGCTGCAAAAACCAACTTTTTAAGCTCTAATGCAGATGCAAGACGTGCTTTAAAAGAAAATGCTATAGCTGTAAATAAAGAAAAAGTAAAAGAAGATTATATATTGTCTGCAGAAGATCTAATTCACGATAAATATATTATTCTTAGTAGAGGTAAGAAAACCAATTTTATTTTGAAAGTGGTTTAATAATCTAATAAAATAATTTTATTTAAGACCTGTCTAGTTAAAAAACAAGATAGGTCTTTTTTTTGCTTTATGGCTAACTTTGGTAGGCTTATAAAAGTAAATTACTAGGTTTTTATTAACTTACACTTCAGATGAAGCAAACAAAACAACTAGCAAATCGATTAAGAGAAGTTATTCTTAATGGTACTTGGATTGCAAACACTAATTATAAAAACCAATTAGAAGATTTAGATTGGAAGCTTGCAAATGTAAAATTTGAATCCTTTAATACCATTTCAGATTTAGCTCAGCATATTCATTATTATATCTCTGGAATAACAAATGTGTTTGTTAATAATACACTTGAAATAAGGGATAAGTATAGCTTTGATTTTTCCCCAATACAATCACAACAAGAGTGGGAAAGGTTTTTAAATCAATTTTGGAACGACACCGCACAACTAGCTAATTTAATAGAAAAACTACCGGAAGAAACCTTAAACAATGAGTTTGTAGATAAAAAATACGGTACATTTTTACGAAATATTGATGGTATGATTGAGCATAGTTATTATCATTTGGGGCAAATAGTATTGATTAAAAAAATCCTATTAAAAAATTAAATAATAGTTTTTATAGTATAAAAAAAGTGCCCAAAATTACTTCTGAGCACTTCTAACCAATCAATCAACTATTGAAAACCTTTCTTTTTCATAGCTTTACAATAGTCGTAGCTAAATCTTTATCCTTACAATATTTGAATTAATTAAATTTAAGTTGGACAAATAGCGTTCAGACCCTATTGCTTTTAGAATATCAAATTTAAATTATAAAGCCATTAAATTACAGCCTCTAATATCTGAATTATCAAATCTTCCAATGATTTCAAAATGGCCATTATCATAGACTTTTCCTAAGTCTTGAGTTGCAATAAATGAACACGAATTTATATTCGCCAAATCAATTACGTTAATGCCGCCTGTTTTGTTAGGCCGCTGTATGGTTAGTGCGTCTTCAGTATCGCGCGTTAAAATTTTCATCCAAGGCGGACATTCAAAAATGCCATTACCTTTAGAATAAGCTTGACTTAAAAGCTCAGTCATACCATATTCACTGTGAATTTGCTCGACACCAAAACCAGTTTGTAAAATTTGATGCAGCTCTTGTCTGATAATTTCCTTTCGTCTGCCTTTCATACCACCAGTTTCCATGATTGTAGTATGATTTAAGTTAAGCTGAAATTGCTCAACCAAATCTAATAAAGCAAAAGACACTCCAATAAGCAGTGTTTTCTGTTTTTTAGTTTCTAAGGCTTTTAATGTATGTGCTAACTCTTCAATATTGTTAAGGTAAAATCCACTTTCAGTTTGTTTAGATTTATCAATTAAATCATTCACCATATATATAAGTGAAGACCCATCACGTTCTAAATAAGAAGGAAGTAACGCTAATACCACATAGTCTTCAATATCACCATAAAAGTGCTTAAAAGCTTTTGTATAACTGTCTTCATAAAGTTTTACGTCGGTGACTAAATGCTTACTTGTTATACTTCCAGTTGTACCAGAGCTAGAAAAGGTTTTTTCTATAGGTTGTACAGTGCTTAAAACATCGTACGATTTAAAGAACTGAATAGGTAAAAACGGAATATCTGAAGTGCACTTTACATCTGAAGGATGCTTATATAATAAGTCACAAAATGAGCGATACACTTTATTGTGTTCAAACTGAAATTTAAAAACGTCTAAAGCTAGGCTATCAAACTCAGCTCTAGATGTAATCTTAAAAATGTCGTCTTTAGAAATCATGCCGCAAAAATATGGAAAATAAAAAAGCGTCTCGATAATTTTCGAGACGCTTTAAGTATGATTTTAAAATATACTTATTTAATCACTAATTTCTTAGTAGTTGAAGTATTGTTTTGAGTGATTTTTACAATGTAAACACCAGACTTTAAGTTAGCAACATTTAATGTGTTGTTAGTTAAAGTTTCGTTTTTAACTTGCTTACCTAAAATATCAAATACTTGAACAGAGATTGCTTCACTATTTCTAGATGTAATAGAAACAAAACCAGTATTTGTTGGGTTAGGATATAAGCTAAATGTATTAGCATTAAAATTAGCAACACTTAATGGTGGTGCAATATCGCTAATATATCTAGGTAAAATTTGATAATCATCAATAAATTGACCACCTATTCCTGTAACACTTACAGCTCCTGCAGGGATTGCACTACCAATTAAATCTTCATCTCCAAAATTAACTCTTACAACAGTAATATCAGAACCATCAGCCACGTCATAGCTTGTATTGTCTGTAAATGTTCCTGCATCAGCAAAAGTTACATTGTTTAAAGTAATTAAACGGCTTTCGTAAGCTTCTCCGTTATTAATAAGTTCAGAAGCACTTACTACTATCGGAGTTAATGTATTTCCTGTAGAAGAAGCTGTTGCGTTTTCATTAGGGACAAATTGAAGTGTGTTATTAAACTCAGTAAGTTGTCCTTTTAAGCCAGTAATACCGTCACCATTGTTAAAAGCAGTAGTTAATATACCACCATTATCGTCAATTAAGATTCCAGCACCTCCATCTTGGATGTATTTTTGGTTTCTTGTTCCATCAGTTATTATGTAAGAAATAATAGCTTCACCAGTTAATTCGTAAAAATCACCAATTGTTCCAGCACGTAATGCTGTGATATCTGCTACTTGGTTAACTCCTGTGATCTCAAAAGAAACACTAGTTGTTATCGGGCTAGCTAAAGGTTGGTGACTGTTATCTACCAATTCTAAATCTAATGTGTGATTTCCAATTGATAAGCCTGTTAAGCTAATTGGGTCTGTATCATATTTCATAACAACAGATCCACCATCAAGTGTATAATGGATATGCCCATCAATACCAGCACCTGGATTACCAACGGTAAAGTTTTGTACGCTTATTTCAACGTCAACATCAGCACTTGGAATAGATGCTCCATTTGTAGGGTAAGTTACACTTAATGTAGGTATTGCAGTAGCTTCTTGGAAGAAAGAAAAGTCATCCCAATATACAACAGCACCATTATAAGTTCTTACTTCAAAATAAAATTCGTTAGCAGTTGCAGGAGCTGTTACTGTTGTAGTATATTCTGTCCATTCGTTGCCGTTATTGTCAAAATAACCAGAAGAACCTACACCTTGTAAGACATCTGCATCTGTAGTATTGTCATTAGCGCCATCTAAAGCCCATTTAGACCAAACTCTAGCATCTGTACCATCGCCAGATTCTACTTTATACCATAAAGAAAGTGTATAAGAAGTTCCAGGAGTAATACCAGATATTCTTTGTCCTAAATCACTTGTGCCACCAGTGTGTTTTACAGCAGAAGTACCACCATGTACTACGGTAGTTTCTTGTTCTGCACTTTCAGCTACAGTCCAACCCGTTGGAGTCGTAGCATCATCCCATGCTTCAAAAGTTCCATTTACTAATAACTCCTGTCCATAAGAGGAAGAAGCGATTAATAAGGTAAATAATAAAAAGTAAATTTTCTTCATAATTGATTATTTATAAAAGTTTAGATTACAAATATAGCAACAAATAGTGAATTTTAAGAATCAGATTCGTTAATACTTATCATTTTACAATAAGTTAATATGGTAAATATCAGGGGCTTCTTAGTTTCAGTGATTTATATTTTCAATGTTAGGGAATTGTTATCAATTCAATATTTTTAGAGAGTTAAGATGGATATATTTTATATTTACAATTATTAAAACGAATATACCATTGAAAAAGAAAGACATTAAGATACTATTAGTAGATGATGAGCCAGATATTTTAGAGATTGTAGGTTACAATTTATCTGCTGAAGGTTATCAAGTTATTAAAGGCGAAAATGGTTTAGAAGCTTTAGAACTAGCAAAAAAGCATAAACCTCATTTAATTATTTTAGATGTGATGATGCCAAAAATGGATGGTATTGAAGCTTGTGAAAGAATAAGATCGCAACAAGATTTAAGTGAAACAATCATTACGTTTTTAACAGCTAGAGGCGAAGATTATTCTCAAGTGGCTGGTTTTGATGCTGGTGCAGATGATTATATTGCAAAACCTATAAGGCCTAAAGTTTTAATAAGTAAAGTAAAAGCTTTGCTTAGAAGACTTAAACAAACCGAAGGTGATGTTGAAACTATCTTAAAGATTGGTGATTTAGTGATTTATAAAGAAGAATATAAAATCATTAATAAAGGAGTAGAGATTACTTTGCCAAGAAAAGAGTTTGAATTATTATCTTTGTTAGCAACCAAACCTGGTAAAGTTTTTAAACGTGATGAGATTTTAGATAAAGTCTGGGGAAATGAAGTCGTTGTTGGAGGTAGAACCATCGATGTTCATATTAGAAAGCTTCGTGAAAAAATTGGAGACAAATCTTTTAAAACGGTTAAAGGTGTTGGTTACAAGTTTGTAGACTAATGCAAAGTAAAAATTTAAAGAAATCTTATAAATTCGCATTGCGAACAGCACTATATGTAACGTTGTTTACAACGGTTCTTGTTAGTGCTTTTTTGCATTTTTACCACGCCATTAATTGGCATCTTGTATTTTACCCTCTACTATGCTTTCCCTTATGTTTTTTTATTATTCAATATAGGGTTGAACGTTTTATATACAAGCGTGTTAAGAAAATATACGATGATTTAACATTGCTAGAATCTACGAGCTTAAGACAACAACCCATAACTACAGATATGGGCACCTTAACCAAAGAGATTGATAAATATGCCAAAAACAAAAAATTTGAAATCGAAACGCTCAAAATAAGAGAAGAGTATCGAAAAGAATTTATAGGTAATGTTTCTCATGAATTAAAAACACCTTTGTTTACCGTTCAAAGCTATTTACTCACATTATTAGATGGAGGTATTGAAGACGAAAAAATTAGAAAAAAATACCTTACACGAGCAAGTAAAGGAGTTGAACGCTTAACTTATATAATTAAAGACTTAGATATGATTACCAAATTAGAGGTTGGTGATCTTAGTTTGGAGAAAGAGAATTTTGATATCGTTAAATTGGTGCAGAGTGTGTTTGATCTTTTTGAAATGAAAGCCGCTAAAAAAAATATTACCTTAATTTTTGATATCGATTATCCTAAGCCTATTATGGTCTATGCAGATAAGGAACGTATTCAACAAGTTTTAACCAACCTTATTGTTAACTCTATTAAATACGGACGTGAAAAAGGGACTACAGAAGTTAGTATAGAGAACCTTATTAAAAATAAAGCTATTATTAGAGTTACTGATAATGGTGAAGGTATTGCTAAAGCTAATTTGCAAAGGCTGTTCGAACGTTTTTATCGTGTAGATAAAAGTGGTTCTCGTAAAGAAGGTGGTTCTGGTTTAGGCTTGTCTATTGTAAAGCATATTATAGAAGCTCACGAAGAAAAAATATATATAGAAAGCCAATTAGGTGTTGGTAGTGAGTTTTCTTTTACACTAGAAAAGTCCAAATAATTTGTTGTAGTTTACCTGAAATGCTTCAAATTTAAAACCGTTGTAGTTTTCAATCTCAGTTAATTGTTCAATATCAAATTCATCCTGGCTGGCGTAAGGTGCAATATGTTCTGCCTTTAATTTTTTAGCTAAATACTCTTGTTCAAATTGTCCAGGAGTAGGAATAAAAAAGGCTTTCTTTTCAAGTTTTGCTAAATCCATAATAGAAGTGTATCCAGACCTGCCCAATACCATATTACTTGTATTAATTGCCGTTTCCAATTCTGTACTAGTCATATAATTGTATATGCTTATATGCTCTTGTTGCGTTTGGGTTTGTTTAGGGGCTACAACACCCTTTATAAAGCAGATGTTTCCTTTATAGGATTTTAATTCTATAAGTAATTTTTCTTCTAAAAAAGTGCGTTGAGGTTCTGGCCCAGAAAGCACTACTAGAAGTTGATATTTGATTTTTAAATTTTGTTTTTCAAACCGAGATAAAGGACCTAAATATTTTAAAGTTGCTTCAAAATTTTCAGGATGTCCTAAAACACCACTAAGATTTTTAGAGCCTTTATAGTCAGGAATCCAACATTCATCAAATTTTGAAATGATATGTTGATGCATTTTTGAGCTCAGCCAAGTAGTATTCCCACTTAAAACTTGCAATTGATGTGTTATAAATACAGAAGGTATAGATTTATGTCTTACTCCAAAACGATTATCAGAGATGATACCAGCTATAGGATTCGTTTTTATAAACGCTTTAATGGCTTTTTTTTCTTTTTTAATCGTTTTTAAAAGGTGAGGTGAGTCTTTTAAAAGTTTAACCTTAAAGTTCTTTGGATTTTTAGAATACGTTATGTTGTATGAAGGCAGTTCCAAAGATTCAAGCTTAGGAAATTCTTTTCTTAATAATTGAAGTGCAATCCCATCACTGGCAATTATCGGTTCAAAATTATGACGTATTAATTCATTTATAATAGGAATACATCGTGTAGCATGACCTAAACCCCAATTTAATGGGGCGACTAAAACCTTTTTATTGTTTTGATTCTGTTTCAGTAATTATTTATTTTAGATATGTATCTACGAAACAAAGGTAAACCTAAAATGTTTCCTTAATTTTACCGAATTATTATAAAAATAAGAAATTAGAATAATTGTGGGAAGTAAAAATAAACTCAAGCGTTTTAGGGAAAACGAAACCTTTCATAATGTATATCAGCCAACACGAGAAGAATTGGTTGATGCAACATACCAATTAAAAGGCAAATGGAAAGCCGAAGTATTTAAAAATAATAACCCTTTAGTCTTAGAATTAGGTTGTGGAAAAGGAGAATATACTGTTGGCTTAGCAAAACGTTATCCTCATAAAAATTTTATTGGTATAGATATTAAAGGAGCACGTTTCTGGAGAGGAGCAAAAACAGCCATTGAAGAAAATATTCCAAATGCAGCATTTATTAGAACACAAATAGAATTAGTTGCTCATGTGTTTGAAGAAAATGAAGTTGATGAAATATGGATTACATTCCCAGATCCACAAATAAAATACCAGCGTACAAAGCACCGAATGACTAATTTACAGTTTTTAGAACGCTATAAAAAAATATTAAAGCCAGGTGGTGTAATGCACTTAAAAACAGACAGCGAATTTATGCATGGTTACACCTTAGGTTTGTTACATGGTTCGGGTTATGAAGTGTTGTATGCCAACCACAATGTTTATAAATTAGAAGGCAGTCCTAAAGATGTTACTGAAATTCAAACCTTTTACGAAAGCCAGTATTTAGAGAAAGACAAAGCAATTACGTATATTAGATTCAAAATCAACTAAAACTTGAGTATCACTGTTATTTTTTTTTTAGGGCTTATAGTGGCAATTATTGGTGTTATTCCGCCAGGTTTGCTTAACATGACAGCTGCAAGGATAAGCCTAAAAGAAGGAGCAGGACGAGGCATTATGTTTTCTACAGGTGTTAGTATTGTTGTATTTATTCAAACATATATTGCCGCTATTTTTGCAAGGTATTTAACCAATCATCAAGACATTGTAGAAATTCTTAAACGTGTAGCTTTTATTATTTTTGTACTTATTACCATATACTTTTTGGTGTTGGCATCAAAGCAAAAAGAGTCAAAACCAGAAACCGAAATAAAAAGTAGGCATGGTAGATTATTACATGGCATGTTATTGTCTGCATTAAATGTATTTCCTATTCCATATCAAGCTTATATGACCATTACTTTGGTGTCTTTTGGCTGGATGAATTTTGAAAAATTAAGCATAATTACTTATGTTACTGGTGCCTCAACAGGAACATTTGTAGTGTTATATTTTTATATTTTCTTTTTCGATAAGATTAAAGATAAGGCCTTTACTTCACAAAAAAACATGAACTATATTATAGGTAGTGTTACAGGGATAGTTGCTTTAATTACTTTTATTAATATTATAAAAGCGTGGTAATATGCAACCAGAAACTTTAGGTTTTTTTGAACGTGTTTATGGCGTTGCAAGGCAAATTCCTTACGGTAGAGTAACAAGCTACGGCGCAATAGCCAAATATTTAGGAGCAGGCAAAAGTGCCAGAATTGTTGGTTATGCTATGAATGGTTCTCATGGTAAAGATGTTCCTGCACACCGAGTTGTCAATCAAAAAGGATTGTTAACAGGGAAGCACCATTTTGAAGGAACCAATCTTATGCAGCAACTTTTAGAGAGTGAAGGTATTGAAGTTGTAGATCATCAAATCCAAAATTTAGACGCTATTTTTTGGGATCCTGCCAAAGAGCTTTAGTTTTAATTAAATAATAGCTTTACTTTCTAATGAGAGTATTGGTAACCTATTTAGATGTTATTTTAGGTTTGCTTTTTTGTCTATCTCTAGAGCGATTACTAAACCAAATCCACCTATTGCACAATTCAATTTTAGCGCTTCAAATTCTAAACTTTTCTAAGTACCTTTGCGCATAGAATTAATCTTAATAAAAAGAGATTAGGCGCTGTAATTTAGATACTTTTCTCTCTACTCATAATTGATATGAAACTAAAAAAACAAGATATACTTAACGCTTTAAAAACTATAACAGCACCTGGTGAAGGTGAAAATATGGTAGATAGCGGAGCTGTAACTAATGTCGTCACTTTTGCTGATGAGGTAATTGTTGATATTACAATAAGAAACCCAAGCCTTCAGGCACGTAAAAAAACAGAAGTCGAAATTTTACAAACCATTCATAAAAAGGTTTACGAAAAAGCTAAAATAAAAGTCAATGTAAAAGTTGATGCACCTGCAGCAGCACCAAAAAACGAAATTAAAGGAAAAGCAATTCCAGGCATTCAGAATATTGTAGCCGTTGCTTCTGGAAAAGGAGGTGTAGGGAAATCTACTGTAACAGCAAATTTAGCGGTTACTTTAGCAAAAATGGGCTTTAAAGTTGGTGTTTTAGATGCTGATATTTACGGACCATCAATTCCTATTATGTTTGATGTAGCGAATGAACGTCCATTATCTGTAAATGTAGATGGAAAGTCTAAAATGAAACCTGTAGAAAATTACGGTGTTAAAGTATTGTCTATCGGTTTTTTTACAAAACCAGATCAGGCTGTAATTTGGAGAGGACCAATGGCATCTAAGGCATTAAATCAAATGATTTTTGATGCGGCTTGGGGAGAATTAGATTTCTTACTACTCGATTTACCTCCAGGAACAGGAGATATTCACTTAAGTATTATGCAGGCATTACCTATTACAGGAGCTGTTGTGGTAAGTACACCTCAAAATGTAGCTTTAGCAGATGCTAAAAAAGGCGTGGCAATGTTTCAGCAAGATAGTATCAATGTACCTGTTTTAGGTATTATAGAAAATATGGCCTACTTTACACCTGCAGAACTTCCAGAAAATAAATACTATATCTTTGGAAAAGAAGGAGCTAAGCACTTGGCAGAAGATTTAAACGTGCCATTTTTAGGTGAGGTACCATTAATTCAAAGCATAAGAGAAGCAGGTGACTTAGGAAGACCAGCAGCAATGCAAACCGCAACACCAATTGAAGCCGCTTTTGAAGCAATTACAAGAGATGTTGTTCAACAAGTGGTTAACCGTAATGAAGCATTACCAGCTACCGAAGCTATAAAAATCACAACAATGGCAGGTTGTTCTGCTGTTAAAAAAAATTAGATGAGCACAGAAGAACTTAGATTAAACGTAGAAAAAGCATTGGATGAAATCCGCCCGTTTCTACAAAGTGATGGAGGCGATATTAATTTATTATCTATTGACGATGATAAATTTGTAAAAGTACAACTTGTAGGTGCTTGTACATCGTGTAGTGTTAATCAGATGACTTTAAAATCTGGTGTAGAGATGACCATTAAAAAATATGCTCCACAAATCGAAAAAGTTATTAATGTAGAATAGTAATGTGACATTTATCACATTCTGAATAAAATGACATTAGTAATTTTGTATTCAATATTACATTCATGATTACAACAGATATACTTATTATTGGAGCTGGCCCAACCGGACTTTTTACGGTTTTTGAGGCCGGACTTTTAAAACTAAATTGCCATTTAATTGACGCATTACCACAACCAGGCGGCCAATGTTCTGAGCTGTATCCTAAAAAACCAATTTATGATATTCCAGCTTATCCTGAAATTTTAGCAGGCGATTTAACAGAGAAACTCTTAGAGCAATGCAAGCAATTTGAACCTGGATTTACCTTAGGTGAGCGTGCAGAAACCATAGAAAAACAAGAGGATGGAAGTTTTATTGTAACTACCAATAAAGGGACAAAACATAAGGCGCCTGTAATCGCTATTGCAGGTGGATTAGGAAGTTTTGAACCTCGTAAACCACTATTAGATAATATTACAGATTATGAAGATTGTGGAGTAGAGTATATGATTAAAGAACCAGAGCTTTATCGCGATAAAAAAGTGGTTATTGCAGGTGGTGGAGATTCGGCTTTAGATTGGAGTATCTTTTTAAGTGATATTGCTTCGAGTGTAACATTAATTCATAGACGAAACGAATTTAGAGGACATCTAGACTCTGTAGAGAAAGTTCAAGAATTAAAAAATAGTGGTAAAATAAATCTAATCACTCCAGCTGAAATCACTGCAATTAATGGAAACGGTAAGGTTGAAAATGTAGAGGTAACTAAAAAAGGCGAAGCACCTATTTTGGTAGACACCGATCATTTTATTCCGCTTTTTGGATTATCTCCTAAATTAGGTCCAATTGCAAATTGGGGACTAGAGATAGAAAAAAATGCCATAAAAGTTAATAATGCTTTAGATTACCAAACCAATATACCAGGTATTTACGCTATTGGAGATGTCAATACGTATCCTGGAAAATTAAAATTGATTCTTTGCGGGTTTCATGAAGCGACATTAATGTGTCAATCGGCTTATCAAATTATAAACCCTGGGAAACGCTATGTTTTAAAATATACGACAGTTGCAGGTGTTGATGGATTTGATGGTACACGAAAAGAAGCACCAAAAGCAGTGGTTAAAGCGATACAATAATGGACAATTTAGATATAAATATTACAATCATTGATAGAGATGGTGTAAAGCATCAAATTGAAGCTCCAACAGATATGGCTATGAACTTAATGGAAGTTGTTCGTTCTTATGAGCTAGCTCCAGAAGGCACCATTGGAATTTGCGGTGGTATGGCTATGTGTGCATCTTGTCAATGTTATGTGTTAAGTGATACGGAATTGCCAGAAATGCAGGACGACGAAGAAGCTATGCTCTCCGAAGCGTTTTACGTTAAAGATAATTCACGTTTAGGTTGCCAAATACAAATAACGCCAGAAATGGAAGGCTTGGAAGTGGAGTTGGCTCCTGAGTCTTAATAATTTCATATGAAGGCAGGAATCTCATAATTATATCAATAAGTCTATGCCTTAAGAAGAATAAGAAGTGAAAAGGAAATGGTAATTGATGTTACGGTTATCAAGCCGGTGTACCAAGTATAGTATTTTTCATCTTTTAAATCTTTGGTAGTAATTATGGCGCATATATTCAGAACTCTAGAAATTATAATTACCATTCAGAAGTACATTTATAAAAGTTCCATAAAAAATTATGTCGTTTTATAATCGGCCAAGTTTGTCGGTCCTTCTAATAAAAAGCGATCTATTTTTAATGTGCCGTTGTCGGTGGTTACAATTTGCCATTTTATAAGTGAAATAGCTCCATTTTCAATTTCTAGACCTGTAATACTTCTTGGGTGGACACAACTACCATCATTAAAAAAAGCAATGTCACCTGGCTCAGGAAAACGCGGTCTGTGCGTGTGTCCAACAATGGTAATTTGATTGTTGTTTTCAATAATCCATTTTTTTGTGCGTCGTTCTACTTTAATAAGCTCTTTGTAGTTTTTAGCTGGTGTTGTTGGATCGGCAATACCCATAACATTTAGTGGCTTCCATAAGATACGAACTAAAAAACGACTCCATTTCCAAAACGTATAATTCCACCAATCGGCTTGATGACCATGGGTTAAAAATAAGTTTTGGTTGGTTTCTGTATGGTTTAAAATGATGGCTTCATGATATTGAATACCACAAAATAAATCTTCATCATTTCCTGTTTTAGGATCAAAAAAAGTAGATAAATGCTTTTCAACATATTTAGGGTCACGATACACCATATCGTGGTTGCCCCAAATCATGTGTAGACGATTTTCATCGTGAAATTGCTTCATCAACATATACACATTCTTGTGTGCATAAAAGATAGATTCAAAGGACAGATTTTCCCACAACTCATCTCCATCTCCAATTTCACAATACTGAAATCCTTCATTATAATAATGCTTTAGGGCATGAAAATAAATGTTGCGATTGTTGGCGAAATCATCCGCAAAACTATTATCACCTCTGTGGCAATCGCTAAATAGTATAAGCTTACTAGAATCATCAAAGTTGATAATTTTAGCATTTTTGAAAGCGCGATCTAATCTCGATTTTGAAGACATGTATATTCTTTGTTCGACTAATTTAAACAAAAAATGCTTCCCAATAATGAGAAGCATTTTTATGAATTCTAGTTTATAGCCATTAGGCCTTTAAAAAGACCTGAAATTATAGGTTTTAAATTCTATTTAAAAGCATTTAAACCTGTGACATCTAAACCTGTAATTAATAGGTGTATATCGTGAGTACCTTCATAAGTAACAACACTTTCAAGGTTCATCATATGACGCATAATACTGTATTCGCCAGAGATTCCCATACCACCTAACATTTGTCTAGCATCACGAGCTATGGTAAGCGCCATATCTACATTGTTACGTTTTGCCATAGAAATTTGAGCAGATGTCGCTGTTCCGTTTTCACGCATCACACCTAAACGCCATGCTAATAATTGGGCTTTGGTGATTTCGGTAATCATCTCAGCTAATTTCTTTTGTTGTAATTGAAATTGTCCTATAGGCTTTCCAAATTGCATACGTTCTTTACTGTAACGTAAGGCTGTATCGTAGCAATCCATAGCAGCTCCAATGGCTCCCCAAGCAATACCAAAACGTGCCGAATCTAAACAACCTAATGGTGCTCCCAATCCAGATTTGTTAGGTAATAAATTTTCTTTAGGCACTTTTACATTATCAAAAATAAGTTCTCCAGTGGCAGAAGCTCTAAGTGACCATTTATTATGTGTTTCTGGTGTAGAAAAACCTTCCATACCACGTTCTACAATAAGTCCATGAATTCGTCCTTCTTCATTTTTAGCCCAAACTACGGCTACATTACAAAAAGGCGAATTACTAATCCACATTTTAGCACCATTTAAAAGGTAATGGTCTCCCATATCTTTAAAATTAGTCACCATACCTCCTGGGTTAGAGCCATGATCTGGTTCGGTAAGTCCAAAAGAACCAATCCATTCACCAGAAGCTAACTTTGGTAAGTATTTTTGACGTTGTTCTTCGTTACCATATTTCCAAATAGGATACATTACTAAAGACGATTGCACAGATGCTGTACTACGTACACCTGAATCTCCACGTTCAATTTCTTGCATTATTAAGCCATAAGAAATTTGGTCTAAACCAGCTCCTCCATACTCTTCAGGGATGTAAGGGCCAAAGGCACCTATTTCAGCTAGTCCTTTAACGATTTGTGTAGGAAACTCTGCTTTTTGAGCGTAGTCTTCTATAATTGGAGACACATCGCGTTTTACCCATTCTCTGGCTGCATCGCGTACTAACTTGTGCTCTTCTGTAAGTAATTCATCAAGATTGTAATAATCTGGTGCTTCGAATAAATCTGGTTTCATTCTAATTTTGATATTTATAACTTCTAATTTTGAGAATTTACCAAAATAGAAGGTGTTATTTTATAAGTTTAACAAAAGTAACGAAAACGATAGCATTGCCCAACAATAGATTTACATTTTCAGATAAAAATCTTTAGTGAGATTAATATAGTCTTCTGTGTATTGGTGTCGTGATGTTTCTATAATTAAATTTGAAGTTTGTTTCGCTGTATTTTGAAAAGAAAATTCTAACAAACTGCGTTTAATTTCTGTATCCGGATTGCCTTTTACATGAAGAGATCGATTCAGGAATAAACCTGCGTTTGAGGCTAAATCAATAATATTTGCTTCTTCTTTATACGGAATGATAACAGAAAAAACACCTGTTTCTGATAATAAGTTTACAGCAGCAAATATTAAATGTTCAAAAGGCATAGCATCGTTAAAGCGGGCTAAATCTCTTGTTTTATTGTCGGTTTTGTAGTCTTCGGAATAGAAGGGAGGATTGCAAATAATTAAATCAAATTCGTCCTCAATTTCTTCTACAAATTCTAAAAGCGAAGCATGGTAACAAAATAGACGGTCTGCCCAAGCAGAATTTTCAAAATTTTCAGAACACTGCTCATAGGCTTCAGCATCAATTTCTAAAGCTTCAATATTTTCAGCATGACTTCTTTGCGCTATCATTAGAGATAAAATACCTGTTCCTGCTCCAATATCTAAGACAGAAAACGGATTATGATCAATAGAAGCCCAAGCGCCAAGCAATACTCCATCTGTGCCAATTTTCATGGCACAACGATCTTGATGGACTGTGAATTCTTTAAATTTAAAAGGCAGCGAACTCATTAGTCTTCAAGATATAAATCAATGAGTCCTTCAGGTGTATTAACTTCTATCGTTTTGTGTTTTCGATCTACTTTACCAATAAACTCATCGTTCATAGGGATTAAGATTTCAACACCATCTCTATCAATTTCAAATAAAGCCTGTGCCGTAGAATCATTAATACCTTTTAAGATACCAACATCCCCAAAGTTTTTATCCTTAACGGTAAAACCAATTACTTCATGAAAATAAAACTTATCTCCATCGAGTTTTGGGAGCAGATCTAGTGGTAGGTATAATTCTGTTTTTATTAATGCATCTGCATCTGCTTCTGTATCTACATCTTCAAATTTTAAGCGTAATAAATCTGATTTGTGTAATTGTGAAGCTTCAATAAAAAAAGGTACTAGATTACCTCTTAAATCTATAAAAACAGCATCTAAATTATCGTATAAGTCAGGTTCGTCTGTATCAAGTTTAGCTAAAAGTTCACCTTTAAAGCTGTATTTTTTTACAATTTTACCTAAATAAAAACAATCTTCTTTTTTCATGACAAATTTTATTTGTCATCCTGAATTAGTTTCAGGATCTCAATTAATATTAGTAAATATCTGGTTTTTTTAACAGGATTTATTCAATTGAGTATTTATTCGGTATAAAATACATAATTGAACAAAAAAACCCAGACTATTATAGTCTGGGTTTAAAAGTATAAAATAAATTTTTTACTCTTCTTCGTTAGAAGCTGTTGTTTCTTCGGTTGCAACATCTTCTGCTACTTCTTCAACAACTGGTGCAGCTGCAGCGATACGTGCTTCATTTACTGCTTTTTCAGCTTCAAGTGCTTTAGCTTTAGCATCAGCATCTGCTTTAGATAAACCATCAGATTTAGCTTGTACTTTAGAAGCTTTTTCTTCTAACCAAGCGTTGAATTTTGCTTCAGCTTGCTCTTCAGTTAATGCTCCTTTTCTAACACCACCAGCTAAATGATTTTTTAGCATAGCACCTTTATAAGATAAAATTGCTTTTGCAGTGTCAGTTGGTTGTGCACCATTTTGTAACCATGTTACAGCTCCGTCAACATCTAATTCGATAGTTGCAGGATTGGTGTTTGGATTGTAAGCCCCTAATTTCTCAAGGTATTTACCATCTCTTTTAGCGCGAGAATCCGCTGCTACGATCCAGTAATAAGGTTTTCCTTTCTTACCGTGTCTTTGTAATCTAATTTTTACAGGCATAATAATTAATTAGTGAGGTTCTCGACCTCTGTTATTAATGAGGGCGCAAAGATAATATATTTTTTTAATAATCAATACTTTAATTTAAGTGTTTATTGAGGTGTCCTTTAGAGATAAGATCATCAAAATTATGGAGTTAATAAGTTTAAAGATTAAATGCAGGACAATTCATTTTAACTAAAAGAACTCCACTTTAGCTAAAAGAAAAACTAAGTTGGGCATAGTATGAAAAAAAATTATACTTTTGATAATTCTGTTTCGTTATATTTGAAGCAAAGATTAAAAAAATTACTCTTTAAAAGATGAAAAAATTTACCCTTATAACTCTTGTTTTTTTAACATTATTTGGCTGTGGAGACGAAGTGCAGTTTAATTCACCTGCAATTCAGGGCTCTTATGATAATCAATTTTGGAGAGCAAAATCTTTCGGTGCTAGCATAGATGCAACAGGTGCCTTAACGATTAAAGGAATAAATAATGCTGAAACCTTAGAATTGTTTTTGCCTTCTGCATCAATTAATGTAGATGGATATATTTTAGGTGATGTAGAATCAATTGAAGCGAGATTTACGAAAGCAGATGGAACTGTATATTCTACTAACAATTCTAATGGAACATCTCCTGATTATGAGGATTATGGTGAAATAAGGCTTACAGAAATATTAAATAATACCTTTACAGGTACATTTCGTTTTAATGCCTATAGTGCTTCTGGTGATGTTGTCAATTTTACAGGATCTACTCATGATGTAGAACAATCTACGGGAGATCCTATCTATGGTGGAATATTCTATAAAGTACCTTTGTTATCGGGTTCTATTCCTACAAACCCTATCGTTTGTGCAGATGTTGAAGATTTGGCAAATGAAGCTGAAGGAGCATACGAAGCAGCAACTTCAAGTGATTTAGAATTTATAATTAAAGCAGATTTTGAAGCCGCTTGTAATAATTACATAGCAGCATTAAATGTTCAACGTAATTATTGTGGTGATCCAGATGGTTCTATACAAGAAATGATAGATAATTTAGGAAACTGTGTGATGTCTTGTGAAGATGCTATTCATAATGTTACTGAAGCAGAGTCGCAATATATTACTGCAACTATTGGTAACTTTAATGAAAAGTGTGCACAGTATTTATTCTACCTTCAAGAGCAAATTGAAATATGTGGAGATGCCGATGGAAGTATTCAGGAAGAAATTGATGCTTTAGATTGTGCAGATGATGATAATGATGGAGTACCAAATGTGTTTGAAGATTTTAACGGAGATGGTGATTTAACAAACGATGATACAGATGGAGATGGTATTCCTAACTATTTAGATGATGACGATGATGGTGATGGTGTTTTAACTATCGATGAAGCTAAAGATGAAGATGGAAATCCTATTGATACAGACGGAGATGGTGATGTGAATTATTTAGATAATGATGATGATGGCGATGGCTTATTCTCAAACTACGAAACTGGAGATACAGACGGAGATGGTGTACCAGATTATCTGGATAATGACGATGATGGTGATTCTATATTAACTTTAAACGAAAATGCAGATCCAAATGGTGATGGTAATCCTGATGATGCGGTTGATACCGATGGCAATGGAATACCAGATTATTTACAACCATAAATTAATTCTGATATAAAAATAGATAAGCGTTACTCGTTACGAGTGACGCTTTTTTTATGTTCAAAACTCTTTGTAATTTCATTTCAGAAAAGTACAAATTCTATGTAATTTTATAAGCTAACTTTTTGAAAACTATAATTGTAATTTTTGCTGATTATAAGCGTTTTATGCTTTAGTGTCCTTGCAGTAAAAACACACGATTTAATAATAAACGACAGAACAACGCATGTACTTAATATTCGATACAGAAACCACAGGATTACCAAAACGCTGGGATGCACCAATTACTGATACCGATAATTGGCCAAGATGTATTCAAATTGCTTGGCAATTGCATGATGGTATGGGGAATTGTATCGAGCATCAAGATTATTTGGTACAACCAGACGGGTTTAATATTCCTTATGATGCCGAAAAAATTCACGGCATTTCAACGGAATTAGCACAAGAACAAGGGGTGCCACTAGCTGAAGTTTTAGAAAAGTTTAATGCTGCTTTATCTAAAACGAAATTTGTTGTTGGTCAGAATGTAAAGTTCGATTTAAATATTATGGGTGCAGAATTTGTACGTGAAAACGTTACAAATCCACTTCAAGAATTACCTGTTTTAGATACCTGTACAGAACATACAGCAAGCTTATGTCAATTGCCAGGTGGACGTTACGGAAAGTTTAAATTACCAACCTTAACGGAGTTACATGAGTATTTGTTTAATAAGCCTTTTTCTGAAGCACACAACGCCACAGCCGATGTTGAAGCTACTACACGTTGTTTTTTAGAATTAATACGACGTAAACAATATACCAAGGAAGAGCTCGATGTCGAGCCAGAATATTTTGAGAAGTTTACGCAAGAAAATCCTGCAGAGATTCAACTTATTGGCTTAAAACATATCAATCTTAAGCGGGAAAGTGCAAAGATTAATGCACGTCTGCAAAAAGAACAAGCCACACCTGTAACCATTGATAAAGAAGCGGCATCACAAATTAAGGATGTCGATTTTGCGCATTTGCATAACCATTCGCAGTATTCCATTCTTCAATCAACAATTAGTGTGAAAGATCTCGTGGCTGCAGCAGCTAGAGAAGGCATGCCAGCCGTAGCTTTAACCGATCACGGAAACATGATGGGCGCCTTTCACTTTGTAACGGCTGTTTCCAATCATAATAAAGGAGTAAAAGCACAACACAAACAAGCAGAAGAAGCCGGATTAGAAAAGAAAGGTAAAATTATAAAACCAATTATTGGTTGTGAGTTTTTTGTATGTGAAAATCATGCAGACAAAACCAGAAAAGATAATGGCTATCAAATTGTATTGATGGCAAAAAATAAAAAAGGCTATCACAATTTAGCAAAATTGTCTTCGGCTGCCTTTACAGACGGGTTTTATTACGTCCCAAGAATTGATAAAAAACTGATAGAACAGTACAAAGAAGATTTAATCTGTTTAACAGGAAACCTCTATGGTGAAGTGCCAAGTAAGGTTTTAAATGTTGGAGAAAATCAGGCAGAAGAAGCCTTGTTATGGTGGAAAGAAACGTTTCAAGATGATTTGTATGTTGAAATAATGCGTCACAATCAAGAAGACGAAAACCGTGTAAATCCGGTATTGATTAAATTGGCAAAAAAGCATGATGTTAAATTGGTAGCAACCAATAATACCTATTATGTCGATCAAGAAAATGCCAATGCCCACGATATTTTATTGTGTGTAAAAGATGGAGAAAAACAGGCGACGCCAATTGGTCGTGGTCGTGGTTATCGTTACGGTTTGCCAAATCAGGAATATTACTTTAAGTCTACAGAAGAGATGAAAGCACTCTTTAGAGATGTGCCTGAGGCGATTGTGAATATTCAGGAAGTAGTCGATAAGATTGAGCCTTACGAATTAGCGCGAGATGTATTATTACCTGCTTTCGATATACCTGATGAATTTAAATTTGAAGAAGATTTAGTCGATAATGGCAAACGCGGTGAAAATGCCTTTTTACGACATTTAACGTATAAAGGAGCCAAAATTCGTTATGGTGAAATTACACCAAAAATTGAAGAACGTCTCGATTTTGAGTTAAGCGTTATTGAAAAAACAGGGTATCCAGGATATTTCTTAATTGTAGAAGATTTTATTCGCGAAGCTAGAAAAATGGACGTTTCCGTAGGACCTGGTCGTGGATCTGCAGCAGGTTCGGTGGTTGCCTATTGTTTGTGGATTACCAATATTGATCCGATTAAGTACGATTTACTTTTTGAGCGTTTCTTAAATCCAGATCGTGTAAGTATGCCTGATATTGATATCGATTTTGATGATGAAGGTCGAGGTCGTGTTATGCAATATGTAATTGATAAATATGGCGCCAATCAAGTTGCGCAAATTATTACTTACGGTACCATGGCGGCAAAATCGTCGATTAGAGATACAGCCAGAGTTTTAGATTTACCACTAAATGAAGCCGATCATATTGCCAAACTAATTCCGTTGATGTCTAAACTCGGAAAGATTTTTGGACTTTCGGAAAAGGAATTAGCAAGTAAATTTAGGGCTGAAGATTTAGAAAAAATTAATGAACTGCTTAATATTTCTGATGGTGACGACCTACAAGCCGAAACCATTAACCAAGCTAGAATCTTAGAAGGCTCGGTTCGTAATACCGGAATTCACGCTTGTGGTGTAATTATAACACCAAGTGATATTACCAATTATGTACCAGTATCCTTAGCAAAGGATTCTGATTTGTATGTGACCCAATTTGATAACTCTGTTGTTGAGGATGCCGGATTGTTGAAGATGGATTTCTTGGGATTAAAAACCTTGACCTTAATTAAGGACACGGTAAAAATTGTAAAAGCCAAGCATGGTATCTTGCTCGATCCAGAGAATTTTCCTTTGGATGACGTCAAAACATACGAATTATTCCAACGCGGTGAAACAGTTGGTGTATTCCAGTATGAATCGCCTGGCATGCAAAAACACATGAAGAATCTAAAGCCAACGGTTTTTGATGATTTAATTGCCATGAACGCCTTGTATCGTCCTGGTCCAATGGAATATATTCCAAGTTTCATTGCACGTAAACATGGTGATGAAGAGATTGTGTACGATTTACCAGAAATGGAAGAGTACCTTAAAGAAACTTACGGAATTACAGTTTACCAAGAGCAAGTAATGCTACTGTCTCAAAAATTGGCCGATTTTACTAAAGGTGAAGCCGATGTCTTGAGGAAAGCCATGGGTAAAAAGCAGATTGCGGTTTTGGATAAAATGAAACCAAAATTCATTGAGCAAGCTGGTGCTAAAGGTTTAGACAAAACAAAACTAGAGAAAATCTGGAAGGATTGGGAAGCCTTTGCGAGTTACGCCTTTAACAAGTCGCACTCTACATGTTATGCTTGGATTGCGTACCAAACCGCCTATTTAAAAGCGCATTATCCAGCAGAATACATGGCTGCTGTACTGTCTAATAATATGAACGATATTAAATCTGTAACCTTCTTTATGGAAGAGTGTAAACGGATGCGATTACCGGTTTTAGGTCCAGATGTTAATGAGAGTTTTTATAAGTTCTCGGTAAATAAAGATAATGCCGTTCGTTTTGGAATGGGAGCCATAAAAGGGGTTGGTCATGGAGCGGTTCAGACTATTGTAGAAAACAGAAAAGAAGGAGGACCTTATAAATCTATTTTCGATTTAGCTAAGCGTATCGATTTGCGAGCAGCCAACAAAAAAGCATTTGAAGGCCTTGCTAATGCTGGCGGATTTGATTGTTGGTCAGATACACATAGAGCACAATATTTTGCAGACGATGGTGATGGAATTACCTTTTTAGAAAAAGCGGTTAAATATGGTGCCAAACATCAGGAGAATGAAAACTCAGCTCAGGTCAGTTTGTTTGGTGAAGCTAGTGATGTGCAAATTGCAGAACCCGTTGTACCACCGTGTGAAGATTGGGGAACGATGGAGAAATTATCGCGAGAACGCGAAGTGGTTGGTATTTATATTTCAGGCCATCCCTTAGATGATTTTGCTATTGAAATGAAGACTTTTTGTAACGGAGTGGTGGCGCATTTTAATGATTTGGAAGCTATTGTAAATAAGGAAGTTACTTTTGGAGGTGTTGTTACAGATGTACAGCATCGTGTAAGTAAACAAGGTAAAGGTTGGGCTATTTTTACGATTGAAGATTATACCGACAGTTTTGAATTCAGAATTTTTGGAGAAGACTATTTAAAGTTTAGACACTTCTTTGTTATCAATTCTTTTGTTTATGTCAGAGCTTTTGTACGTGAAGGTTGGGTCAATAGAGATACTGGTAAAAAAGGAGAACCACGAATTCAGTTTAATAATTTTCAGTTGCTGCATGATGTGATGGATACTTATGCTAAAAAATTATCCATTCAATTAAATATTAGAGATTTAGAAAAGGAAACAGTTTCTGTGTTATATGACTTAATAAAATTCCATGAAGGCAATCAAACTCTAAATTTTGTAGTCTATGATAATGCTGAAAAGATAAAAGTGCAGATGCCAAGCCGAAAAAATAAAGTCAAAATTTCACAACAGCTGTTAAATAGTTTGAAGGAGCATGATATAATGTATAAGTTGAATTAGTATTTGAAATGAACACGAAAATGGAAGAATCTTTTTATTATTAAATCAATAAACTATAAAAGATTATTTGACGAAAAGGTTTTATCTATAAATCTAAATTTCGTTTTTCATGATTCCATTTTCGATTAATACATTAAATTTAAGAAATCTACAGTATTATTTGGAATATTCATTCCAATATATTTATATTTGCAACGTGAATAAAAAAGAGGCTATATTATCATCTGCACTTATACTGCTTACAGAGAAAGGAGTTCATAATACACCAATGTCTGCTATTGCAAAAGCTGCCGGGACAGGAATGGGAACAATTTATAACTATTTCCCTAACAAAGAGTCCTTAATCAATGAGATTTATGTAAATATAAAGGCCAAAGAAAAATCAGTGTTTTTAGATTTTGATGTAGAGCAACCAATAAAAACACAATTTGAAAATTATCTAAGGTCTATTATTGATTTTTTTATTGCAAATCCTACTTATTTTAAATTTATGGAGCAATTACAAGCGTCTCCAATTATTACTAAAGAAAGTAGAGAAGAAGGAGGGAAATCTGTTGCTCCAGTTCATGAACTATTAGTTAAAGGTCAACAAGAGCGCATTATTAAAGCTATAGAATTAGACGAAATATTAATGTTTATTGGTGGTGCTGTTTTGGCTTATTTAAGATGGTATTTTCACCAATCAGAAACAAAAACGACATCCCTTAAAAATCAAACACAAATGGTTTGGGACGCCATTAAAGAATAAAAAAAATTTATCTAATAATTGGAATGAATATTCATTCCATAAAATAATAATTATGAAAAAAAATGTATTAATTACAGGAACATCAACAGGAGTAGGGTTTGAAGCTTCAATGCTATTTGCTAAGAATAATTATAAGGTTTATGCTACAATGCGAAACCTAAAAAAAGCTGACCAACTCAAAAAGAAAATAGAAGAAGAAAATTTGGATATTGAGTTACTTCCTTTAGATGTCACTAAAATTGACTCCATTACTTCTGCGGTTGAGACCATTATAGAAAAAGATGGTAAAATAGATGTGCTGGTTAATAATGCAGGAGCCGGATTTGCCAAAACAACTGAACAATCTACAGAAGATGAAATTAGATGGGTGACTGAAGTGAATTATCACGGAGTGGTATTCTGTACACAAGCAGTGCTGCCTTATATGAGAAAACAAAAGAGTGGTCAAATCATAAGTATTACGTCTGTTGGTGGTTTAGTAGGACAGCCATTTAACGAATTGTATTGTGGAGCAAAGTTTGCCGTAGAAGGTTTTATGGAAGGTTTAGCAACTTATGTCAGTGATGCTTTCAATATTAAAATCACTTGTGTAGAACCAGGAGGAATTGCTACAGAATTTATGACGTCTGCCATCGAAAAAACCGCTGTTGAAGGTCAATTTGCAACAGGAGAATACCAACCAATCTTTGAACGATATATGGCAGGAAATCAAAAACGAGCAAATGAAAGTGAAAATCAAGTGTATCAAACAGGAGCTGAGGTTGCAGAAGTGGTTTTAAATGTCGCACAGCATGAACAGCCACCACTGCGAATTAGAACCTCAAAATGGGCTGAAGATTTTTGTGAACTAAAAACGCAAGCCGATCCAGATGGCACTAAGATTGTTAATCAGTTAAAGGCAAGTTTTTTATAAGCAATTCGTATGAAAACAATATACTGGATATCTACAGGCATCATTTCTGCATTTCTATTGTTAAGTTCGTATTCTTATCTATTTAGTAAAAGTACTATAGATGGTATTAAAGCATTGGGTTTTCCTGACTATTTTAGGATAGAGTTGGCAGTACTAAAAAGTATAGCAGCCATTATATTAGTACTGCCATTTGTATCCTCGCAGTTAAAAGAATGGACTTATGCTGGCGTTGGATTATTCCTAGTAACGGCATTAGTTGCACATGTTAAGCATAAGGATTCCATCTTTATAATGTTATTGCTCTTTGTTTTAATGGGGATTTTAATAGTTTCAAATATTTATATGCATAAATATCTAAAATAAATACGATGGTAATAATGCATACAAAAATAACGGTTGAGCTATTCAAACGATATTAAATTTTATACATTTATGGTCAGGGCCAAGCCTAAAAATTAGTGCATCATATGTTATTCGAAAACCCATTATTTTTAATTCCATTTAGTAGTGGTCTCATCTTTTGTATCGTAGGATGTTTTATGTACAAATTTCCACCAAAGAAGATCAATAGCATCTATGGCTATAGAACAGCAAGCTCTATGAAAAATCAACTGAGATGGGATTTTGCACAACTATATGCCTCCAAACAAATGATAAAGTACGGACTGCTACTTTCAGTGGTTGGACTCATAGGTCTGGTATATCAACCCACTGAAGGGATTTCTACAATTTTAGGTCTGGGTTTAATGATTGTAATGGTTATTCTATTGATTTTTAGAGTTGAGAATAAGATAAAAGAAAGGTTTCAAGATACAGAATGAATGACATCCCAATACATTTAAAAGCCATTTGATGGCGTTTTAAAACGAAGATAGTTCTCTAATGCATGTGTTTTTTTGATTGTAATAAATAAAATAGACAGACTTGTCTGTTTTTAAAAATAATTGATATATTTGCATCATGAAACATGCCGAAGTAAAACATAGAATTATAGAAACGGCCTCATTTTTATTTTATAAGAATGGGTATAATTCTACAGGTATTAATCAAATTATTGCCGAAGCAGGCATTGCTAAGGCAACCCTTTACAATCATTTTAAATCTAAAGAAGCGATTTGTCTGGCATATCTTCAATATAAGAATAGCCATTTTCTAGAGAATTTAAAAAATTTCACAAGGTCAAAACCCAAAGGAAAAGGACAGATTTTAGCCCTATTCGATTTCCTTCAACTGTTTTATCAGGACAAAGATTTTAATGGCTGTTGGTGTATAAAAACGGTTTCAGAAATTCCAAAAGAGAATGAGATCATTCGAAATGAAATTCAATCTCAAAAAAATGATTTTATTACACGTATCGCAACACTAATCACAAACAATTTAGAAGATATTAAAAGTGAAGAAGTAAATTCACTAGCAAGACAAATTTACTTACTCTATGAAAGTGCTGTTGGAGAAAGCCACCTACATCAAGAAGACTGGCCTATTCTTGAGTCTAAAAATTTATGTAAAAAAATAATCGTTTAAAAAAATTTGAATATAAAAAGACAGACTTGTCTGTCTGTAATCAGTAATTAAATAAAAATGCAATGAAAGAATTTGAAAACAAAGTAGCCTTAGTTGTTGGCGGCACAAGTGGAATAGGTAATGCAACTGCAAATGCCTTATTAGAAGGAGGAGCAACAGTACATGTTGTAGGGAGAAATACCGACAAAATTGCCGATGCACCAAATTTGGTTAAACACACGGCAAACATCTCTAACACGACTGAAGTAGACGCTTTAATCGCAAAAATAGATGGTTTAGATAACTTAGACTATTTGGTAAACGCCTCAGGAATTTTTGGTCCTAAACCTTTTTTAGATCATACGATGGAAGATTATAATTCGTATTTAGATTTAAACAGAGGCTTCTTTTTTATCACACAAAGTGCTGCTAAAAAGATGAAAGCAACTCAAGGTGGTGCTATCGTCAATGTAGGTTCTATGTGGGCAAAACAAGCTGTTAAAGCAACACCATCTACAGCCTATTCTATGCAAAAAGCAGGTTTACATTCGCTAACACAACATTTAGCGATGGAATTAGCAGAAGATAATATTCGCGTCAATGCCGTGTCTCCGGCTTTAGTAAATACTCCTGTGTATCACGGTGTTTTTGGAGGTGAAGACGCAGCTAAAGAAGCATTGGTTGGCTTTAATGGGTTTCATCCTATAGGTCGTTTTGGTGAATCGGAAGATGTTGCCAATAGTATTGTATTCTTATTGTCAGACAAAGCGGCTTGGGTAACAGGTGCGATTTGGGATACCGATGGTGGTGTTATGGCTGGTAGAAATTAAAAGCATACAATAATTACTAAGTCATAACTTATTTCTATTTAGGTTATGACTTTTCTATTCCTTAAGTCTCAAAATACTTTTGATGCTTAAATTAGACGAAATATAACATGAAGCAATTTGTAATAATTTTATTAGTATCATTAGCCTCATTGGGCTGTGAGACTAAATCAGGCGACACTAAAAAACAGTTCTTTTTACCACCAGCGACGACTTATAATTATGTAACCATTGATAGTGTAAAACTGTTTTATAGAGAAGCAGGAGACAAAAATAACCCAACCATAGTTTTATTGCATGGTTATCCCTCGTCCTCACATTCGTATAGAAACCTTATTCCTATGTTGGCAACACATTACCATGTTGTAGCACCAGACAATTTAGGGTCGGGTTACAGTACCCATTTAGATCCCACAACGACAACATACACTTTTGATCTATTGGCAGATTATACGCAGCAGTTAATGGATACGCTTCAAATTAAAAGCTATGTGATGTATATGCAAGATTTTGGAGCTCCTGTGGGCTATCGCATGATGATGAAAAATCCAAAACGCATTCAAGCTTTAATTGTTCAGAATGCGAATGCGTATTTAGACGGTTTAACGCCTCAACGACAAGATTTTTTTAGAACGGCACAAACAGATACGTCAGAAGCCAAATACAAATTTTTATATCGTTTAACAGGTAAAGATGCTATAATAAACCAGCAGTATTTGTTTGATTTAGAGGCTTCAAATAGCAATATACAAAGTCCGGATGCGTGGACACATGATTTGGCATTTCTAAAATCTGAAAGTGATAGAGAAATTCAGGTACAGCTCTTTCAAGATTACAATACCAATTTAATTCGGTATCCGAAATGGCAAACCATGTTAAGCGAACAGCAACCAAAAACCCTAATTGTTTGGGGAAAAAAGGATTTGAAATTTAACGCGGATGGTGCGAAGGCTTATTTAAGAGATTTACCCAATGCGGAGTTACACCTATTGGATGCTGGGCATTTTGCTGCAGAAGAAAAAACAAGAGATATCGCAAAGCTGATTTTAGAATTTTTGTCTAAGAATGCTATAGAATAACAATTTATATAGATTTGACTTAAAGCTTAATAAATACGCAGAATTTGCGCAAAGGATGGTAGCGGCATCCTTTTTTGCCATTAAAAGCAAAAAAGATATAGCGGACAGCCTGGTTTATGCGCCCAAAAAAGTGCATATATAAGTCGTCTATGTGGCTATAACCAAAACATATACAGCCATTGTAAGGTTTGCCAAATATTTTGACTAATTTTGCAGTTGCACCAATAGAAAGGTGCTTCAAAAACGAATTACAAAACAATTAAAAATAAATATTATGGCATTAGAAATAACAGATGCAAATTTTGAAGAGACAGTATTAAAAAGTGATAAACCAGTAGTAGTTGATTTTTGGGCTGCTTGGTGTGGACCTTGTCGTATGGTTGGACCAATCATTGATGAAATTAGCACAGAATACGAAGGTAAAGCTGTAGTTGGTAAAGTAGATGTTGATGCAAACCAAGAATTTGCTGCTAAGTATGGTGTTAGAAACATACCTACAGTATTGGTTTTTCAAGGAGGTGAAGTTGTTGGTCGCCAAGTTGGAGTTGCACCTAAAAAAGCTTATTCAGACGCTATCGACGCCCTTTTGTAATCGATACCAAATAAGATGTTTAATCCTAAAAATAGACCATATCATTTTTAGGATTAAACATTAAATTCTTTCTTCTTTTTAGTAGGGTTTTTTATAATTGATTTATTTTTATAAAAATTATTCTTAATCCTATACCATGATTTCTAAAATCACTCTTTTTAATATTTTATGTTTTCTGGCTTGTTGGTTTGGGAATGCTCAAATTGCTTCAGTTGAAGCTATTCAAAACGCTCTAGATTCTGCCGTAGAAGGCTCTGTTATTACCATTGAAAATGGAACCTATAGTAATGGTGATTTTTCTATTGAAGCCAATGGATCTTTTTCCAACCGTATAATTATACAAGCAGAAACACCAGGCGGAGTTATATTTGATAACTGCCGTATTAAAATGGGTGGTTCTTATATTACTTTAACAGGAATTATTTTTACAGGAACGTACACGTTTAGCCAATTTGGTGCCAATTCGTATGTAATTTCGTTTAAAAATGTTTCCGAATGTTCTCATTGTAAAGTCTCACAGGTTAAAATAGATGATTATAATCCACCATCAAATACCAGTGATTTTAGATGGATTAGAGTTTATGGCCAAGACAATGAAATTAGTTATAACACTTTAATCAATAAAGATTGTTTGGGTTCTATGATTTTTAATCAAAGAACAACTGGTATTGAAGACCGAATGAAAATTCATCATAACTATTTTGCCTATAGAAATCAAGTGGGCCTAGCAGATGAATATAACGATGTGGATGTAATTAGAATTGGTGATAGTAGTCAGTCCTTATCCGATTCGTCGTCTGAAGTTTATGATAATTATTTTTATGAAGTCAAAGGTGGTGAACCTGAAATTATTGCTAATAAAAGCGGAAATAACCAATATTACAGAAATACATTTGAAAATTATTTAGGAGCATTATCACTAAGACATGGTAATGGCTGTTCGGTTTATAATAACTTCTTTTTAAATGATGGTAAAACCGCGTCTTATTTTAATGGAGGAATTCGTGTTATTGGCGAAGATCATCGTATTTATAACAATTACATACAAGGCACAAACGCTACCAAACAAAATTCATCGAGTAAAAGTGGAGCGCTTGGAGCTATAAACATTTCGGCTACACAAGCCAATAACGATCAGCTGAATGGTTATGGTCCTATTCATAATCTAATGGTGGTTAATAATACAATTGTAGATTGTGATTTAGGACTTCGTATAGGAGTAGATTCAGGAGGCTCTGGTCAAAATGTCGCACCAAATGATATTACCGTAGCAAATAATCTTATTGTAGATTGTGAGGTATATATTGAAACCGAAAGATCTGCAACCAATTCTGTTTTTGAAGGGAATATGTATGATTCAGGAACAGGAGATACGACTGAAGGTTTTACAATAGGTTCAGGTTTTTTAGATACCAATTTAAATGTTAACGGAGTATATTCAATAGTAGCTGCAAGTCCTGCCATTAATGGCTCTATAGGAACTTATGGCGAAACACTTTTTTCAAATGACGTTTTTGGAGGTCTAAGATCTGATGTTTATGATGTTGGTGCTCAGGAATATGGGGCTTCAATAACTCACAGACCTTTTAATCAAAGTGATGTTGGTGTAAGCGTAGGTTTTGGTGCATCTGAAGGCTCGCTTTTAATGGCTTCTGAGTCATTGTTAGTTTATGCGGGAGTTGGAGGTGATATTACAGTAGATATTTTTACAGAATCTGATACCAACTGGACACTAACAGAGAATCTATCTTGGATTACTTTAAGTGCTAATGCTGGTACAGGAGAAGGAAGTATTACGATAACAGCTTTAGACAATGTTAACGGAACGGATAGAGTAGGAACGATTACATTAGTTGGAAATAATGGAGCAAACCCTGTTGTAATCACAGTAACACAATCTGCAGAATCCTTTATTCCAGAAGAAATAGTTGTGGGTTCAGCTCTTGGAGTGGGAACAGAAACAGGAAAAGATAATGTCGCAACCGAGTTTGCTTATGACAATGTGTACCCCATTACAAGTGGTTATTACTGGTCTGCAAATCCTGCAGTTGGAGAAGCGTCCATAACGTTTGATTTATCATGTAATCATACGTTAACCGAAATAGGTGTCTACTTTTTAAAATCGGATGAGAGAACAACAAATTTTGATCTATCTATTGCTGTTGATGGCAGTGGTACATTTACACCTGTTTTAACCAATCAAAATAGTAGTATTGCGCCTATAACTACAGAACAATTGTTTAGCTTAGAAGATACAGTGGCACGCTACGTAAAAATAACCGGCAATGGTAATAGTTCTGCAACTTCAGATTGGGTAAGTATTATAGAGGTCAATATTTATGGAGAAACTGTTTGTAATGATAGTTTAAGTACTTCTGAATTAGAATACGATTTGAGTAATCAAATTCAGGTGTTTCCTGTTCCAGTAGGAAAAGAAGAATTGACGATTACATCTTCTAAAATTGAAATAGGAGTTTTTCAAATATTTAATAGTTTAGGGCAAAAAGTGATAGTGCGTAACGCGGGTAATTCAAAAAATGTTACCGTAAATGTCGCCTACTTAAAACAAGGAGTGTATTTTGTCGTTCTAGAAGGAATTGGTACTATAAAATTTGTGAAGTATTAATTCAGAAAATGAAGCATGATATTTTAAATTAATTAAATGAATTTACAAGAAGAACTCAATAAGGCAGGAGGATTTAAAAATCTTGAATTGCTAGCAAAACAAGTCGTTGAAGGCTTTATTGCTGGAATGCATAAAAGTCCGTTTCATGGATTCTCTGCTGAGTTTGCTGAGCATAAAATTTACAATCCAGGAGAGAGCACTAAACATATAGATTGGAAACTCTATGCGAAAACAGACCGTTTGTATACTAAACGTTATGATGAGGAAACCAATTTACGCTGTCATATTATATTAGATAATAGTAGTTCTATGCATTATCCGGAAACGGCAGGAACGCATATAGACCATCTTAATAAAATTGCATTCTCAGCTTTAGCAAGTGCGTCTTTAATGCATATTCTGAAAAAGCAGCGTGATGCTGTTGGTTTGAGTATTTACAGTGACAACTACGATTTTTATGCTCCAGAAAAGGGGAGTGAGCGTCATCATCAAATGTTATTACATAAATTAAGTGACGCTGTAGTTTCTAAACCTGAGACTAAAACAACAGAAACGTACAGATATTTGCATCAGATTGCCGAAAAAATTCATCGTCGTTCCTTAATTTTTGTGTTTACAGATATGTTTCAAACGTCAGAAGATGACGAAAAACTGTTTGAAGCATTACGACATTTAAAGCATAATAAGCATGAAGTAGTCTTATTTCATGTTTTTGATAAAGAAAAAGAATTGTCTTTTGATTTTGATAACAGGCCCAAACGATTTATCGATGTGGAGACTGGAGATCATATTAATTTGTATGCAGATAATATTAAACATACTTATGAAAAAGCTGTAAAAGAATACTTTACGAACTTGAAACTAAGGTGTGGTCAGTACAGAATTAAGTATGTAGAAGCTAATATTAATGCTGGATTTGACAACATATTGACGACTTATATGATAGAGCGTCAAAAATTTATTTAAAATATTTTTTATTTTTTTAGTTTTTTGTTTGTCAAATTAAAAATGCGATGTATATTTGCCCTCGCAATTAAGCAACGGTCTGGTAGTTCAGCTGGTTAGAATGTCGCCCTGTCACGGCGAAGGTCGCGGGTTCGAGTCCCGTCCAGACCGCTAAAATTGCAAAAAGAAGCTTCAAGAAATTGAGGCTTTTTTTTAGCGATTAAAAGACGTTGTGTTGTTCCAAGAGAGATCTTGGAAGTAGTTTACCAAAGCAATTTGGTATTCCAATGAAAGGCTTTCCTTTTTTCTGAATAAGAAGATTGGGATGCTTTTTTGTTTTAGGAAGGTTTTAAAGTCGTTCTAATACAATTCTCTTTTGATACAGATGCAAGAAGAGACCTAAAACATTTAAGTCTCTTCTTAAAATTTTGACGAGCTTGTACCTTTAGTTTTAATCTATCAATTTACCGTGCTCTGTTAGGACGACCTGGTCGTTTTTTAGAACCTCAAGTGTAACTTCGGGAGCATCGTCTTTAGATATACTATTTCTGTAAATGTTGTAGGTGTATATTCCGTTTATAAACGTAATAGCGTAATTACCACCATTGCCTTGGAATTCATAGTCTCCGTCATTCAATATTAAATCGGGTTTTGAAGCTTGGTTCTCAGTAACTTTCCAGGATGCATATCTGTAGGTGTGATTAGCGAGTTGGTCTATTCTAATGAGGTAGTTTTTAGTCTTTAGTTTAAAGATTGGGTTTTCAAATGTTTTTAAGGAGTTGTGTAGGTTTTCTTTTTCTTCGGCTATTAGTGCTGCTCTTTTCTTTTTTTCAAGCTCGCTTTGGTGGTTTACAGCTTTTATTTTTCCGTTAGCGCTATCAATCCAAATTATACCATCATCTAACATTATACCTCTCCAACCAATTTCTTCCCACTGATCTAGTGTTGAGTTTGTAATTAGTGCTACAAGTGTATCGTCAAAAACTTCAGAGAAGCGCAGTTTAAAATCGGCTTCGCTTTTAATGCTTGGTATGGGATATGTTCTTTCTAAGGGATAATTTATGAGCTTGGCTAATTGGTCTGTGTTTTTGGTTTTAAACAAGCTTATTATAGTGTTTATGTGGGCGTTTTTTTGTGTGTCAAGGGGTTTGCTCTGCGTAAAACCTATTGAGGTAATACATATTAATAGCGCTAAGAATTTGAACTTCATAATTTGGAATTTTTAAAAATATTAAACTTATACGTATAGATGGTTTATGGTTGCAGTTGTGGTTTTATATCAATAATAGTATTTAAGATTGCTGCTGTTTGAGAGGTTAAAATCAATACAAATTTGAGTGATAAGCACTAGTGAATTTGTAAATAAGCAAAGCCGACTCTAAATATGAATTGAGCCGGCTTTGCGTTGAATTAATAGACTTACTTAAATTATTTTTGAATGAAATCGAGATTTAAAATGTTGGCTAATGAGGCTAACATTCTAGTCTTTTCTATATATGACATTTTAGAGAACTTCTCTTTATCTTCCTCGTGAGAAGGTATAAATGCTTTAGCATCCTCTTTGTTTATTAGCTCCTTTACTTCTTGAGCCATTTTTATCGCTTCAGGATAACACGAGCTTTCCGAATCAATGTATATTAAACTAAATAAGGTTGAAGAATAATCCTTATATGATTTTTGAATACGTGCATGTTCAAGTATTTTTTTACAATTTGAATCTCTGTTATCTGTATAAATATTGGTGATTAAGCGTTCTGCATCAGCAAAACAACTCATATTTTCTGGAATGTACTTTAGCAACCCATAAGCCTTTTTGTATTCTTTCCTTTGAATATGAGTGTTAGCTGATTTAAGAATTTTAGCACAATTTTTTTCGTAATAAGCTAAAATATTCGCTTTAGCCTTTGTGAAAAAGTTTTGGAATTTTTGGCCTGAAGTTTTTATTTGCTTGATTGCTTTTGTTATTGCTTTTTCTGTGTCCTTATCGGTAACTATTATCGTTGTTTTAAACTGATTAAATGGAGTTTGACTTTCTGCATTTGTAATTGATAAATGCATTGCGATTTTAACGACTTTGACTGTTTCAATATCTCCAGCATTTCTTATGTCTACCACTTCGATGTAAGGAACAATATCAAAGGGAGCCTGGCTAGAGAGGAAGTGGTTCCCTTCGTTAAGTATGCCTCCCTGCTTGTAGCTCCCTTCGATTTTTTGTTCCAGCAATCTGTAATGTGCTTTAGTGACACTGCTTTTGGTTTTTGTATCTGGCATTTTATAACTAAAGTTAATGGCACTGTAATCTTGACCAAATCCTAAAGTGCTTGAGAAAGCAAAAGCCAAAAACAAAAACAAAGTATATGTTGTACGCTGCATAAATACTATTTAATTGTAATAAACAAGTTCTGTCCTTTTATATTTCTAGAGGCAGAAACGTTATTAGCTTTTAGGAATCTAATGAGTTCACTTGCAAATCTATTTGGGTTATACGGTCTACCTGTTTCTTGATTAAAAAGTGGTATTCTTACCTCATTAAAAGCCATGGATTTCTCTGAGATTCCAGCTAAGTTAGCTCTTCCTTTATAGGCGTTTGTATAAATCCAGTCTTCAATAGCTTCATTTAAGAAGTCGCCGTCGCCTACTTCACTATCAAAATCAATTTCAGCATCTTCATGCAAATTGAGCTCAATTTTAATAGCACGTCCTATTTCTCTAATTTCATCTGTTTTTTCAAGAAGCATATTTAAAAACTCTTCTCTAATGCGGTCGTAGGCTTTTTCGATTAATTTATCATAATCTTTAGTGTTAAAACGACCGCTATTTTCTGATTGATTAGAGAAACTAGCTCCTGTGTGGGTTTCAAATGCTTGAAGTACTAAGGTTACACTTGCGGATCCAGAATCATCGGTTGTAAGTTGTGTGTCTACCTGCACATAAATATCAGTACCAGACCCAGCGATTAAATCGGCTTTAAAGTCTGCTTGCCTATCCATTTGAAAAGCACGATTAGACTCGGCAGCTCTTAGATTTGCAACAAAATCTACAGTCGTCCATCCACGTTGGTCAAAGGATTGTTTAACCATGGACATTGCAGAGCGAATGTATGGATTGTCGTCTAAGATTTTTCTAATGTCTTCACCTTCTTTAGTATAAGGTACAACCATTAATTTGGCTTGTGCTCTTGCGACTTCATCACTTTTAGTTGCTTCAATTTGAGCAAACGTTGAAAAGGTTTGAAAACAGCAGATCACTATTACTATTGTTCTTAAAAGATATGTTGTTTTAGTCATAATTAAAATCCTATTTTATTTAAAATTTTGTTGCGTTCTAAGTCTCTTCTTAAAAGATTGTAGTTAAGTTTAAACGTAGATGCTGCAGTTATACATTGTTTAGTTGCATCTTCACAATCAAAGTATTCTACTTGGTTACTTGTGATGTATTGTTTGTAGCCTGATTTGTAAAACTGATCAAAAAATGCTTTGTTCTCCGTTTCAACGCGTTTTCCTTTTTTAATCATTGGGTTTTTCATATCTGTTCCTGGAAAGCCTATGTATAATAAATGTCGTATTGCTTTTTTTTGTGCGTTGTCTATGGCGTCTTGCTTTACTCTAAATTCATCACTAGATCCTAGTAAGGTTACAATGCCTTGGGTGTCATGCTCAATAAGTTGAGATGTTGAATATGGGTTAACCGACAATTCTGGTAATTCCGACGATTGTAAGCCTGAACGGCAGCTTGTTACTAGGATGGTTACAAGAATTGATAATAAGTAAATGTTTTTCATAATGTTAAGATTTAAAGGTTATTGGTTTGTTATAATGGTTATTGATTTGTTATTTATCTCACTAAGACTCCTAGGGGTTGTCCATTTTTAACGGCCTTTTTAATGTCTTTTTGGTTGTTTATTAAAGTGGCTACAGAAAAGTTTTGGTCATCTACTCTAATGACCCAAGCAGAACCAACGACTTCATTTCTTTCTATTTCCTTATCGCCCATAGTGATTGTAGAGGTTTTTACCACATCTATAATCTGACCAGCTTGCACTCCTGCGGCAGTTCCTGCTCCAAATGTAAATTCATGCTTTTCTTTCTTTTTCCAACCAATGATGTTAGCTGGTAACGGAAAAAGAGCTCTTGTGGCTTTAATGATATTATCACTTAATGGTATTAAAGCAAGATTAAAAGCTTCTGAGCTTGTGCTAGAAGAATCTAATAATAGCTTTTCTTTTTCTTCTAATCTTTTGTATTCGTCTTTAGAATAGTAAGGCTTTATTACTTTTTTAATGTCCTTGTTAAAAGGTGTAAATACAGAATTCACAGTTTCTGTGTGCAAGATTTCGCCAGTAGAAACGTCTAGCATTCTAATTTGAATATTAATGGTGGATGTCCATTTATTTTTCTTAATCTCAGAATTACTAATAGCAATAATGCTTCCGTCAACTAAATAACTAGCTCCTTTACCAAGCCCTTCTGCAACGGTATTTTCGCTATCCATAAAAGCTTCTGTTCTTTGAAGTTTCTTTTCTTTTTCAATTTCTTCTAATTTTTCTCTATCCACCACCGTGAATCTTTTAGAAGAAACAAAGCCATTGATAACTGTTTCTTGAATTATTTTGGCTTCATTGCTACTAATGGATTGTTCGTCATAAGACATCGGAAGAAATGCAATAGTGGTTTTGTTTTGAGCTTTAATAGCTAAAGCAGCAAACAGAAGACATAAAAAGGTAATTGTATTTTTCATATTTATATTATGTTAGAATTGGTGTATTTTTTAAAATTTTTGCATTAATGATTTAGCTTTATTCTTTAGGCTAAACTAGGTGTCTTTATCTGTAAGACGCCACTTATTCCTTGTCAAGAGCTATCAGATCTTGAAAGTTTGCGTATAGATTTCTTGTTTTTGAATAATTGTTTTAATTGACCCGAGATTTCAAATCTTTAAGTTGTTAATGGGTCTTTTTAAGCTGAAATAGCTTTTTATAAGTCTGGAAGTGCTTTCATGTTTTAAAAGATATAGGTTCATTGTGATTTAATTTGGTTGAGGCAAATATGATTTGATTTTTCAATAAAACGGAAAAAATGACGGGTAGTAAGCGTGTAGTTTTGGAAACTACCCATGGGGTAGTGTGTTATTATGTGTTGATTTTTAGGCGTTTAGGCTTAGTTTGGTTGTGCTGGGGATTCTTTTGTGTGTCGTGTTTTGTGTTTTTATTTTATGAAAAACTCAGCTTTTTTGATGTAATTATATCGATGAAAGCTGTAAAAAATAGGTTGAAATCATCATTTTTGATAGTTATTGATTACAAAAATGATACGTTATTTTGGTGGTGCTATTCTTTATTGCCCTTAAATATTTTAAAAATAATGATGTAAATAGGGAGGAATCTACGGTGGTTTCCAGGGTAACTTTTTATTATGACATTGTTATCATAATAAAAAACGCTTTTGACGGTTTTCTTGTGTCTAATATTTTAAACCACTGTAAATTGAATTATAGTTCGTAGGTTTCTCGGAGTATGATGCGATTTTTTACACCTAAAAGTTCGTAGATAGCTTTTAGATGATATTTAACAGTATTTTCAGAAATATAAAGTTCAACTCCAATTTCTTTATTCGTTTTTCCTTCTTTAACTAATTTAATGACTTCGAGCTGTCTCTCGGTTAAATTATGTGATTCTAAAATATTTTTAGTGTTTGTTTTAGTGTCAATTTTAGCAGATAAACGTTCAACTTCGTTACGTATATATTGATTTTCCCGTAATATTAATTTATTCTTTTGTTTATAAACACGTAATAATATTAAGAGTACAATGATTAATGTGATTATAATTGCAGAAATAACAACTAAGTAAATCTGCTGTTTTTTTTAGCTTCTTGCTGAATTTTAAGTCTTTCTTCTTTAAGTCGGTTTTGTAAAGCTAAGAGCTTCTCGCTATGGTTGGTAAAATTGTACTGTTCTCTTTTTTCTGAAACTAATTGCTGTGTCTTTAAGGCGTTTTCATAGTCGTGAATGCGTTTATAATGTTGGGTTAAGCCTTCGTGCATTATAATATTATAGATTGGTACATCATGTTTTTCGGCATAATATAGACCCTTTTCAAAAGCTTGCATGGCTTTGTTGTAATCTCCAAGAGTTGAGTATAGTGTTAGCTTTGCTCTATATATATTAGGTAAGTGTTTAGGGTTGTCTTTTTCTAAAATTGATATGGCTAAGTCGTAATTCTCTTCTACTTTTTTGTAATCCTCATCCCAGAATGCCACAGCTCCTAATACGGTATAGTAGTGGGCAAGAGTTTCTCTAGTTAGGTGTTTAACAGTATTGTCGTCAAACTTTTCGAGAAGCATTACTACTGTTGATTGATCTTGCATGTCGAAATAAACAAACATTTTTTCGGCTAAAATTTTTGATTCTAACTCTTCTCTATGGGTAGATTTTTTGGCTTCTAATTCAGCTTGTTCAAGCTTATTAATGGTCATTACATAATTGTAGACACGCTTAAATGTATAGGCCATTTGAATGTAAGCGTGAGTTTTGTCAAATGGATCGGATTTAGGATCTTGAACAATCTTGTCTAATTTTAATAAAGAGGTCTCGTACTGTTGTTGGTCGTTGAGTTTAGAGATTTCATCCTCTAAGGTAATGGGATCAATATGTTGTGCAATGATTAGAGCGGGAAAGCAGTAAAAGATAATTTTTAAATAGTGGAGCAGCATTAGTGGATAGGATATTTTAAATAGTGAATAAAGTTTTAATTATACACTTATAAATGGAGTTTAATGTTCTGTAAGATTTTATTTGACAAACCTTAAATATATATAATAATTTTACTTAAAATTAATTTTCATATGCCATTTTCATTATGTCAATAAAGATTCACCTTGCGCTTTAGTTTTGGGTGACTTTTCTCTTTGTTTGACTGTATTTTGCTTGTTGTTTAATAGACTTGCTTAGGAGATTTTTAGCTTTTTTAATTTTGACTGACGAACTAAAAAAACAAATCTAAAAACACCAAAAGGGCCTATATTTTTTTCTACTACGTTTTTAATATTGTTTTGTAAGTGTTATGCTGAGATCTTTTTTTGTTTTATGAGTCATTGGCTTCTGGTATTGTCAAGTTTTTGAATTAAGCATTCATTTATTATAATAAAAAAATAGAGAATACGAATATTTTTTAGAGGTATAAAGCTCAAGTTATCAACAGGTTATGAACATGAAATGTGTTTTTGGTCGGACAATATCTACCTTTCGTCGACATATCGTTTGGAAATTTCGTAAAGATATGTATCTTTGTAGTCCTCAATAAGCCCTCAAATCGCTTGTAAAGGAAAATTTTAATCCATTTTACTATTAGGCATTTGCTTGTCTAGAAAAACGTCCCTCGTTTTAATTTATAGTGCAATTTTAGGTAGCGCCTAAAATAGTTAATAATCCATTCCCTTCCCTCAATGTAACGTTATGCGTTGCGCAGTTTAATGTTGACTATTTTGTAAACCCTAAATTTATATATACATATGAAAACCCTAAAAATTACTATTGCCCTAGCCGCTGTATTATTATTAACTGTATCTGGAGTACAGTCTGAAGCTGTTGTAGCTAATAATGATGAACCTACTTATAACACGCATGAGAATTATGATTTAATTGCGCACACAAAAAATAAAGTTAAGTTAAAGACTAACGGTTAAACCTTCGTCAAAAAAATATATTAATAATTAGCCCTAATTACGATTAGGGCTTTTTGCCTTCCATATATTTAATATACCTTTGAGTAAATACTTATAATTAAATTGTTGAGGGCTTTATTTTTAATATTATTTTTATGTACAAAAATTTATGGTCAGAACTCTGGCCGTAATACGATAGCGATTCAGGTAGATTCACTTATAGAAGAATCTAAGAAGTCTAATTATTCGCAAGAGGAACGCATTGCTATCAGTCTTCAATCCGTTGAGATTGCTAAAACTTCAAAAATTGATTCTTTAGTATTAAAAGCAAATCGAAATCTATCTTTAAAATATTTTTATGCAGAAGATTATGACAAATACATCTCTGTAAATCAATTCAATTATAAATTAGCTAAAAAACTTAAAGACACTTCGGCTCTTGCTGTATCTGCAGGGAATCTGGCGAGTTACTATAAGTTTGTTAAAGTCTATGATAGTTCTTTTTTCTATTTTTCTAAATCTCTAAAATATTATTCGACATTAAAAAATTATAAGGAAGAGGCGTATTCTTTAATGAGTATTGCAGATTTACAGTATAATGAGAAAGATTATACCTCGAGTGAAACCAATGCCATTCGGGCTATAAAACTTTTGAATGATTTACCAGAAAATGAAGATAATTTAGACGATTTATGGATCTTACATAATAGAATTGCCGGTATATTTTCGGAGCTTAATCAGTTTGATAAATCTATCCAATACCATGATAAGGCTATAGATATAGCTAACAAAATGAACGACGGTTTTCTTAATAGAGTTTTCTCTATCCATAATAAGGCATTTGTTTATAAGAAAATTGGAGATTACGATAAGGCTATTGAGTTGTATAGTAGTTTGTTGCCGTTGCGATCAAAGTATCATGAAGAGGATCCTACTTTTTATGCTTTAATTATGAGTAATCTTGGGCATACCCAACTGCTTAATGGCAATAGAAATTACTCCGAGCTTTCAAAAGCTTTTCATGAAGCACATGATTTAGCTGTACAGTATGATGATGATTTAATCAGGATTGCTGTAGATATTGATTTGTCTAAATTTTATCTCGAATTCGAGGAAAATGATTCAGCTTATATATATGCTGAGGAAGCTTATAACATATCCAAAAAGTTATATGCTAACAATTATACATTAGAAGCATTAATGCTGCTTTCAAAAATTAAAAAAGGCGAAGAAGGTAAACGTTATTTATATGAGTATATTAAGTTAAGCGATAGTTTAATAAATATAGAACGTAACGTTAGGAATAAATTCGCAAGAATAGAATATGAAACTGATCAGTTAGTTGCAGAAAACGAAAAAATTTCTAAAGAAAATTTATACTTACTTATCTTATCTATTGGTTTATTGGTAACAGCAATTTTAACTTATCTATTCGTTTCTCAACGTGCAAAAAATAGAAAGTTAAAGCTTATACAGGTACAGCAAAAAGCAAATGAAGATATTTATAACTTAATGTTAGTGCAGCAAGATAAAGTGGATGAAGCTAGAGCCAAGGAGAAAATAAGAATATCAAAAGAATTGCACGATGGTGTATTGGGAGGACTCTTTGGTGTGCGCTTAAGTTTGGATAGTATTAATTTTAAAGAAGGAAAAGAAGCTATGATGACTAGGGCTAAATATATTAGTCAGCTTCAAACTGTTGAACAAGATATACGTAAAATATCTCACGAATTAAATACTGATTTTGTAGCAGGATCTGGGTTTATGGATATTCTTACTGAACTTATTGAAAACCAAGCTGAAGCTTATAACTTAGAACATCAATTTAGTTATACGGATGATATTAGTTGGGATTTGGTGTCCAATAAAACCAAAATTAATATTTACAGAATCATTCAAGAGTCCATGCAAAATATCTATAAGCATGCTAATGCAAAAACGATAAAAATTAGTATTTCATTAGAAAAACACTTAATTTGCATAGATATTATTGACGATGGCAAAGGCTTTGATACTTCTAAAAGTAGAAAAGGTATTGGGTTAAAAAACATGAGATCTCGTGTTGAAGATATTGAAGGTGAGATTTCATTTTCGTCCCAGCCATACAATGGAACACAAGTTAATGTTCAGATTCCCTATATAAACCAATCAGCATGACCCGAGCGCAAAACGAATTTCAATATTTATTGTAATACGTTTAGTGTGAGAATAACATGTGACCAAAAAAAATAACCACATGAATCATATCAACATTTTAATGGTAGATGACCACCCAATTATTATTGAGGGCTATCAAAATGTGTTAATGGCAACAAAGCAAAATGATCAAACTTTACATATAGATACAGCGCATAATTGTGACGAAGCAGTTATTATGATAGAGCGTGCATCAAAAAAATACCCATATCATGTTTGTTTTTTTGATATCAGTTTACCTGGATCAGAAGATGGCCAATATGCCTCAGGTGAAGACTTGGCTTTACTGGCAAAAAAATTAATGCCTAGAGCTAAGATTGTCATTCTTACCATGTTTAATGAAACGTTTAGAATTCATAATATAATTAAAGAAATAAATCCAGATGGCTTTCTTATAAAAAGTGATTTAACATCTATGGAATTGGCAGATGGTTTTCAGCAAATATTAAAATCTCCACCTTATTATAGTAGTACGGTTAATAATTATTTAAAGAAAACAATTTCTAGTGATATTTATGTTGATGATATTAATCGAAAAATTCTGCATTTGCTATCACAAGGTATTAAGACAAGAAGCTTAAATGAGTATGTAGATATTTCTACAAGTGCGATAGAAAAGCGAAAAAAACAACTTAAACTTTTGTTTTCTGTAGAAGATGGAAAAGACGAAACATTACTAAAAGAGGCCCGAGAAAAAGGGTTTTTATAAAAAAGAGATAAAATATGGCTTGTTTTTGATTAAAAAATACTCTTGAAAGCATTGTTAATGCTATAAACTACGGTTTCTCCACAGTAAGTTTACGGTTTTTCCACAGTAAAAAGTGAAAGCGCTGTCTTATCTTTACGCCATCAGCAAGAATTAATTAATCCCTCGTTAAGTAATTGTTGAATTAATAGCAAGAATTGAAACCTAGTCACATAGTATGCGGCTAGGTTTTTTTCTTATTATAATGTTTTTAAGATTTAATACCAACTTGTGTTGTGTTCCGATAATTTGACAATAAAAAAGCCTAAGTAAATTATAGCAACAATAAATTTTAAAAAAGTAGATGCTATAAATCCTAAGAACGATCCAAAAGCAGCTTTTAATGCTTTATTAAAATCATTGCGATGCATCATTTCTCCAATAAGCGCACCAACAAAAGGGCCAATTATAATGCCAAATGGAATAGGAGAAAATAAACCAATAATTAAACCTAAAGTGGTGCCAATCATTCCAGCTTTACTACCACCAAAACGTTTGGTGCCAATGGCAGGAATAATATAATCTAGTATATAAATAAAAACGGCAAATACTAGAGTGACAATTAAAAAGGTTGTACTTAATTCTATGCCATCTGTAAAATGAAGCACTAAAAGACCAACCCAACTGGTTAGTGGTCCGGGTAAAACAGGAAGAAAACTACCTAGAATACCTAAGATCATTAAAAGTAGTGCTAAGAGCACTAGAAAAATTTCCATATATATAATTTGAATTCATCTATACGTCGCAATAAGCAGACCAAAGTTACATTTATTAACTAAAAAATTAGTTTAAACTAATTTTTTAGTTATATTAGCAGTGTGATTTAGAAAAAATCATAAAAATGTATTTCAAGATTTAAGAGTAATTATAAATATAATCTCATTGAAAATCAATATGATAGTTGTGGGATTGTGAATAAAGTATAGCACAAGATGAAACAGTTAACAAAAGCAGAAGAGGAAATTATGCAAGCTTTATGGCAGCTTAAAAAAGCCAATGTAAAATCTATAATTGAAATTTTACCAGAGCCTAAGCCTGCATATAATACGGTGTCTACAATCGTAAGAATTTTAGAAAGTAAAGGTTTTGTAAACTATGAGAAAAAAGGAAAAGGACATGTTTACTTTCCTATAGTTGCTAAGGAATCTTATAGTAATCAGTCTATTAATAAATTAGTAGACAATTATTTTCAAGGTTCTTTTAAAAGTATGGTGTCGTTTTTTGTTCAGAAAAATGATGTGGATGTCAAAGACATTGAAACCTTACTAGACGAAATCAATAAAAACAAACCGCAGTAGTTCTTTTATTATAAAAATTGAACGCTATCTAGTATACAAAGTTCAATAAGAGCACTAAACAATTAAATAGTAACAAATTAAAAAATTATGCTGTATTCTATTCTTCAAATTATAGCTTTTCAAGCGTTGTTTTTATTGATATACGATTTGTTTTTAAAGCGCGAAACCTTCTTTAATTACAATAGAGCGTATTTAATAATTACACCTGTATTAGCGCTTGTGTTACCATTTCTTAAGTTTCCTCAACTAAAAACGATGGCCACAAAAGATATGGTCATTCATTTACCAGAAGTGTTTATTGGAACAAAAACGCCTACGGTTTACGACATTCAAACGGCAGAACTAGCTGGTATTATTTTAGAGGATCCAGAAACTCCACTTTGGCAAATAATTGCAGTAATAGGCATTGTGATAGCCTCATTGATTTTTCTAGCTAAAATCACCAAATTATATTGGCTAAAACATAAAAATCCAAAACGTTGGAAAGGTAATATCCTTATTGTTAAGCTCATAAAAAGTAGTGCGGCATTTTCGTTTTTCAACACCATATTTTTAGGAGAACATATTTCAGAGTCCGAAAAACCAACGATTTATAAGCACGAACTAGTGCATATTGAAGAATATCACACCGTAGATTTGTTGTTTTTTGAATGGCTTAGAATCGTATTCTGGTTTAATCCTTTAGTCTATATCTATCAAAATAGAATAAAAGAATTACACGAATATATTGCCGATGCCAAAGCGGTAAAGCAAAGTGGTAAGGCAGATTATTATACAAGTTTACTCAATCAGGTTTTAGATGTTAATCAGGTGTCTTTTACCAATACTTTTTTTAATAAATCATTAATCAAAAAACGAATCGCTATGTTACAAAAATCAAAATCAAAACAGCTTCATCTCATAAAATACGCCTTGTTAATTCCTATGGTTTTTGGGATGTTAATTTATACGTCTACAGAAGTTAGAGCGCAGAAAAATAAAGAGCAAAACGAACAAGTTGTTGATCAGGAAATTACTGATGAAGCCTTGATTGTTAAATATTACAATGAGTTGGTTGCTATGAAAAAAGCCGGAGCTGATTTTAATGAGCTTTTTGAATATGCAGGATTTAGTGATAATAGTTTAGAAAAGTATCTGCTGTCTAAAGAAGAGTTTTTTAAAATGCATGCTTTTAGATTGTATATGTCGGATAGTTATGTTCAAAAAAAATCAGAAGATGGGACGCTTAATCAAGAGGATCTCGATTATTCTGAATTTATGAAAGAAAGCAGGTATAAAAACTATGCAGAATATAAAACGTACAAAAATACAAAAGCAGCAAAAGAACATTGGGAGTTAAGTACTCAAGATGGTATTCTTAAATTATTTGTAGAAGATTTAGCAAATAAAACAAAAGAAGAAGAAGCTAGGTTTAATGGCTTGCTAAAGCAGTTAGAAAGTGATTCATATTTTAAAAAACTTGTAGTTACAGACGGTATACAGACGTTTGCAATAGATTCTTATACTTCAAACCAAACTACAGAAACAGTTATAGAGATTGATGAAAACATAGAAGTTCCTTTTTCAGTTATAGAAGAAACGCCAACGACATTTGAATGTAAAGATTTAGAATCTAATAAAGAACGAAAAGACTGTTTTAGTAACTTTGTAACCAAGCACATCGGTAAAAACTTTAATACAGATATAGGTGATAATTTAAGTCCAGGAAAAAAACGAATCTTTGTACAATTTAAAATTGATAAAGATGGTTCTGTTAAAGACATTAAAGCTAGAGGTCCAAGTCCAGAACTAGAGATTGAAGCTAAGCGTGTTATAGCAACCTTACCGCAGTTTATTCCAGGCAAACAAAAGGGTGACGTTGTGGTTGTGCCTTTTTCTATTCCTATTGTTTTTCAGATTCATGGAGATTCTAAAAACGTAATAGATCTTAAAAAAGATAGCTTACAAGTACTAGAAAGCTTAAGGAAACGTGCTGTAAAGCGTTTAAACGATAAAGAAAATGTGCCTTTTAGTGTCGTTGAAATAGCACCAGCTTACTCGAGTTGCGTAGATCGGTCTTCAGAGGCAGACAAAAGAGCATGTACGGTGAGTACTATTAATTCATTTGTAAATAAAAATTTTAATCTCAATTTAGCGCAATCATTGGGATTGTCTTCTGGTAAAAAACGAATTTTTGTGCAATTTACAATAGATAAAAATGGGGATGCTAAAACTATTAGAGCTAGAGGGCCACATCCTAAATTAGAAGAAGAAGCCGTTAGAGTTATAAAATTATTACCACAATTTATACCTGGGCAACAAAATGGTGAACTTGTAAATGTGCCGTTTTCTTTACCAATTGAATACCAAATTCACGGCTCTAAAAAATAATAATTGTAATTGCGTATGAAACTATTTTTGGGGCTATTAACGGTCGTGTTTACCTTAAATTTAAATGCACAAAACTCTAAGACGAAAGCAGATCATCTCTATAGTAATGGCAACTTTTCCAAAGCTATAGAGGTTTATAAATCTTTAGAAAATTTAGAGGAGGTTTACGATGATATTGCAAAAGCGTATATGGCTATAGGGAATTATGGAGAAGCTTTAAATAATTATGAAAAAGCCATACAAGCAAATGAAGATGACCTTTTGTTGCAGTATGAATACGCAAAATTGTTAGCAAGAACAAAACAATATAAAGACGCTAATCAGCGATTTTCAAACTTAATTGCATCCGATAGTTTAAACCCTAATTACTATTATGAATTAGGTGTGGTTTTAGAAAAGCAAAAAGACACTACGGCATTACAGCAATTTCAAAAAACATTTAAGCTGGATGCAACACATCAAAAAGCCATTTTTAAAATAGCCAAACATCATTTAATAAAACGAAATTTTATAGAGGCACATCGTTATATAGATAAAGGATTAGAAAGCTATAAAAACAATATAGAGTTGATCAGTTTAAAAGCCCAAACCTATTACCATCAAGACTATTATACACATGCTGTTGTTTGGTTTAATAAATTGTTGGATTTGGGCGAAAAATCTGAGTTCATACATGAAAAGCTAAGCTTGAGTTACGCGCAAAATTCAGATTACGAAGACGCCATTTATCACAGGAAGCAAGCCTTAAAATATAACCCAAACGATGCTAGTGCAATATTTGTTATTGGTACGTATTACGAGAGGTTAAGTGATTTTGAAAACGCAGAAGCGTATATTTCTAAAGCCATAAAACTTCAAGATCGATCGTTAGCAGACGAGTATCAACGATTGGGAACGCTTTATAATCGACAGAAAAAGTATGACCAAGCTATTAAAGCCTTTCAGAAATCGTTAAAAGAAGATCCTTCCAATATCATGGCCGAGTTTTATATCCTTAGAACTAAAGATGAATATTATGCTGATACAGATAGTAAAATTAAGCTGTATGAGCAATTTATTGAGAAGAAGGCAAAAAGCCCATTTTTGAGCTATGCTAAAGGTCGGCTTAAAGAATTAAAGCAAGAAAAATTTTTAGAAGAAGAATAATAATTCCTCATAAAAAATGAAATCAACGCATAGAGCTAAGGCTTCAATCTAAAAGCGAAGTTGTCTAGCCGCTTTTTGAATAAAATATCGTACTTTTCGCTATCAGAACACTAGTAATGAATCGAATTGTTTGTCTTTTAATCTTGCTTTTTGCAACCTCTTGCAATTATTTTGAAAAGAAGAAAGTTTATCCTGAAGATTTGCTTGAGGAAGAACTGCAAACCTTTAATTGGAATGAAGTAGATACTTACCCAACGTTTACTGATTGTGAATACATGACTTCTAAAGAGGATAGTAAAATGTGTTTTCAAAATACATTAATCACTAATGTTAATCGGTATTTAGAAGCTCAAAATTTAGTAGTTTCTAATGATGTTAATGATACTATTACACTTAAAATTAAGATTGATAATTTGGGATTATTAGAAATAGAATCCATTAATATTCAGCCAGAAACTATACAGGAAATCCCGGAAATAGATAGTCTGCTAAGACAAAGCTTACAACATGTTCCAAAAATATTTCCAGCAATAAAAAGGGGACAACAAGTGACTACTGCGTTTGAATTACCTGTAATAGTAAGGATTGATTAAAACGTTATTAGGTCTATTTTAGCCTAACGAAGTATTTTTTATCAAACTGTCAAACAGGCTTTAAAAATAGCGCGACAAAAGAATCGTATTATTACAAATTAAATTTATAACCTACAGCAATATCGGTTGAAAAATTACCTTGATTGTCTAAAAAAATAGCGAATAATTCTCCATAAGTAATTGTAATATAACCACTAGAGCCAACTTTGATGTCAGATCCTATTCCAAAAATGAAAGGAATATCAAACGACGTCTCACTTTGGCTTTCTTGTTTTCCGCTAGCATCTTGAAAAGAAGAACTGGCAATATTTACAGTCGCTAATTTTACTTGACCATAAATAGAAAATGTAGGTTTGTTTATTATTCTATAACGATACCCTAATGCAGCTTCGTTTGTGCTATAGTTAAAATCTTCATCATCAAATGTATGACGCCCTTGAATAAATCCAGAATGACGCTGAGAAGAATTAGCTTCAAAAATTTCTAATTCTCCACCAATGAGCAGTACTTTTGTGTTTTCAGGATTATTAACAAAAGGACTGTTCGTCAATCCGCCAAAAACACCTAATCTAAAGCCTACTTTTCGAGATGTTGCTACTGAGGTATAAGTTGAGTCTGCAGACATATTATAAGTGTTAATAAAAGCTTTAAGGTCGTAAAGTGTAAATTTTAGCTTATCTGTTGCCGTGCCATTTGTAAGATTACTTAGTGTGGTTTTGTATTCTTCAAGGAAATTTCGTTTGCTTTCTTTTGTGTTCTTTAATTCGGTAATAGTGCCATTTTCAGATTTAACAAAATAGCGATAGTTACCGTCATCACTCGTCCAAAGTAAATCTAACGTTCCATCTACTTCTGTTTTAAGCTCAAGCGTTTCTCCATTAATTGTATAGTTTTCTTGACTATGATTAAATTGAAAAGTCAAAAACAAAAGCATTGATAATAGTATGTTTTTCATTTGAAGTTTGGAGTTGGTTTAAGTAAAGCTACCTAATTTTTTTTAAAAGAGCACTATTTCTTAACGCTTCTGCCTTTCCAATGATAAGATTTAAAGAATGATAGGAATGCAATATAGACACTAAAGAAGGGATAAATGAGACTAGAAAACATATAAGAAAGCAATAGGTTTTCTTGTTTAAAAAAGCGTGCTGCTTTAAATAATAGTAAGAAGTCAATGCTAAATTTAATCACAAATAAAGCTATGGCTATTTTAGGAGTTATATAATTAAGAAAAGCAGCCGGCATAAGTAATAAACAGGTTAAATTTCCCAGTAAAACAATTAAGCCAACACATTTTGCAAACCAATTATTGTAATTACTCGTTTTTGAAGCCCAACGTAAACGTTGCTGTATTAATTGGTCTATATTTTTTACAGGATAAGTTGTTACAATTGTCTTCTTAGATTTTAGATAGTGCACCTTTTTTGGCGCTTTTTTCCATATTTTTTCAAGTATAAATATATCGTCTCCACTTGATATGGTATCGTTACCTTGAAAACCGTTAACAGAAATAAATTCAGATTTTAGGTAAGCAAAATTAGCACCATTACACATTAATGGTTTTTGAATACCAAAGCCACCAATAGTAGCGCCTTGCAAACTCAAAATGTCTAAAGTTTGAAAGCGATTAAAAAATGAGGTCTTACCATGATAGGTTACTGGAGCAACAATGCAGTTGGGTTGGTTAATTTGAATACATTCATCTAACGTGTCAAGCCAATACTTTGGTAAAACACAATCTGCGTCAGTCGTAATTATCCAATGGTGTTTAGATTGTTTAATGGCAGAGGTTATGGCATCTTTTTTTGGTGAATTAGAGGTTCTTTCATTTTTAATTATCCGAATAGTGCTAGCTAGAGTATTTTTTTGTTTACTTAAGGTTTTGAGAATTTTTTCAATAATTAAAACCGAATCATCTTCAGAATCGTCATCTACTAAAATAACTTCAAAGAACCCGTTGGGATAATTTAATTTTGTTATTGAATTTAGTAATCTTGGAAGGTTTTCGGCTTCATTCCGAAATGGGATTACAATAGAAAATTTTGTTTTAGGAGGTAAATCTTGTAGCTTAAAGTCTTTAGTTTTATCAAAACCATAAATAAGTACACCTATAACAAAGAGGTATATAATTATTGTGATAATGGCTAATAGCGCAATCATTATTCTACAGGTTTTGGCAGTTTAAAATTTAATACATAATAACTTCCAAATATACTCGGAATTACAAAATTAAATAGCCACATAAGGGTTGTAATTGAAAGAATGGTAAGTTCGTTGACTTCAAGATAACCAAATAAAAAGACCGCAATGCTACCTTTAATAATCACATCAAAAATTGAAATAGATGGTATAATAGATGCTAAAAAATACATACTTGTAATTACAACCATTGCTTTGGTATAATCAACATCAATACCAAAAACAGTTAATAAATAGTAAAACTGAAATGAAAATATAAGATATCTAATAGAGGATAAGCAAAGGGTTATAGCATGTATTTTTAAGGTTATTGATTTTATAAAATCGATTACAGCTACAAGAGAATAGCCTTTAATTTTAAAGCGTTTTTGTTTTACTCCTAAAGTTATAAGAGAGCCTAGTATTATAAGTATTGCCACAAACCTCACCGCATTATAATAATTAACATCAATCTGATAGTGGCTCACAAATAGTATACAACCCATAAGACCAAAGATGGTCGTTACTATCATTTGTGTCATATTACCCAAGAGGTTAAGTAATACAATTCTAGTTCTAAGGGTTTTTGTAAAGTACATTGCTTTTGCTCCATAATCTCCAATGCGATTTGGTGTAATTAGCGATGCTGTATGGCCTCCTAAACTTTGTTCTAATGCAGCTTTAAATGAAATGTGTTTTATTGTTTTGACTAAATTTTGCCATTTTAAAATTTCAAAAAACCAATTAAAACTACTTAAAAGGATTAAAAAACTAATGTTTTTAAGTGAAAATGAATCATTTTTCTTTAAAAATGCAATAAATTCATTGAGTTGTAAATTCTCATTTTCAGAAAGTTTAGAATAGATAAAATAAAATGCACCAAAGACAATACTCAATTTAATAAGTACAAACAAGAATTGTTTAGTTTTGTAAGGCGCATTAGAGTACATATTACAAATAAAACCAAAAACTTACAGATGCAACATTATTTTAAACATTACCTTTTCTTTTTTATTGTCGTTTTTATAAGCTTTAAGAGTCAGGCACAATTTAAAGATACAGCCAAGTGGAAAGCACTTTTTGCAGTGGGTGTTAATTACCCAACAACCGATGGTTTTGTAAAAGGCTCTTATGCTAAATCCGTAAATTTTCCAACGATAAATTTAGGACTTCAGCATATGTTGACTAAACGCTATGGTGTAAAATTAGATTACGGATTTAATCGGTTCTCTAATGATGATAGTACGCCAGAATTTAAAATCAACTATTCACGTATTAATGCGCAATTTGTATATGATCCTACAGAATATTTTACTTTTTTGCCAATGCGATTACGCACAGTTGCACATGCAGGGCCAGGTATAGCAATGGTAAAACCGTTAGGTACATTACGCGATAATAAACAGACGTATTTAAACCTTAATGCAGGATTAGAAGTGCATTATGCCATAAACGAAAAAGTAGCTATTTACGCAGATATGGCTTATTTATATGGAGTAACGTCTTTAGATGATTACAATCCGGTGTTAAGTGGTTTGGGAGCTTTTAATGGAAGCGTTTTTAACCTTACCTTTGGCTTGGCAGTTTCATTAAGTGGTTGCCAGTATTGCGATTAATTATATGAGCAAAGAAAAAATTATTTTAGGCATAGATCCAGGTACAACAATTATGGGCTTTGGACTCATAAAAATTGTAGGTAAAAAAATGGAATTTCTGCAACTTAATGAACTGATGCTCAAAAAGTATGACGACCATTATTTAAAACTCAAACTTATTTTTGAACGTACGGTAGAGCTCATAGATACCTATCATCCCGATGAAATAGCAATTGAAGCTCCGTTTTTTGGTAAAAACGTACAGAGTATGCTTAAATTAGGTCGTGCACAAGGTGTTGCTATGGCTGCAGGTTTGTCGCGCGAAGTGCCTATTACCGAATATGCTCCTAAAAAAATTAAAATGGCGATTACCGGAAATGGAAATGCCAGTAAAGAGCAAGTCGCTAAAATGCTACAAAGTATGTTAGGACTTAAAACGATCCCTAAAAATCTGGATTCAATGGATGGTTTGGCAGCAGCAGTTTGTCATTTTTATAACGAAGGACGTGTTGAGGTTGGTAAAAGTTATTCAGGATGGTCTGCTTTTGTAAAGCAGAATGAAGGCCGCGTTAAAAAATAAGCCAATTGCAATCGGATTATTCAGTTAAAAACAGAACATGAGAATCATCATTTTATTTGTTGTATTACTTCAATCTTTAGTAGGATTCAGTCAAGGGCAAGTTGAAATGAATGATATTGCTCATGAAAACTATTACCAATCTCAAAAAATTAAAGATTCATTAGTTATTGAATTGAAGCGTATAAATAGTAAGGATTCTACATTTATAACAGCTTTTGAAGCTTCAGAAAAACTTTGGGAAACTTTTGTTGAAGGCCAGTTTCAATTGAAATTTCCAGAATATGAATCTTGGGAAACGAGACGAGAAATTTATGGCAGTCAATTTGATATGCTTTATTTTAATTTCATGAAAATGTATTGTGATTTAAGAATTTCAACCTTGTATGACTTATTTGAAGAATAAGAAAAAATTTGATTGCAACCGACTGCAAACTGCGACTAAATACTGAATACTGAAAACTAATATGAGCGGCATCTACATCCACATACCATTTTGCAAGCAAGCGTGTCATTATTGCGACTTTCATTTTTCAACCTCTTTGAAGAAAAAAGATGAACTTATAAATGCGTTGTGTCAAGAATTAGAACTTCGTAAAGGTGAATTTAAAAATTCCAGCGTAGAAACTATTTATTTTGGAGGTGGAACACCGAGCTTATTAACGAATGATGAATTACAATTTATAATAGATTCAGTTTATAAAAATTACAAGGTTTCAGACCACCCAGAAATTACACTTGAAGCCAATCCAGATGATTTATCTAAAGAACGTATCATAGCACTCTCTAAGAGTCCAATCAATAGGTTGTCTATAGGTATTCAATCCTTTTTTGAAGCGGATTTAAAACTGATGAATCGTGCACATAATGCCAACGAAGCTAAATCGTGTTTAGAAGAAGCCACTAAGCACTTCGATAATATTTCTTTAGATTTAATTTATGGCATTCCAGGAGCCTCAAACGTGCAATGGTTGGCAAATATAGAAAGGGCTTTAAGTTTTGGAGTGCCTCATATTTCAAGCTATGCATTAACCGTTGAGCCTAAAACGGCTTTGGCGTCTTTTATTAAAAAAGGCATTATAGATAATGTGGATGACGAGCAAGCGCATGAACAATTTCATATGTTGAAAGATAAGTTAGAAGCTTCCGGGTTTGTACATTACGAACTCTCTAATTTTGGAAAAGACGGGTATTTTAGTAAAAACAATTCGGCCTATTGGCAAGGGAAATCTTATCTCGGAATTGGACCGTCGGCACATTCGTTCAATGGAAAACAACGTGGATGGAATGTAAAAAATAATTCCAAATACATAAATGCTATAGCACAACATGAGTTGCCCATTGAGATTGAAACGTTAACACAAACCGATCAGTACAATGAATATATAATGACAGGTTTGCGTACCATTTGGGGAGTTTCATTTCGTAAAGTAGAAGAAGACTTTGGTATCGTTTTTAAAGATTACTTAATTGAGCAATCAGAAGTTTTTATAAATCAACAATTATTGTATATTGATGATGGACATTTACGCGTCACAAAAAAAGGACAGTTTTTGTGTGATGGTATTGCCAGCGAATTATTTAAAATCAATTAAACGTGTTAGCAACAATACAATTCAAATCGAAAAAAAGAACTATAGATTTATCACAACCTTTAGATATTTCAATACCTCTAACAGGAAAACCTAATAATGTAAATGCATGGTATTTAGATCCCCCTAAAATTGAACCTGAAATTATAGATGGTGAAATTGTAAGTGTGGCTAATGGCGCTGTGGTAAATTTTAATACCATTACTTTTAATCCGCATTCGCATGGTACACATACAGAAACGGTTGGTCATATTACAGAAAAAGTCTATTCTATAAACCAACATTTAAAACAGTTTTTCTTTTTAGCGGAAGTGGTAACGGTTGCTCCAGAAAAGCAAGGCGACGATTATGTGATTTCTAGAAAACAATTACAGTTTGCCTTAGGCAATAAAAAACGCGAAGCCATTGTGATTAGAACCATGCCCAATACACGTGATAAATTCACCAAGCAATATTCTAATACCAACCCAACGTATTTGTTAGAAGATGCCGCAGAGTATCTAAAAAACAAAGGAGTAAAACATCTTCTTATTGATTTGCCTAGTGTAGACAAAGAGCAAGATGGAGGCGAACTCTTAGCGCACAATGCGTTTTGGAATACTAAAGGGAAATTACGATTAGATGCTACAATTACAGAATTTATTTATGTGTCTAATAAAATATCAGATGGTTGTTATATGCTTAATCTTCAAATTGCACCATTTGAAAACGATGCAAGTCCAAGTAAACCTATATTGTATAAGGTAATAGTGTAATTATGAAATTTGTTTTAAAGCTAGAAGAATTAGGAATGTTTGTTTTTGGTATTTTCTTGTTTAACCAACTTAGTTATGCTTGGTGGTGGTTTTTAGCTTTAATTTTAGTGCCAGATATTGGTATGTTAGGTTATATTTTTAATACTAAAATAGGAGCAACAGTCTACAATATGTTTCATCATAAAGGTTTAGCGATACTTATTTATTTTCTTGGCATGTATTTTGAAATTGAATGGCTGAAATTAGTGGGTATTATTTTATTTGCTCATGCATCTATGGATAGAATCTTTGGCTATGGATTAAAATTTGATGACGCATTTAAAAACACGCATTTAGGAGAAATAGGTAAATAGCATGGAAACATTTTTTATAATCATTATTAGCATTTTAGTGACTTTAGGTTTGGTAACCATATATAAACAATGGAAGACTAAAAAAATCACTAATGAACAGTCCATTTTAATATTAGACAAAATAAAACGCGTCTGTAAATTTGTTACCGTTGAAGGTGATTTTGCAGAGATCTATCATTATGAAGACGTAAAAGAAAAGTTCTTAAAATTAATTTCTAGTCGAAAAAAAGCTTTAGTCGTCATTAATGCTAAAGCGCATGTTGGCTTCGATTTGGGTAAAGTGCAAATGTCTTCAAACGCTAAAACAAAAACAGTTCATTTAACACATTTTCCACAGCCAGAAGTGCTATCTATTGAAAGCAATATAAATTATTATGATAAGCGCGATGGTATGTTTAATAAGTTTGAAGCTGCCGATTTAACGGAGTTACAGACTAGAGCTAAAACGCATATTATGGAAAAAATTCCAGAAAGTGGCTTGTATAATATCGCAAAACAAGAGGCTTTAGAAGCCATTCATCTTATTGAAAATTTAGTAGAGACTATTGGTTGGAAATTAGATTATACGGCATTAAAAATTGAAGGAGAAGAGACTAAAAAAATGTTGAAGTGATGCTATGTTATTTATGATTTATTTTGAAATTATAACAAAAGTCAACTTAATTCTTAGCTGCGACAGGTTAATTGTTTAATTTTAATGTAATTAACCAATACAATGAAGCCCTATCCTTTCATTTACTTGTTTATTATATCCTTGTCTTTTGGGTATTCTCAAAATATTTATCAAAAAGATACCTTAACTATTCTTGCCGATTCTTTGCAACTAAAAGGGGAGTACGACCAAGCACTAATTTTTAGGAAGCAAGCGATACAAACCTTAAATAATTCTTCTGTAGATTATCAAACGTATCTTAAAGCCAAGCTTTTTCATACCAATTCTGCAAGTATGGAGTTTAAAAGTTATGACTACCATAATGTAGATAAAACTATAACTAAAAAGGTTCGTGAACAGTATTTAGATAGTGCTTTGCAATCGGCTATAAGCGCCAGGGATTTATATAGTAGAGAGAAACATCCAGATAGAATATTTCAGTACCAAATTCAAAATCGTATATATCATCAAACGGCTTATTTAGGGAATTGGGAACACGCTTTAGAACAGGCCCAATTGGGTTATGAAGTTTTAAAAGATACACTCTCTAATAAAGATAAATCCTTTGTAGATTTAATTTATGATATTGGGTTTATCTACAGCGCACTAGGTGATTATTCTAAAGCCGTAGAGCATTACCAAACCTCGCTCGATTTATATAAAAGTATAATTGGTGAATATAACACCGATGTGGCGCAAGCCTACAATAATATTGCTGTAGAGTATAGGTATTTAGGATTGAAGACAAAGGAATTAGAATCCCTTTTAAAAGCAAAAACCATTTGGGAAGCCCTTGATGAAAACGATAATCAACAGTTCCTTTACAGTTGTTATGGAAATTTATTTTATTGGTATTCCTACTATGGAGATTTTGATAAAGCAGAAGAGTATATTCTAAAAAAAGATAAATTAAGAACCATTGCTAAAACCACTAAAAACAATCTTCTATTAAGGAATAAGGAGGAAATTTACGAAGATCAATTGTCTAATTGGTACGATTTAATGTTGCATTATTCTCGAAAGAAAGACACGCTTAAAACCGTTTATTATACAGATGCGATAATAAAAACTATTGATACACGTAAAAAATTATCCAGGTTTGAAGTCAACACTTTAAGTGCTACATTAAAATTTTACGCGTCAATTATCGCAACTAAACAGCCTGAAAAAGCGTTGCAATTGTTAAATAAAACCATTGCCATAACAGAAGATTATAAAACGGAGTATTACACCAAAGCGTTCAGTACTAAATTATATAAAGCAGAATTACTCATAGAAGGAAGAAACTTTGATGAAGCTTCAATTTTGTTAGATCAATTAAAGGATTTTAAAGAGGATGAAGCGACTTCAAGCCAATTTAAGTTGGCGATTCTAAATGCGAAAACAGCACAAGGGCTAGACCAAAAGGAAGCATCAAAGCACTATTTTGATGAAGCTTTTAGAGTAGTGAATAACTCTAATAAAACAATTGAAGATTTAAAACTTGAAGATTTAAAACCTTTAATTTCATTTGAAACGATTGCTGGATTCTTGGCTATGGGCGATTTTTATTTTGAACGTTATAACGAAGACCATTCTAAAATAAATTTAGAAAAAGCGACACAGCGTTATGTTTTGGCCTCTGAAATTTACAATCAATTGTATTTAGGGCAGCGCTATAACGAAAGTTTGTTTTTAAACTATAATGCTATAAATAAAGGCTTATTAAAAGTGGCTTCGGTACAACCTGATGATACAAGTTTGTTATCCGAAATTTTAAATAGTATTGAGAATAACGGTTCAAAATTAACATGGTCTAAATTTGTGTTTAACAACCAAAGACAGCAGTTAAATATTCCACAAAACTTAATTAATCAAGAAGAGAATATTAAAGCCCAACTTAACTTTTATCAGAAGGCTTTAATTGATTTGAAACAAGATTCAGACGAAAAAAAATCACTTTGGCAGAATAAGATTTTCAAACTAAAGAACGATTTAGACAAGGTGCAAGATTCAATAAAGCAACAAAATCAAACCTACTATCAGTTTAATGTACAACACTTCGATATCAAAACTTTGCAAGAGGATTTAAAAGATAACGAAGGCGTAGTAAAATATATTTTTACGGAGGATAAATTATATCCCTTTTTAATAACTAAAAGTCAGATTAAAATCTTGCCACAAAGTGATAAAACCATTGTGATAAGTGCTTTAAAAACATGTTTGTCGACTTTAAAAGAAAGAACACCAAATTATCAAGAATCATTTAAGAGGTTATCAACTTTGTTATTGCCTCAACTAAATTATGGAGACTATGAGAAGCTCACTATTATTCCTGATGGTGCAATACATTATTTGCCTTTTGAAGCGTTTCTTTTGGAGGAGAATATGCCTTTGATAAGCTATGGGTCTTCATTATTGCTTTATCAGGAACAGAAAAAAATTAAATCAAGCTTTGAAAAGGTGAAAATAGGAGCGTTTTCAGCGTCTAATTTGGAGTCAAAATTACCTAAAGCGTCCAGTGAATTAAATGCTATTCTGAACATTTTTAATGGAGATGCCTTTTTGAATGCTTCTAAGTTAAATTTTATGGACCAGGCCAATAATTTTAATGTGTTGCATTTGGCCATGCATTCAAATATTGATGAGGTTCACCCTGAATTTTCATCACTTAATTTTTATGGTGAAGAAGATAATCTGCTGTTCATTTCAGAATTGTATAACGAAACTTTAAAGGCTAATATGGCGGTTTTAAGTGCCTGTGATACCGGAAATGGTTTTTATGAAAATGGCGAAGGTGTTATTAGTTTGTCTCGCGCTTTTAATTATGCAGGAGTTCCAAGTACAGTGATGAGTTTATGGAAAGTAGAAGATGAAGCTACTGCTAAAATAATGTCGTATTTCTATACGCATTTAAAGCAAGGTGAATTTAAAGATGAAGCACTTAAAAATGCCAAATTAGACTATTTAAAACACACAGATGACGACTTGCTAAAACATCCTTATTATTGGTCTGGTTTTGTTATTAGTGGTAATACCGATGCTCTTGTAGAGACGCAATACTATTGGGTATATGTGCTTATTGGGCTTTTTGTAGGTGTTCTCTTTTTTAGAAAACGATTAATTCAGTTTTTTAAGAAGTGATGTTGCTTCCGCTTTTTTGAACGTTTCACCAGAATCTAGTAACGCGTTTAGCTCGTGTTTCGCTTTGTCTGTTTGTTTTATTTTTAAATAGGATAAGGCTAAATACCAATGCGAGCGATGGGTTAATATATCTGAATATTTTAAATGTTCCTTGAATTTTTCAATAGCCAAATTGGTGTCTCCTAAAGCCAAAAGACTATTGCCTTCATAAAATAAGAGCTCAGATTGTTTTGAAGTTTGATAGGAGGATTCAAATAAAGCTATAGCTTGTTTATAATTTTGTTCATCATAAGCTATAAATGCGTTATTTAAAATGGTTTCATGATCTGCTGATCGTACAATAGGTGATGTTACATTTTTTGAAGGTTCAAAATAGGTTGAAAATAATTTTTCTTCATTACTATTTGAAGTCATAAAAAAATTAATACTAAACATTATCAATATAAGTCCTGCAGCTGCTATTAGAGGCTTTAACCATGTTTTTGTAGTGCTTTTTTCTTCCGGAATATATTCAGACTCATAAGACTCTAATTGCTTTTTAAATTGTGCGTCATCTTCTGTTTCAGTAACTGTTCTCACAGTTTTAAGGAAATCTACTTCTTGTTTAAAATTTGGATTAGTATCGTAAAGTTTTTGGAATTCTAGAGATTCGTCTGTTGTCAACCTCTTAGAAAAATACTTTTCTATTAGTGTTTCGTTAGTCATTATTTAAGGGGTTTTTTATCAGGTTTTTCAATGTTTTCAGGCAACGCGATTTTTGACTTCGCACTACGCCTTCATTTTCATAACCTTCTAAAGTTGCTATTTCATCATTAGTTAGTCCTCTGTAAAAACTCAATGTTAACATTTGCTGGCAACTTTTTCCTAATTGCTTAAAATAATGACGAAGTAATTCTTGCTCTTTAGTAAGCTTTTCTGAGGTATCTATAGTAATTTCTTCATAATCAGCATCTGCTTTATGTAGTATAAGATCATAAGATTGCTTGGAGGAATACTCTTTTAATTTATTGTAAATAAGATGTTTTCCAATACCAAAAAGATAGGTTTTAAAGCTGCTATTGACGTCCTGTAGTTTTCCTGATATGGCGTGTTTTCTAATCGCTAAAAACGCTTCTTGATAGATGTCTAAGCTATCAGCTTCTGCAATATTATATTTTTTAGAAAAGAAAATAAATTCATTTCTATAATCGCCATAAATCACTTTGATGAGCTTGGTGTCATCGTTTTTTAGAGCATCAACAAAATGTTGTTCCATAGAAATTTAGAATTTTTTTTTAGAAGATGTTAACATCTGTGATTTTTCCTTCACTAAAGATAAATCATTCTAAATCAAATCAACATGAAAAGTAAAAATACTTGTGTTATTGTATCTATTGTTTTTTGCTTGTTTTCTATCTCAACATCTCAAGCTCAGTTTTTAAATAAACTTAAAAAACGAGTAGAGCAAAAGGTGGAAAACGCTGTCATTGAAAAAGCCGCTGATAGAGCGTCTGAAAAAGCTACTAAATCCATGGATAAGGCTTTTGATACTAATCCATTTGGGGGTAGCAAAGAAAAAGCCGAAGCCTCTTTAGTTGCCGATTCTTATGATTTTACTTGGAAATATTCTTTAAAAATGACCACCAAAGAAGGCGAAATGGTTTTTGATTATTATTTAAAACCAGATGCTTCTTATTTTGGATTTACTACCGCTGTCATGGAAAGTATGTTTACGGTTATGGATAATGAAAACAAGGTAACTGTAATGTTTATGGAATCTGAAGGTAATAATATAGGTATGGTAAACCAAATGCCAGAGTTAGATATTGACGAGGCAAATAACGAATCGGACCAATTTAAATTTGAAGTGTTACCAGAAAAAACAATAAATGGTTTTAACTGCAAAGGAGTTAAAGCCACTAATGCGGAGTATGAAATGGTCATGTATTTTACTAACGAAACCGAAGTGAGTTTTGATGATATCTTCAAAAATAAAACCACTAAAATACCAACACAGCTTAAAGATTATTTTGATCCTAATGAGAAAACACTCATGATTTCTATGGATATGCAAAATTTAAAAAAGAAAAAAGAAAGCGCAACGATGGAGTGTATTGGCTTGGAGGAGGTGAAACGGAACATAGAAAAATCGGATTATAAATTCATGTAAAAAAGAGAAAAATTTAAAACATCATCTATGAGAACAAGTCCTAATATATTGAAAACATTATTGCCACTTATGCTTATGATCGTTTTTATGACGTCTTGTAAGGAAGATTCAAAATCTTCTGGCACGACTAAATCTAAGGTTGTTGAGGAGGTGTTGAATGAAGTGACTGGTAAAAATGAAAATATAAATGATAAATATGCAGAACTACGTAAAGAACTAGGTACAAAAACACCATTAACTAATGAGCAACTTATTGAAGCATTTCCCAAACGATTAAAAAATCTAAGTATAGATAAGTCAGAAGAACATAAGCTTGAACCTAAAATTATTGGAAGTCAAAACGTTGCAGGACATTTTGGAAATGATACTATAAGAATTGAAATTTTAGACGCAGCTGGCCAGAAAGCTGTTGGTGCGATTATACCTTTAAAAATGTTAGAGCTTAATACCATAACTTCAGAGAGCAACAATACTATAAGGTATTCAAAAAAAGAGCGAAACGACCTATTAACTTTTGGTACTGATCGCGATGAAAATACTAAAGCAGATTTTCAATCTGAATTGAGATTTCTCTACAACAACCGGTTTTATGTAACGGTAGAAGGTAAAGCAATGGATACTAACGCACTTTGGGATGCCATGGGAATTGAAAACCTACAGAAGTTTAAAAATTTATAGCAATACGTGAAACCTTTTATTTATAGTCATTCAGTTGGTTTAAAAATAGAAGAAAGAAGGATAGAATGCAGTCAATAATAAAAACACAACTTTTAAAATTATCTCATGGTCAAATTTCTAAAGAAGCTTAAAATAAAAATTATAAAGATCAATTTACTAATTCTATTGTTTTCTATGATGGTATTAGCCTGTAATAACCAGGGAAACAAAGCGGATAGCTCTCAAGATAAGATAGCAGCAAAAAATGAAAACCCGATAAAAAGGTCTGTTGTTGATTCTCCTTGTGAATTGGTTTCGTTACATGAAATAAAAAACATGTTTGTGGTTGAAGAATATCCTATAGAACTGAAGGATGTAGTTTATACCTATCCAACTTGTATTTATAAATGGGAAGACGGAAAGGTGACGACATCAAGATCATTTGGTGGTCAGGAATTTAAAACGGCGAAGCCTAGTGAAGTTTTAATTGTGATGGTAAAAAAAGCTAACGAAGCCATGTTTAAGCAATCCACATCAGTTTACAAACAGCCTCAAGAAATTTCCAATTTAGGAGCTGTGGCTGTTTGGGATTCTAGGATGTCTCAGTTGACGTTTCTATCAAGCAATTATATGTTTCATGTACATGTTAAAGTATCTAATGACGACCATGATAACAAACAAAAAGCCATAGCGGTTGCGCAACTTATTATTGGAAAAATCTAGAAATAAATAATAGAAATCAATTTATAAAATAACAATATCACCTTCAAGTTTTAGAAAAACAATTAAAACCATAAACAAAATGAAAACTCAAAAACACATGACACGCTCAACTACTTTATTAATCAGTTTACTCATAACTTTTATGGGAGTAACGGGTTGCGGTGGCTCAGACGATGATGGAGATTTTAACAATACAGATTGTAATAATTGGTCAGAACAATATTTGGCTCAAGCCAATGCGTATTCGGCAGCATCTAACGCTTATGCTACCGATCCAACCTTAGCCAATTGTCAAAATTATAAAACGGCTGGCTTAAATTTTATAGAGGCCTTAGAAGATGTTATCGATTGTGTTCCAAATGCAAATAAACAAGGTTTTTTAGATGATATAGATCAGTATAAAGAACAAATTAATGCAACGGACTGCAATTAAATAAAGGCTTTCCAACTGTCTGGTTTTTCTAAATAAACCAGACAGTTTAAAAAAAGAATTACATAACAAATACAATCTTTTATCATGAAAAAACAACTACTAATTCTGGCTTTTATTCAGCTTACATTTATATCCTTTTCACAAACAACTTATACGGTTAACAGTCCAGCAGATTTGCCAGATATTAATCTCAACGATTCTTTTTGTGGAGATGCACAAGGTAATTGTACATTACGTGCAGCTATTCAAAATGCTAATAAAACAAGTGATAAGGATAGTATAGAATTTGATATCTCTGGTAATGCACCATTTGTTATTACGGTTACAGATGTATTACCTCCTATAGAACAACCGCTTATTATAGACGGTAGAACACAATTAGATTATATCAACTCACCAATAATAGAAATCGATGGCTCTGCTTTAGCAGGTACGCATAATGGTATACAACTTATAGGGAGTTCTGAAGGAAGTGAAATTTATGGATTGAGTATTGGTGGTTTTAAACGAATGGATACTTATCCTTATAGTTTTGGTTTTGGCGTTTATTCAAATACAGGAAATCATATTTTTCAATCTAATTATATAGGAATCAAACCTGATGGCATCACTATCAATTCTAATACAGGGGGTGGATTGTATTTTAATAATACGGGAGGAAATGTGATTGGCGGCACGCAGCCTAATCAAGGCAATGTCATTTCAGGCAATGGAGTAGGCGGACTTACTTTTGAAGGATCTGAAATAAATTCGGCTGCTACAAATAATCTTGTTCAAGGCAATTTAATAGGTACGGATGCCACCGGAACCTTAAATAAAGGAAATCGTTTTAATGTTCAGTTTTTAGATGCACCGAATAATATATTAGGAGGAAATTCTGCGGGAGCTCGTAATATTATTTCTGGCAGTAGTGCATCTGATGATAATACTGTAGGAACGGGAGTAGCGCTTTCAGGGGCTGAGTCTTATGGTAATTTAATTATAGGAAATTATATAGGTACAGATATTACAGGAACGGAAACTATTTCTAATGTTAGAGCTGGTGTTATGGTATTATTTGGAGCAAATAATAATAGTATTGGAACAGACGAAGTAGGTGAGGGAAATTTAATCTCAGGCAATGGACAATACGGCATTTATTTTCAAGGAAACACAGTGGGACCTGTGGTTTCTAATAGTGTAAAAGGCAATTATATAGGTGTAGATGTTACAGGTAATGTTGCTATACCAAATCAAATAGGCATTATGATGCTTACAGGTGAGAATAACAACAATACTATTGGAGGTACAACAGCCAATGCTAAAAATGTTATCTCAGGAAATACTGTTGATGGAATTACTATTATTAGCGGTAAAGGCAATCAAATACTTGGGAATTATATTGGTACAAACGCTTCAGGCACATCAGCAATAGCTAATTATGCAGGGGTTTATCTACAAGATAGTAATAATAGCATTGGTGGATCAGAAGTGGGTTCTCGAAATATCATTTCTGGTAACTCTATTGGAATAGAGATTTCTGAAAGCACATCGAGTGGGTCTATAGTGCAAGGGAATTATATAGGTTTAAACGCCTCAGGTGATGATGCCATTGGCAATGTTACAGGGATATCTTTATCAACGTCATCAACCAATAGTGTTATTGGTGGAACAGACCTTTTAGATGGAAATATCATCTCAGGAAACAGCAATATCGGAATGTCTCTTTCAGGAACATCACACACCATTCAGAATAATTATATAAGCTTAAATCCTGCAGGAAATGGAGTCATAAAAAATGCAACGGAAGGATTAAGATTGTCTGGGACTTTAACAGGAACCCTAGTATTAGAAAACACAATTTCTGGTAATGGCACAATTTCAAGTCAATCTAAGAATGTCAACTTCCATGGAGCCAATGACGTTCACTTTATGAGTAATAAGGTAGGGACTTTACCAGATGGAAATACCGAAGTCGCAAATATTGGGGTTGGCATTTTATTGAATAACAGTAGTAACAACATTATTGGAGGAAGTACATCTAATGAAGGGAATACTATTGGAGGTCATAATTTGAGTGGAATAAATGTATTCTTTGCCTCAAACAACAACACTTTTGGTTATAATCATATTGGTGTAGGTTTAGATGGAATTACCAATATTGGAAACGGTCTTCATGGGATTTCAATTACAGGTGCAAATACAGGTAATACAATTACAAATAATATCATAACAAACAACCAAAAAGGAGTTGAGCTAAGTCCTAATTTAGGTGTTTCTACTCAAGTAACAATTTCTGAGAATAGTATTTTTAACAATTCGGTTTTAGGAATTGATTTAATCGGCACCACAGAAAATGATGTGGAGGATGCAGATACCGGAGTTAACAATCTTCAAAACACACCAGAAATCAGTGCGATTGTAGATTTAGGTGACGATGCTTTAGAGGTGACTTATTCAGTTCCGAGTTCTATAACGAATTCTGTTTATCCTATGGTGATTGAATTTTTTGGAGCAACAAATGGTCAGGGGAAATTTTTCATTGAGGCAGACAACTATCTTGAACCAGGAAATAAAACCGTTACATTAAACCTTCCTACCGGATATGATGTGGATGATTATCTCACCATTGTAGCAACCGCTACTGATGCGAACGGAAACACGTCAGAATTTGGAATTTCCACAGACTCTACATTGTCTATAGAGCAGTTGGTAAATGATACATTCAAACTATATCCAAACCCAGTATCTGACAGGTTGTTTATTCAATCACCAAGTTCAGAAGCCTATCATTTAGAAATAGTAAACACTTTAGGTCAGGTTGTTTTAAGTAAAAAAGATAATAATGCTTCAATAGAGTTAGAGGTTTCAAATTTAACTAATGGACTTTATTTTATAAATATTTCATCTGAAAGCGGCAATTCTGAAACCATAAAAATTATTAAAAAATAAATACACTAGCCATGAAAAAAATAATTACAAATTTTAGAATTTTTTTGCTAATTGGGTTAATTCCCATAATCGGTTTAGGGCAAACTCAAATAGGAGATGACATAGATGGATATACAAGTAATCTTTTAAGTGGTTATAGTGTAGCGTTGTCTAATGATGGCAGTGTTGTTGCAATTAGTTCTCGCGGAGCTTCTAATTTTAGAGGGGTGGTTCAGGTGTTTCAAAATGTAGATGGTGTAAGGACACAAATGGGTAATAATATACTGGGTGAAGCCATAGGTGACTTTAGTGGAGCTAGTGTTTCTCTCTCTGCAGATGGCAGTGTCGTTGCTATTGGTGCTACTAATAATAGTGACAATGGAGAAAGTTCTGGTCATGTGCGAGTATATAAGTATATATCTGATGATTGGATACAAGTAGGTAGTGATATTGATGGAGAAGCACTGCACAATGGATCAGGAAATAGTGTAGCGCTTTCAGATGATGGTAATACCGTTGCAATTGGTGCTTATCTTAATGACGGATTTGCAACTAATGCAGGACATGTAAGAGTATATGAAAATATTTCAGGAGTTTGGCAGCAAAAGGGAATTGACATTGATGGCACTGGATCTGGTCATTATAGTGGATTTAAAGTTTCTATTTCTGCGGACGGTAATACTGTAGCTATTGGCTCACCATATGCAGCAACTAATGGAATTTATCATGGTTATGTTAAAATATATAGATATATAGAAGGAGGTTGGGAACAACTAGGACCTAATATAAAAGGCATAGGTGATGGACAATGTGGCAAAAATGTTTCTCTTTCTGCCGATGGTAATATCGTGGCAGTTAGCGCTCCTGCTTATTCTGGACCAAGTCATGCACATGTTCGTATTTTTCAGTACAATGCTGGAACGTGGCAACAGATAGGATCTAGTATCAATAGTGGCAATGCTAATGGTACTGGTCATGGATTATCTATTTCAGCGGACGGGAGTATAGTAGCTATTAGTAGTATTTTTGGTAGTGTGAATGGTGCAAACTCTGGTCAAGTACGAGTTTATCAAAATGTTTCAAATGTTTGGACACAAATAGGTGTCAATATCAATGGTGAAGCAATATATGATCAAAGTGGCGTAGGCCTCTCTCTTTCGGGTGATGGAAGTACCCTTGCCATTGGTGCTCAATATAATAGCGGAAACGGGACTGATGCTGGTCATGTCAGGATTTTTGATTTATCGGATGTTTTGGGAATGAATCATTTTATCCATAAAAATTATGAAATATACCCAAACCCAGCAACAAACAGTTTAACTATTAAAACTCAACTTATAGATAATTATCAGTTCAAAATAGTCAATCAGTTAGGTCAAGTAGTATCTGAGAAATTTAATAATACACCTTTGACCACGTTGGACGTTTCAGGGTTAATTAAAGGACTTTATTTTTTAAGTATTAATTCAGAGAAAGGTGGACTACAAACCATCAAATTCATTAAAAACTAAATCTCATGAAAAACGCATTCTTATGTATCATTAGCATTTTGGTATGCAATTTTGCACAAGCTCAAAACCAGCCGAAAATTGAAGACTATCCTTTTGGAAGTTTAGATGTTGCTGTTATGGTACTGCCTTTTGGTATGGAACATCCTATAAAAATAGGACACATGTCAAAATCTGGAGACATAAAGTTTGATATTCCCAAGGAGCTTCCTCAACTATCAAAAGAAATGGAAGACAATTTTATGAACGATGTGGCTTATACGCTTTTTGATGTTTGTGATACTAATATGGTTGCTGGAAATGAAAACATTAAATCGGTTGAAACCGGAGCGCTTTCACTTTGGACTACCGACAAGCGTTATGTCGGTGTTATTTTTACAGTTTCGGATGAGGAACTTTTGCCTTGGATAGAAGACCCAGGTTATAATGAGCCTATTTTAGGATCGTATTTCGAATTGATTTATGTAGCCTCTTCCTTTAAGTACAAAGGAGAATGTACGCAAACACGAATGCTAGACGATGGTGATGCAGAAATACGATTTAGCTATGATATCGATTTAAAACCCGGTTTTAACTTCATTGAATATAAAATAAATCATATTTATAAAACCGACCCAAACGTCATGGCCTCTTTCCCAGATAAAATTTTGGTAAGCAACGTCGAAGACATTCCAAATTGTAAATGGTTAGGAAAGTATTTTTAAGATGCTATAAAATTCAGTAATTTTAAACACGTTCAAAGGCTAAATTTTTGAACGTGTTTTTGTTATGAATATAGAGGATTACAGAAATTATTGTCTAAGTAAAAAAGAAGTCACCGAACATTTTCCTTTTGATGAAGATACCCTAGTGTTTAAAGTTTTAGGAAAGATGTTTGCTTTAGCATCACTAAAGCGTTGGGAAAATGGAGAAGCCTTTATAAACTTAAAATGTGATCCCGAATACGCTCAAGAATTAAGAGCAGAATACGACAGTATAAAGCCAGGTTATCACATGCACAAACAACAATGGAATAGCGTCTATGTGCATTCTGGGGAGCTTTCACAACAGTTGATTAAAGCGTTGATAGACCATTCCTATGATATGGTAGTGAAAGGACTACCAAAGAAATTGAGAGAAACGCTATAAAAGTAGCTTTTCCATTCGTCGACACTTATCTACCATCCGTCTACACTAAATGGCCCTCAACCGAATTATAAAATGCAATCTCGTCAATTGGATTATCTTGCCGTGATACATAAAAATTAGTTGTAGATGAAAACCCTCAATATTTTATTAATAGAAGATGATATGATAGAAGTGATGAAGCTCAATAGAGCTATCAGTTCACTTCAATTACATCATAAAATCACCGAAGCTAATAATGGAGAAGAAGCTTTAAAATTATTAGAGCATAAGGACAGTTTACCAGATATCATTTTGCTAGATTTAAACATGCCAAAAATTAGTGGTATAGAGTTTTTAAAAATTTTAAAGGCAGATGATCGACTAAAATATATACCAACCATCATTCTAACCACGTCTAATAATCAAAGAGACTTATTAGAATGTTATAAAATTGGAATTGCCGGTTATGTGCTTAAACCTTTAAAATATGAGGATTATGTATCTAAAATCGAAAAATTATTGTCATATTGGAGTATTAATGAATTAATAACAGTGTAATGAAAGGAATTGTTTTTACTGAGTTTTTAGATCTTGTAGAAGAAAAGTTTGGCTTGGAAATGGTCGATAGAATTATTTCAAGTTCAGAGTTAGAATCAGAAGGTGTTTATACATCTGTTGGGACGTATAGCTTTTCTGAAATGTTGCAATTACTTCAGCATCTTAGTGAAAATACAGGGATTTCAATTGATAATTTATTGCTAGTTTATGCCGAACATTTTTTTAGTGTGATTGAAAAAAGTTACCCAGGACTTTTAGCAACCTATAAAGATCCTATAGAGATGATTTCATCCATAGAAAATCACATTCATGTAGAGGTAAGAAAGATTTATCCAGATGCAGAATTACCAACGTTTGAAGTCATAGAGAAAACAGAAAATTCCTTAATAATGGACTACACTTCAAGTAGAGCCATGCATCATTTCGGACTCGGTTTAATGAATAAAACCTTTGAGCACTTTAATGCTACGGCAACTATAGCATTAGAAAAAATAAAAGAGGACGGCACACAAGTACGGTTTATTATTCATAAAAATTAATGAGCCAAGACCAAATCGATATACTAAAAAGAGCCCTCGAAAGGGAAAAGAAAGCCAGGAAAGCTGCTGAAAAAATTCTTGAAGAAAAATCAAGAGAACTCTACTTTACATCCCAGAAATTAGAAAATTTATTAGACGAAAAATCATCACAATTAGAAGGTGTTTTTGAGAATATAGTAGATGCCTATGTCGTAATGGACATTCAAGGGGATATTATAAAATTTAATGAAGCGGCAACCCGCTTATTTGGTTACGATATCGGTAGAGATAATGTTAATGTTAAAGACCTCGTATTTAAAGACGATTATGAGTACGCTATGGCTAGCTTTATGCAGCTTCATACGCAAGGTTTTTTTAAAGATTACGAAGCCAGAATTTACACCAAATCTAAAGAAGTCAAATGGGTGCATATCAATGCTAGTGTGGTTTATGATAAAGATAAAAAACCAATTGCAGCCCAAGGTATTGTTAGAGATATTACAGCAGAACGCGCTTCTGAAGAAAAACTGATAGAATCTGAAAATAGATTAGCAACATTAGTTTTAAATTTAGATAGTGGTATTATTCTCGAAGATGAAAACCGAAATATTGTACTTACCAATAAAAAGTTTTGTGAGCTTTTTAATATTGATGCAGAACCAAGCGATTTATTTGGAATGGATTGCACAGATGCCTCAGAACAAAACAAATTATTATTTAAAAATCCGGAAGCATTTATACAGCGGATGGACGAAATTGATAGCGCTAAAAAGGTCGTTATTGGTGATGAGCTCGAAATGGTAGATGGTAAGATTTTAGAGCGTAACTATATGCCTATTACCATTGGCGAGAAATCGAAAGGATTTTTATGGACATTTACAGATGTGACTCTAAAACGTACCTATCGTAAAAGTTTAGAAGTTCAAAAACAAAAATATTACAGCATTATAGCCAATATGCATTTAGGCTTGGTTGAGGTCAATAACCATGATGAAATCTTAATGATTAATCATAGTTTTTCTGAAATGTCTGGCTATAGTGAAGAGGAATTGCTCGGTAAAAAAGCAGGAGAGATTTTTCCAATAGAAGGAGGTTCAGAGATCATTGCTATTGAAAATGAAAAACGGAAAAAGGGAGAATCTAATTCTTACGAAATAAAGATTGAAACCAAAGAAGGTGAGGTAAGGTATTGGCTTATCAGTAGAGCTCCTAATTACGATATCAATGGAAAAGTTGTCGGTTCAATTGGTGTTCATCTTGATATTACCAATTTAAAAACCCTAGAACTTCAGAAAGAAAAATTACTGTTGAAGCTCGAAAAAAGTAATGATGAACTGCAGGAATATGCCCATATTGTATCTCACGATTTAAAATCACCATTACGAAGTATAGATGCTTTAGTGAGCTGGTTAAAAGAAGATAATAAAGGGAAATTAGACGCTATGAGTACGCGTAACTTTGAACTCATTGAAGCGACTCTAGAAAAGATGGAGCAACTCATTTCAGATGTACTCGATTATTCAAGCGTAGGAACAGATACCACTGTAAAAGCAGATGTTGATCTCAATAAAATGCTTCAAGATTTAACCACGATTTTATACATTCCAGATCATATAAAAATTACAGCATTACAGCAATTGCCAATTATAAAAGGAGATGCGACCAAGTTGCAGCAGTTGTTTCAGAATTTAATCAGTAATGCGGTTAAATTTATTGATAAAGAAAAAGGGAGTATCACTATCGATTTTGAAGATTTAAAAAGTCATTATAAATTTTCAATTCAAGACAATGGTATCGGTATAGAAAAACAATTTCACGATAAAATATTTAAGATTTTTCACGCTTTAAACAAAAGCAAAGATTCTACTGGTATTGGTTTGTCTATTGTTAAAAAAATTGTCGATTTACACGAAGGGCAAATCTGGTTAGAAAGTCAACCTAATATAGGAACGACCTTCTATTTTACACTTAAAAAACAATCATGAAAACAGTACAATTAGTAAAACAAAACAACAAAGATTGGACTTATGTTGGTAAACAAGAGCAATTAAATCAACCTTTGGTGTTAGTTTTTGGTAATCGTTATATGCTAGAATCACCTTCAATTTACGAAGAGATAAAAGCGTTATTTCCAGATGGTCATATTGTGTTTGGTTCGGCTTGTGCAGAGATTTCTTCGAGTACGGTAAATGAAGATAGCATTACGATTACGGCTATGGAATTTGAGAAAAGTCAATTTGTAATTAGAACGAGTAATGTCTTAGATGCCGATTTAGATAGTTTTAAAACAGGAAAAGAATTGGTTCAACAATTTCCTGCCGAAGGTTTAAAATACCTGTTCGTTGTTTCAGAAGGTAGTTTTATTAATGGGAGTCAACTCACCAAAGGCATGAGTTCGTCTAATGACGATAATTTATTAATCACAGGAGGACTTTGCGGTGATGATACCCGTTTTGAAAAAACATTAGCATCCTACAACGAAAATCCAAAAGAAGGTGAAATTGTTGCTGTTGGTTTTTATGGAGAGACCTTAGAAGTTACGTTTTCTATTCACGGTGGATGGACACCTTTTGGACCAGAGCGTACAGTAACCAAATCGGAAGGCAATATACTTTTTGAATTAGATGGTCAACCAGCTTTAGATTTATACAAAACCTATTTGGGTGATAAGGCTAAAGATTTACCTGGTGCGGCATTGTTATACCCATTGAACGTAAAATCAGATGATGAAGCGCAATCTATTGTCCGTTCTATTCTTAATATTAATGAAGATGACAATAGCGTTATTTTGGCCGGAGATATTAAAGAAAATTCAAAGGTGCAGCTTATGATGACTAATGTCGATAATATCGCTAATGCTTCAGAACGCGCAGCCAGACAAGCTTTAGAATACAGAAAAAACAAACCAGAAATAGCCTTTTTAGTCAGTTGTATTGGTCGTAAATTAGTTTTAGACCAGCGTGTAGAAGAGGAGATTGAAGAAGTTATCGAGGTTTTAGGACAAGGCACTACGGTTAGTGGATTTTACTCTTACGGAGAAATAGCACCTTTCCATGGTGAAATGGCTTGCCAGTTACACAACCAAACCATGACCATAACTTTAATAAGTGAATAATGAATTCATTACTTAAACGCCAAATACGAAAATATTTAAGTGAAGAATTAGAACACAGTGAAGACTTAACAAAATTTCTTGAAGCTGTCAATCGGTCCTACGACAATTTTGACGAACAGTCGTCAATGATTCAACGCGCTATGTCTATTAGCTCTGATGAATTGTATAATGCCAATAGAAAGCTACAAAAAGAAGCTAAAGAGCAAACCGAATTAATCGATAAGCTAAAAGACGTCATTAATACACTAAAGTTTTATAATTTAAAAGAAGAAGAAAAGGCAGATGCTGTAGAATTAACAGGATCTGATTTGGTGGCGTTTATTGATAATCAAACTAAGGAGATTATTGAAATGAACAAGCAAAAAGAAGCGCTTCTAAATGAATTGGCTCATCAAAACCAAGAGCTGAGCGACTATGCGCATATGGTGTCTCACGATTTAAAATCACCGCTACGAAGTATAGATACACTGACCGCGTGGTTAAAAGAAGACTATAAAGAAGCTTTTGATGCAAATGGACAAAACACATTAAACCTCATTAGAAATAATGTAGAAAAAATGGATACTTTAATTAACGGTATTTTAGAATATTCTACGATTGGTAAAAATCAAGTTGAGGTGTACGATGTGGATCTTAATAATCTTATAGATAATATTTTAACCATTATAGAAGTGCCTAAACATATAAAGATTATAAAATCTGATTTACCAATTATTCAAGGAGATAAATATCGTTTACAGCAACTATTTCAAAATTTAATAGGCAATGCCATTGCTTATAATAACAAATCCCAAGGAACGGTTGATATTGGAGCAGAAGATCAAGGTGCGTTTTGGCAATTTCATATAAAAGATAATGGAAAAGGTATTGAAGCCAAGTACTTCGAGAAAATCTTTAAAACCTTCGAAAAGCTTGAAAATAACGTAGAATCTTCAGGAATTGGATTATCTATCGTTAAAAAGATTGTAGATTTATATGGTGGTAAAATTTGGTTAACTTCTAAAATTAATGAAGGCACTACCTTTTATTTCACTTTAAAAAAACAACGTCATGGAGAAGCCTAATATGTCTTACATTCAGAGTATGTCTGGTGGAGACAACGCTTTTGAACAAAAGTTAATTACAATTATTAAGGCTGAGTTTCCCGAAGAAAAGAAGGTGTATTATAATAACCTTAAAGCCAAAAACTATAAACTTACAGCAGAGAACGTTCATAAACTTAAGCATAAAATTAGTATTTTAGGCCTTGAGAAAAGTTATGAGACTGCAGTGGCATTCGAAAATAATTTGCTAGAAGGCAGTACAACACTTCAAGACGAATTTGAATCTATTTTAAGAATCATGACTAATTATTTACAACAGTTATAATTAGGAAGGCATGAATTGTATTATTATCGATGATGAAGCTACAGCAAGAGCAATCATAGGGCAACTGTGCTCTAACGTAGATAGCTTAGCGGTTTTAGAAGAATTTCCAAATGCAATGCAGGCTATAAAATATTTAAATCAGAATGAAATTGATTTAATATTTCTAGATATACACATGCCTGATTTTACAGGTTTCGACTTTATTGAAACATTAAAAAATCCACCGAAAATAATTTTAACCACTTCCGATCCTAATTTTGCTATTCAGGCTTTTGAATACGATTGTATTGTCGATTATTTAGTAAAGCCAATTACACCAGAACGTTTTAAAAAAGCCATACAGAAAGCCGAAGCAACACCAAGTAAATCTTCAAAATCATCAGCATCTGCTTCAGAGAAAGTAGAAAGTACTTCAGGTAACGATTTGTATGTTAATATCGATAGGCGTTTAATAAAAATAGATATCCCAAGCATTTATTTGGTAGAAGCAAAAGGCGATTACATTCATGTGAAAACCGAAGATAAAAACTACACAGTTCATTCTACATTAAAGAAAATAGCAGATAAGCTACCAAATGATTTATTCTTAAAAGTACATCGCTCTTATATTATTAATGTCGATAAAATTATTGATATTGAAGATAATAGTGTGCTTATCAAAAAAGACGTGATTCCTGTGAGTCGTTCTAACCGACCAGAACTAATGAAACGTCTTAATTTATTATAACCTTTACAAGTCCATTTTAGTGCTACTTCGTCAAGGGGTTTTCTGCTTTGATTAGAGGATTTATTTATAAAAATAAACGGTATTACATTTAATGATGTAAGCAATATGTTTTGCTTTTTTTATAATTTGTAGCATTTACAAACTATCATTCATCGTTATAAAACCGCAAGCGACCTTAGCGAATGGTGATGTCGTCGAAAAAAAAATATCAATAGAAGTCATAAGTTATATTTTTGTTCTTTCATCATGTGTTGAATGATTGATGATTAGTGATTAAGTTTGAGGCAAAAGAGAAATCTTTTGCCTCTTTTGTTTTTAGCAGTCATTAAAAATGGCCTTAAAACCACTCGTCGACAGTAAAATGTAAACTAACGTTGTATAGCTTGCTCCAATCGAAAAACTAAAAATAAGGCTAAGTTATCAAGTAGTTTTGCTTCAGAATCTAAATAAGAAACTGAAGATGAATACACTTTACACTTTAAAAAATCAATTACTACTTATCGTTTTAGCATTATGTAGTTTTAGCAGTACAGCACAAGATGTACCGTTTAATTGCGATTTCAATGCTTACCTATTTCAGTATAACGATGTTTATGCTATTGATTTAGCATCTGGTAATTCGTATCAGGTTGCTACAGATGTAACGCCAGGAAGTATCAATGCTACGGCTTACAATCCTGCAGATGGTTTTATTTGGGGATCATTAAATACACCAGCCAAATCAATTGTAAGAATCGGAAAAGATTTTAATACTACAACTTATTATATTGATGAATTGCCAACAAGCAACCGTTATGTTGGTGATGTAAGTTCAGAAGGTATTTATTATTTAAAAGCTGGTGGAACCACCTATTATAAAATAGATCTAAATCCAGACTCAGAAAATTATACCCAATATCAAGCTACAGGGAATTTATCACAAAACATTAGTATTCATGATTGGGCGTTTAATGCTGTAGATGGGCAATTGTACGCGGTAGAAAAAAACACCAATATTTTATACCGTATTAATCCTGAAAACGGTGACGTTTTAGTTTTAGGCGTGGTGCCTATTCTTTCGGGTTTAAGCTATACTTACGGAGCGGTTTATTTTGATAATGAAGGACGTTTTTATATTTCTGCTAATCAAACGGGAACTATTTATGTCGTTCAAGCTGTTCAAGATTTAGATGGGATTAATCTTATAGACGCTAACTTATTTGCCTTCGGACCGTCTAGTGCTAGTAATGATGGAGCGCGTTGCCCAACGGCACCAGTATTACAAGAAATCTGTGATAATGGTATTGATGATGATGGTGACGGCCTTATAGATTGTGAAGATCCATCCTGTTCTGGTTTTGGAATGTGTGATGTGATAGTTGCACCAACATCGAGCTCTAATGCAGGTGGCTTAGAAAGTAATAGCCGATTATCTGAGCAAATTAATGCACGTAATTTTAAAAGAGCTAAAACGGGTTATAAGTTTAATGCAGCAACAGCACCTAGAGTAGAACGCGGATTGATATATGCAAGAGGCGTGAACTCAAGTTTTACATTACAAGATTTTGTACCACTGACAAGTATTAACGAAGATGAAGCTATTGAAGCATCGCCTTCAGACTTAATTGGCATTACGAATGCTACTGAAATCTACGCGGTGGATTACTTAAAAAATAATAGTGCTGTCGCTTCTGTATTAGCCTTAAAAACTGAAAACGGGGTTTATGAACATACCAAATACATTTGCGACCGTTTGTTAGGAGCCGAGTTGATCTCAGTATCTACCATAGATATCAACGAACAGCAATTTATAAAATCCATTATTAAAAATGCGGATGGTACTTATGAATTTGTGTTAAGCTTATCTGCTAAACTTGTAAATAACGACGCTAATTTCGGGATAGAGAGCCATTGGAATCTCGATCAGTATGAGGAGAATGTCACCTTTTATAATTTCCAAATTTGGTCTAATACCATAGATGATTTATATGTGTTAGGACAAGAAGTATTGAATTTGCTAGATATTCAAAAACCAATTGAAAGCTATAACAACTCAACACCACCAACAGTGTTTGTTAGAAAAGGAAGCTACACTAACGGAGGTTTAGATTTACAAATTATTAATACCAATGCTACGGAAAGCGTGACTTTAGATGCAGGTTATAGAGGTACTGAAACGGAAGATTTTGATAACCTAAACGGCATCATCGATTTAAACGGTAGTTATATTACGAATATTAGAGTAGATACAGGAAGTCTTTTTGATATCGGATTTAGAATTGGAGATGGTACGGCTACACCAGATGATTTATTTATGTCTGATGGTCCTTGGGGAATTGACGATTCGCAAAGTGGTACTAATGTTAGCTTATACAATGTAACGCGCAATGACTTTGATTTTGAAACCACAGATTATCCAATAGAACGTAATGTGCAATTAACAGCTACGACCAATAGCTACGTTAGCGCTTACAGAGCATTAACACCACGATTTAAAGCTGTAGATCTTACCGATTATAACAGTTTTAAGTTTAGTGCACAAGGCACCGGAAACCTAGAAATCACTTTTGTAAAAGAAAGTATTACCAACTGGGAATCACAGTTTAAAACCACGGTGGCTTTAACGAATACAACTCAAGATTTTACAATTAATATAAACGATTTACAAAACAACACTACGAATGCAGCAAGCTTAAACGATGTGGTAACCTTAGTCTTTACAATGGTTGCCGATAATGGAGTAACAACAACCAAAACAATGGAGTTAAGTAACCTACGCTTTTCTCAAACAAGTGCTCTGTCTATAGACGAGTATAACACAGATTTAAATAGACTAATTGCAAGCCCAAATCCAATGACCACACATACCACAATAAACTTTACAGCCAATTACAGCGAAGATGTACAGTTTGTAATCTACGATCAAACTGGTAAAATAGTATATACTGCACCATATACGGTAAAGCCAGGAAAAAATAACATAGAAGTTAATAGAGGCAATTTAAGCTCAGGCTTATATTTCTGTAAAATTCTGAGTAGTCAGTTTAACTACGATACATTTAAATTAATTATTAAATAACCCTTGATTTATTACCCTTGCATTAGGCAAAAGCGAAAGCTTTTGCCTTTTGTTTTATGTGGTGGTTTGGGTTTTATTGGTATCTTTATGAATCAAGTTTCTTATAAATGACTATTGGAATTTATCATGAATTTGAAACAGCTAAAAAAAAACGCACATACAAGAAGGATATAGGCAATTTAATATATCGAATTGTTTTACACCATTTGAGAAAAAACGTGAGCTATAATCTAACAGACATATACACGACAATTGATTTAAAGAAAATTACAATCTCAAAAGAGGTTAATTCTGATATTACAATAAGAGGTGAAAACATACCAAATCTTGATGAAGTTGAAATAGTAAATGGGTTTCTTAGAATTAGTGATTCGAACATTAAAAGTCTTGGGGATTTAAAAGTTGTAAAAGGTGATTTTGTAATAAGTTCAAATAATGTTTATTCCAATATTAAATCTTTAGAAAAATTGGAGTTTGTTGAAGGAGATTTATATCTAAGTAATTCAAATATTGAAGATTTAGGTGCGTTAAAAAAAGTAGAAGGAAAACTAAACTTGAGAGATACTAAAATCAAGAATTTAGGATCTTTAGAGTTTGTTGGCGGAGACTTATTTTTACCAAAAAGAATTCAAAAAGAAATTGATTTAACAAATCTTACGATTCTAGGCAACATAAAATTTTGGAATGATAGCAAGTTAAAAAAAGCTATTATTCCTAAAAGTGAAATGGGTTATATTGATTTCAAAAATTCAGTCCCTTTTTGGAGTCATAAATATGTTTATTCATTCAGAGAAATTCAAGAAGCAAACCCAGAGCAATTAAAATTCTATAAAGTTTATAAAGAATATTTCTTAAAGGAAAAATACATCGATGTAAAAGGTAATTACAATTATCCATTTATCTTGTTTTATGATTTATTGGAAAACAACAATTCAGATATAAAAGAGTTACAAAATCTTTTAAAAAAGCTTGCTAAATACTACCCAAAGACAAGAATGTATGGCGAATTTGAAATTATCAAAAAATTAGAAAATTTAGGGCATTTTGAAAAAGCTTGGGATTTAATTTTGGAATGCAACTGCGTTAATGTTCAAAAGGTAATTGACTACGAGATTAAACTTAAACGAGAATTATTAACTGGAGAGTTAATTGTGAAACTTGGTGGATTTAGTCATTTAACCGAGTTTGGTCAGAAAAACATAAATGAGATTAAACCATTCGCTGACAAACAACTTGAAAAATATAAACTTAAAAACAATTCAAAATTTTTCGACCTATTTGTTGAAAACGGAAAGCCAATAAAATCAAAAACGACTAACCAAGTTGTAATGGAAAAATCATTTTTCGGTTTTTTGAAAAAGCAAGAACTTGAAACAGTTTATGAATATAAACCAGAATATTACAAAGATTTTTTCTTGTCAAATGCAGAATATGAACATTATAAATCAATAGACGATTTTCAGAGTAATTCGGGTTATAAAAATTCATTCCCTCACGTTATCGAAAAATCAATATTCAATCAATGCAGGTTAATCTTAAAACTAGCAGAAGATTTATATCGAGAGACCATTGGAATGCCAAAAGTTGGAGAAGGATGGATAAGTGAGACAGAGCTATTCTATAAAATATCGGACTATTTTAAAAATGATAAAGTTATACATCACGCATCACCGAAATGGCTTGGCCGACAACATTTAGATATTTACTTACCAAAATTAAACATCGGAATTGAATATCAAGGTGCACAACATTATGAGCCAATAGAATTTTTTGGTGGACAAGAAGGATTTGAAAAAACAGTAGAAAGAGATAAAAAAAAGAAACTACTTTGCGAAAAATATAAGTGTCATTTAATTTATGTTGACAAAGGATATGAAATATCTGAAATAATAAAAGAAATTGAAAAACTAAAAACGGTACACAACACCAAGAATAATTAGATTATACACTAGCACCCTTACTTCCTAAAACCCGCCTTATTCAAAAACTGCCATTTAAAACGTAGTCCAACTTCGGTGAATGTAAAACCAGCAGCCGTTGCAGAAGCAATATTACTATGGGTTCCGTACACATTTAATAAACTACGCTCAGAGAATTTATAGCCAAAAGCTCCTTGAAAACGGTACGTCGTTTGTTTGTCATCATCTTCAATAAACTGGTAACCATAGGCAGCCGTTAAATTATAAAACCATGTGTTTGGTTTGGCGCTGTCTTCATTCTTAATCACATTCATAAAAGCTTCATACACATTAAATTTTTCTGGACTAAAATAAATCGTTGGTACTTGATCCTTAAATGTAATGTGTTGGTAATTCACACCGACTTTTAAAGCTGGTTTTGGTAATAAGTTATAATACAATGACGTAAATAATAGGTTTCTTTTATTGCCGTCATTTTGTGACGTATGCATCAACTGTGTAAACCATCCTAAGTTAAAATTAGTACTTAAGTTATAGTTAGCGTAATAATTGTTTTGTACCAATTCGCGGTCTAATAATTCGGCATTAAAACTTTCTATTTGGCGTTTATATCCAATATCTAAAGTTTGTAGTTTAAAAGATTTAATATGAAAAGAAAAATCGGCTAAAAGTTGTGTGTAATCTGTGCTTTCGGCTTTTGCAGAGGTCATACCTGCTGTGCCTTTAAACGTAATGCTAGGTAGGAGTTGGTAGCCCAATCCTAAGGATAAATTACTAGAGGTAGCACTAATACCGGTAACCGTATTGTTGGTCGTTCTGTAATTGTAATTTCCTAAAAGTTTAAATTTAGTAGATAAAGGGTATTCTACCGTATTAGAAAATGCAAAGGCTTTGTTGTCTCCATTATCAAACGTATGCGAGGCGTTAGATTCTAAAACTGGTGCAAAGCTAATATCTAATTTATTTATAAAGTTAACCGCATCTTTTTGGTTGTCGTAAAACTTTAAAGTGTTTTCGGCTGAGGTGTAAGCATCGTCATAATGACCTAAGGCTTTTAGCACGTTGGCTTTTCCAAGGTTACCATCAAAAGACGTACTGTCGTTTGCTAGTATGCTATTGTAATCACTTAAACTTTGTTTAAAATTACTCTTGTAAATGTTTAAGGTGGCGCGTAAGGCTAAGACCCAGTTTTCGTTTGGGTGCTCCGTAATTAACGAGTCTATTAAGGTGGTTGCGGCTTTGTATTTTTTATTCCAGATTAAAGCTTGAGCATAACGTTCGGTGGTTTGCTTAGTAATAGCTTTGTCTGTGTCTTTGTTTAGGCTATTAAATGCTTCAGTACTGATGCTTAACGCTTGCTTCTCTTTACTGTTTAAGTGTGCTACCAAAGCCAAACCGTTTAATGCCACAATTTTGTGTTCAGGTTGTTCGGCTAAACGGTTATACATGGTTTTTGCACTCTCAAGTTGGTTCCATATTAAATACAAATTTGCAAGATTTAACAAGGTGTCTTTATCGTCACCGTATAATTCAAGATTTTTGGTTAAAAGTAGTTCTGCTTTATCATAATTCTGTGCTTGTTGGTTTTGGTAAGCATACCCTAAATAGATGTACTTTTTAGAGACTAGAGCGTTTGGATTTCCTGGTGAAATATCTAAAGCTTTATTAACCATTATTAAAGCGGCTTCATATTCCTTTAAGTTAGAAAGTGTATTAGCAAAACCTAATAGCGCAGCAAAACTTGTTGGGTCTTCATTTACTAAACCTTGGTAATAGACTTTAGCATCGGTAAAGTTGCTGTTCCATAATAAAGACTCACCGTAGTTTAGTTTTACTTCAAAATCATTTGGGTAATCGGCAAGCAGATCTGTAAATAGTGCGTTGGCTTCTGCTGGCTTTCCGTTAAGTCCAATAGCACGACCATAACACAAACGTGCCGTCTTATTATTAGGGTAGTCTTTTAATATGGTATTAAAAAACGTTTCAGCTTGGTTGTATTTTCCGGTTTCTAAATACGTAAAACCTTCTTGCATCTGTTGTGCAGATGCACTAAGCACGATAAAAAATAAGGCCAGATTTATAAGTGATTTCAAAGTCATAATTTCTCTTTGTTTAACTAAGTGCAAGTTACGGAGCATATGTCCTCCATTCACCTACAGCAACTTGCCATCCATCGAAATATAAAGAACATACATAGAAATACGCTGGATATTTGCGTCAGATTTAAACCAATACCTACAGAAAATATGCAATTATTAAGCGTAATAAAATCGAGGAAATTATCACCAGAACAGCTATTTATGGTCAGTGTTTTGGCCGTTAATGGAGGCAATTATTTGTACAACCTTATATTAGGTCGTGTACTTGGGCCAACACAGTTTGCAGATGCTGCTGTGCTCATTACATTTTTATTGGTACTCTCTTTTATGGCCATGACGTTTCAATTGGTAACGGCAAAATTCTCGGTGTTATTTGAGAACGCTGTGTTTACAAATTTTATAGCCAAAGTATATAAACAAGCTTTCGCTGTGGGTGTAATTTTAGGCCTATTGATTATCGCATTTTCTTCCCAATTAAAAGCGTTGTTTAATACCTCATCCTCAACCATGTTTGTCATTTTTGGCTGTGGTGTGCCGCTTTACTTTTTAATGAGTGTCAACAGAGGTGCCTTTCAAGGTAAAAAAGCGTACAAGTCGTTATCGATAACCTATCAAGGGGAAATGTTAAGCCGATTGATCATCACCTTGGGTTTAATATTTCTTTTTAATATACAATCATCAACAGTCATTGCTATAGGTATTGTACTCTCATTTGTTTTTGGAATGTTTCCTTTTAAAATAAAAGACCTCACGTTAAAGCAAACAAAACCATTATCGCTCGATTATAGCAAACAAATTAAAAACTTCTTTTTATTAACAGCGTTCTACGAGCTGACACAGATTATTATTAACAACAGTGATATCTTATTAGTAAAGCATTATTTTGAATCTTACGAAGCAGGTTTATATGCGTCCTTAGCTTTAATTGGTCGTATTGTCTATTTCATTGCATGGATGTTTGTTATGTTGTTATTGCCAGCTGTCGTCGAGTTGAAAAAAGAAGGCAAAGAAACGGCTTCCGTATTGTTTAAGTACGTTGGTTACATTGCAGTGATCTCTATCGTTATTGTTTTAACCTGCATAAGTTTCCCAGAATTAATAATTAAAATCCTTTTTGGAGAGCAATATATTGCCATGGCACCACTTTTATGGAAATATGCTATTGCCACTTCTATGTTCGCTATCTCTAACATCTTTGCGTATTACTATTTGTCTTTAGATAAATATGTGCCAGTTATTATTTCTGGAGTCTTCGGAATGCTACAAATGCTATTAGTGATCTTTTTTCACGAGAGTTTAGAACAGGTGGTACATATGCAAATTATTGCAATGACTTTGTTGCTAATCATACAGTTAGTGTTTTTTAAATTCGAAATAAGAACACAAAAAAAGCTTTATCTAAGGATTAATTCCATTCGTCTACACTAAAAGTCGCCCTATCGAAACTTTCAAAAATCTGCCGAATAAAACCCCAAATTTGTATTGTAATTAATTAAAACATTTAAAAATACCATTATTATGAAACTAGCCATTGTAACTGCATATCCACCAAGTAAAGTCACGTTAAACGAGTATGCTTATCATTTAGTAAAGCAGTTTAGACAAAAGGAAGCTGTTACAGAATTAATTTTATTAACGGACAGAACAGAAGGAGCAAAGGATATTGAATTCACGGAAGACGGTTGTAAGATTACCGTAAAAGAATGTTGGTCTTTTAATAGCTACAAAAACGTGATTTCTGTAACAAAAGCGATCAATACCACAAAGCCAGATGCTGTATTATTCAATCTACAGTTTATGAAGTTTGGAGATAAAAAAATAGCAGCAGCTTTAGGGTTACTATTGCCATGGATTTGTAAGTTAAAAAACATACCAAATATCGTTTTACTACATAACATTCTTGAAGAAGTAGACTTAGGAAGTGCTGGTTTTACATCAAATAAAATCATGCAGAAGATCTACGGATTTATTGGAACCACTTTAACCAAGCTGATTTTAAAAGCGGATATCGTTGCGGTAACCATGCAGAAGTATGTGAATGTTTTAGAAATTAAATATTTGGCTCCTAACGTGAAATTAATTCCTCACGGCACATTTGAAATACCAGAAGAACCTAACTATACTTTGCCAAAAGGACCACTACAAATTCTAACATTCGGAAAATTTGGCACCTACAAAAAAGTAGAAGGTATGATTGAAGCTGTGGAAATGGTAAGAGCTAAAACAAAATTAGATTTAGAAGTCGTTATCGCCGGAACAGACAACCCAAATGTACCAGGTTACTTAGCAAAAGTGCAAGAAGCGTATAAACATGTCCCTCAAGTACGTTTCACTGGTTATGTTGAAGAACACGAAGTTCCAACCTTATTTAACGAAAGTGCTGTGGTTGTTTTTCCTTATACCTCTACAACCGGAAGCTCGGGAGTTTTACACCAAGCAGGTAGCTATGGTAAAGCGGTGGTGATGCCAGATTTAGGAGATTTAGCGTTGTTAGTAAAAGATGAAGGCTACAGAGGTGAGTTTTTTGAACCGACAAGTGTAGAGAGTATGGCAAATGCTATAGAAGCTATCGTAACAAATGATCGTTATAGGTCACAATTGGCTATGGCAAATTATAAAGCTGCTACAGCACATCCTATGTCTCAAATTGCAGAGATGTATTTAGAACATTTTCAAGACATCATAGATGAAAAACGCTTAGCATTCCCTAATGTTAATGCTGCACAGAAGGCTTCTTTTTAGTTATAAATAAAAAAGAAGGTTTTCTAATTCCTTTTTCATCTATAAACCCAAAATGCTTTTGAGCATTTTGGCGCCAAGGAAGTCTCCCTACGACTTCTTTTGGTATTTTATCAAAGTCGTAAAGTGTCCACGACATAAATTGAATATCATGTTCAGAAAAAACAGTTTGTATTGTTTTATGATATTCGGCTTGGTCGTCTTCCGAGTTTCCAAAAGGATTCCATAAACCAATGTAAGATGATAGGCCGTATTCGGTAATCACAATAGGTTTATCGGTGATCTTAGTTTTTAAAGCTTTAAAAGTAGTGTCTAGAGCTTCTAAATCCTCATAATAATGAAAAGATACCAGATCTAACTTCTCTTTTAGAATGGTTGCACTTTCGGCATTAGACCATCCAATCGTAACGGCATGATTAGGATCTTGCGATTTTACAAAATCAATCATATGCGCTAACCAAGCAGTCACTAAAGTTTTACCGCGCGATTCAAAATCTAAATTCGGTTCGTTTTTAATATCCCAAACGGCTAATGCCTCGTGGTCTTTTATGGCATTAATAATTGTTTTAGCATGTTGTTGTGTAAGGGTCCAATCGAGGACAGAATAATCACCATAGAAATCAAAAAGCGTTACCATCACCTTTAAATTAGCAGTTTCTGCAAGATCTAAAAGAGTAATAAGTTGTTCTAGTTTGTGTTGATTTACATCCGATTTACCAAAATCCTCATAAGGCACAAATACGCGAATATTATTAAGTCCGGTTGATTGTATCAACTCAAAATCTGACCCTATAATATCAGCATCAAAATTATCGCCAAACATAGCCCAAGAGGTGGCTTGTGGGTAGTAATTAATGCCGTTTATTGTAGTTGTGCTAATAGGTTGAGACACCTGTGAAGCGGTATATGGTTCCGATTTTATTTTTACCATATGGCGTACGCGCCAAAAACCATCTTCTAATAACAGGGTGACTTTGTAACTTGATTTTTCGGTAATTTCCGTGATCAGTTCGTTGTCTTTAAAGATTTGTTTATATTCTATAACATCATGGTCTGTGAGAACCACAAGTTGGCCATCTTCACTAAAAAATTCTAAAGTAGGATGATGCTCTAAAGTCGTACCAACAACAGTAGTGTTGTTCTCACTATTAATCGCGATAATGTTAAACAGGTTTTGTCGTGCACTTTCGGTGTAATAATCATCAATACCAATAGTCGTATTGGTTTTGTAAGCTACATGTTTTACAAACCAACCGTCTAAATAATCATTTTCAATAGCAGTTAATGTTTGTGTATCTATTGGTCGTCCTTCATTGGTTAGAGGTTGCCATGTGATTTCAGGAAGATATTGATCGATTTGTTTGACTTCAGTATGTAGCATTTTACTACGATCGGCACCAGTGTTGAGGTAACTGTAAACCGCACCAAAAGCATAAATAACCAATGCTATTATTAAAACATAGGAAAACAAAAGTACACCTCTTAATATGTTTTTATTAATCTTACTCATAAGGTAATTGCGTTGTAAGATTTAACTATACCAGCCACTTTAAGTTCAAAATCATACACGCCTTTTGGATAACGATTCTTGTCTAAATAAAATTCAGCCATACCATTAAAGGTGTCTTTTGTGGGGTGGTGTACTATAATGCCATCTTGGTATATCAACAACTTTATCGTTAAGCCATCTGGCACACGTTGACTCATAAAACTTTGTATAGGGCCAAGCGTTAGCGTTCTGTTATCTTTAGAAAAGGCGACTTCAAAATCTGAAATGGCTTGTTTGTAATTTAAAACGATCGTATCACTATTTGCCATACCTTCAACATAAGCTTTTATACTCCATTGGTCTTCAAAATCGGGATGTAACATGTTTGCACTCGCCATACCATTGATGGTGGTGCCAGATGTTTTTGATTTGTAACCTGCTGTATTGGTAATAAAAAAGGTAACAAATGTCCCATCACTTACAATATTATCATAGCGATCTTTAATTACCGACGTTTTAAAAGTCGTTATCTGATTGCCATCTGCATAATCATGAATGCGTTCCGAAGCGATTTTAAAATCCGTAGGAATAGCAGGCATTACATTAACATCAAATTCTTTGGAGTTGAGGTCTAGACATGCTGAACTGATAAGCATTCGTCCTTTTTTGGTTTCAGAACTAATGTTTTTATAAGCAAAACCATTTTTAGTCATTACGTCTGATGCATACGTATTGGTTAGAAATTGATGCTTTATTGTTACGCTAGTACTATCGGCTAATGGATTGTCTAAATCATCTGTTGGAATAACAACGAGCATGGTGTAATCTGTGCCTCCAGCTTCAATACTTGGTGGTCCTAAATAACTTTCTATAGCTTCGATTTTTGATTTTGGTTGAATGGTTATGTGTCCGGAAATTGGATGAGATGTTGTTTGTAATTGCCAGTTGACTACACCCGATTTATTAGACATAACTTCAGGTAACATAAATTTGAGCTCCTTATCATTAACCACAGGTTCTAATAAAATGGATCCATAACTGTTAGAACCATAGAGTAAGACTTCTGAGTCGCCTGTGAACGCAAATCTTAAGGCGATAGATTCGCCAGCAATAAATTCACGCTTTGTTGTAAGAAGTGTATATGTCGCATCGCTTTCTATGGTATTAACAACTATTGTTGAAGTTAGCAACAGTAAAGAAATGAATGATATGTAGAGATACTTAAATGTCATTAATTAGGGTTTCCGATATAAGTATTGATTTCTAGTTTTATAAATTTGTAAATAGGGTGATCTATCTTCTGAAATTCGTCATCGTGATGATTCCAGATTCGATTCGGGACAATTTTACTCGCAATAGCCGTATTAGGTAAGCCATTGACAAAACAATTACTCATATCTTCATTAATAACCCGAACGGTTTCATTCGTCAATAAAGGGAAATCAAAAGTCTGTGAACGCTGTTGTCTAATGCCTTCTTTTACAAAAAGGTGATCTACCCAAACTAAATTTTTGTCGGCATCATAGTACGAAATTAATAATTGCGGAATCGTGACTTCTTCAATACCAGTATTAAATAAGGTTCCTGAAAGATGGGTGTCGTTACTTTCAGAAATTGTAATAGTGGTATTTTTAAATAAGTCGGATCCCGAAATATTCCCAGCAACTTGAAGATTAAATTTTGTGGGTTGTTCTTCTAATTCAATAGGTGTGAACTCATCGGGATTAAAGGTCTTTGGAATAGAATCTTGAGTTTTAGACCAGGCGATGCCTTCAAAATTAATTCGAAACGAACTGACTTCTTTTGGCATCAGCTTATGGTTAACGTGATATTTGGCATTGTAAGTGGCTAAAAATTTGTTGTCATCATTATACAAAGTCCCTTTTAAAACCACATCTGCTGGGACATTGTCTATATTCTGAATTTCTCCAATAATGGCATAATGATTTTCAAACTTAACGAGCTTTGCTTTTAAGATTTCTAAAACGGGTTGCTTTAAAATGTCCTCGTGATGTGTTTCTTCTGTCGTGATGCGTCGTCTACCTTGATTAAAATAATTTGTAGAATTACTAGAATACAATTGGTCTGGTGGTAAATCTAAATCGATATCCTCGGGTTGAATGTACCATTTGTTATCGAGTTTGACTAGGGTTTTATAATCGACACGTTTAATTTTTTCGAGCGGTGTAATCCAATCGGTAAAGACTTTTAAACTGGCTAAGCTATCTGTTCTGCTTAGTGTTTCGGTGGTAATAGCATCTAACTTTGCATACGAACTTAATAACCCATCAGTAACCGATATTTCTAACATATACTGCGCAATGGGTATATCACTTTTAGGATTAATCAAACTGTGCGCGGTTTCAAATTCTTTAAAATCTAAAGCATCATAATAAGCAAGTATGGCATTTTCTGGTGAATGATGTGATTCATTTTTTATGTAAAATATGTAAGTGCCATAACATACAATTAAAGCAAGAATGAAGGACCAAATATGTGTCATTTTTAAAACGCCACTAGAAAATTTTGAGTAATCATTTTGAAACTTAAGATACGCCGGAAGTTTTTTAGCCTTCGTTTTTAGAAGTCTAATCCAAAGCATTTGTATGTTTAGGACAAAAGCGATTAAAACCGTTAGAAATGGTATAATTCCCCAGAGGATTTTTTGCCACGTAGACACATCGTCTTTGGGCAATATGGATGATAAAGGTGGAACGTTTAATTTTTCCCAAACCATAATGCCGTTTTCGAGTTGTCGTAAGCGTTGCCAACCGCAGAAATACAAAATAGGATCGTAGAATTTATCGTTAGAGAAGATATACTTAAAATTATACTTCTCTGGCGTCGTTAAAAATTGTTGTAATGAACCAATACCTTCAACTCCTTTAAATTTTGAATTTTCTAAACGTTCAATTGGTCGAGTGGTTAATTCTGGTAATCGTCTTGCCGAGTGGTAATTTCCATCTACAGACATGGCTTTGGTTTGTGCCGATAGCCAAGCCATTTGATCGCCAAAGCCTAAAGTCATGTACCTCCATTGATCGTGATTATCTTGATTTAAGAAATTAACAATAGGAAGCATCTCAATGCGTTGTGGTTGCGAGGGTTTAAAGTAGCTTAGACTCATGGTAAAAATCGTCATGAATAAAAAGAGTCCAGCTAAAAGACCACCTATTAACCGATGGTAAATAGCACCAAATTTATTTTGAATTAAGGTTTTTAAATCTCCTTCAACAAACCGATACGTAAACTCACCAAATAAAGGCAGCGACATAATAGAAGCCCAAAGTGTAAAACGATCTAAGGTTAAGATATTAAAAGCCGTTTCGCCAAGTAATAGTCTTGGAATTGGAGTGGTACCACCAGTGCCTAAAACAACAAGAATAGTCATCGATAAACCAAAAAATAAATAGCGTTTGGTATAATATCTGTAAAAAATGTACGGTAATAATATGAGTAAAATGCCCCAAGGAATTAGAAAGAAGACCAATCCAGACGAGGTGATTTCTAAAAAATTATCTCTAGAGCCATGCGGAATTGGCACCTGTGTTATCGGGTTGTTTTTAGAGTTAATCCAATACGGCAAAATACAACCCACGATGATAACTAAAGAGAGCATCCCGAAACTAATAATACGTTTAAAGAGTTTAAAGAAACTATTTAAAAAGACTTTAAAGGTTATGGCTTTTACAGAATCGACTTGGTCTCTTGAATAATCCATTATCACCATGCCTATTAAAGGAAAGATAAAGAATATCATCCCAAATATAGGGGTTACATGATGAGACGTTACAGTTACGGCAATTAAGGATAATGAGGTGGCTAAATAACTCCATTTGCCTGTTTTTAACCATAAATAGATTTCAGGCAAAGCATGCATTAATACGGATATGCCAATGATACTAGGAAGTTGACCAAAGACGTGAAGCGTTTCAACAAAAGATGAAGAAAACACAGCGAGTAATGCGGCATAACCAGCAGCTGTTCTATTAGAGGTGATTAATAAGGAAAAGCGATAAACACCAGTTATAAATAAAACAATGGCGAGTAAGGCTACGGTAAACATGCCAAATTTTAAACCACCAATTAACGATAACGCAGCAATAGATTGATGTACCAAAGGAGGATAGCTCATTACGGTAAAACCGGTGTACCATTTATAATTCCATGGTTCAAACCAGCTCGTCGCATAATGATCTGCAAAGAACAAATGGATTAAGGCATCATAAGTGGTTTCTAAGGTGAAAAATATAGACGTACCATGAAATGCAATACCTATAAGTAAAGCTGCAATTAAATATTTGTTTGAAGTGTTTTTCATGTAAAACCTTGACAAGGCTATCAATACTGTAAAGATATATAATTTAAATAGGGCTTCGTTTTTTAATTATCTATAGCAATCTGCCATTCGTCTACACTTACCTATGGGTTAAGCTAAATTAAAAAAATAAAGACGTCATCTCAGGTACTTTTGTCCTGTAAATAACAAATAAAAACAATTATTATGAAAGTTTTAGCCATAGATGATCAACAGTTAGTATTGCTTCCGCTTGAGAAACGATTATTAGAATTAGGATACGAAGTAAAGACTGAAACGGATGCATCAAAAGGATTAGAATTATACGATACGTTTCACCCAGATTTAGTTATTGTAGATATCAATATGCCAGGTGTTTCGGGTTTAGATGTCGTAAAACATATCAGAATTGCAAAGCACTCTGATACACCAATTATGATTTTATCTGGAAATACTAAAGATGATACTATTACTGAAGCTTTCGAATTAGGGATTAACGATTATATGAAAAAGCCGTTAAGTCTCAATGAAATCTGTGCTAGAGTAAAACGATTAATAGGTGTACCACAAATAGATAATGCGATTCATTCTAAAAGTAATGTGATGATTCAACAACGTTGTGTTGGAGTTGTTATTCCTTGTTATGACGAAGAAGAGCGATTATTAAGTGATGAGTTTTTAAATTTTGTTGATGAAAACTCAGGATATCATTTGTGTTTTGTCAATGATGGTAGTAAAGATAAAACCCTAGAAGTGCTTCATAATTTACAAAAAGGAAGAGAAGATTTTATAACGGTTTACGATTGTGAAAAGAATGGAGGTAAAGCAGAAGCTGTACGTTTAGGAATGCTTCATATGGCTAAAAAAGAGGATTTAGATTATATAGGATTCTTAGATGCGGATTTATCTACGGACTTAACCGATTTTGATGATTTAGTAAAGACGATTGAAAATTCAGATTTTAAAATTGTGAGTGGTTCTCGTATTTCTAGAATGGGAGCAGATATCACTAAAGAGTCGGCCAGAAAAATAATCAGTTTAACCATCAACTTTATTATTAGAAAGATTTTAGCAATGGATTTTAAAGACACCCAATGTGGTGCTAAAATTTTTAGCAAAGATGTTATTGGTATTGCGTTCACTGAAAAGTTTGTAACACAATGGATTTTTGATGTGGAAATCTTTAAAAGAATGAGTATTCATTTCGGACTTAAAAAGGCAAAAGCAATGCTTTGTGAACAACCTTTAAAACGTTGGATTCATGCAGATGGTTCTAAATTATCGATGAAAGATTCTGTAAAAATTGTTGGGCAATTAGCACAAATAGCTTGGGTGTATCGCTCTAAAAAGGAAAACGTAAAAGCAACAGCATCAAACAACTTAGAGGTAGCCTCTTTATAATCTTTATTAAATGCCTTAATCATGAAAACAGGTATCATTATAATCTTTCATAATAATGAAAAAGAAATGGACACAGCGTATTTTATTGAACAAATTAAGCAGACTTCAAATTTAGAATTGTGTTTAGTTAACAACGATAGTAAGGATAATACCTATGATTTGTTAAAGGATATAAAAGACGAGTGTAATAATGTTTCTATAGTTAATGTTAGAAAGTTTAAGTCAGATATAGCTGCAGTAAAAGCAGGCGCAAGATTTATGTTTAGTGAATTTGATTTAAAACATTTAGGTTATGTTTCTATTAATATGTTAAACATTAAATACCATGGGTTAAATGGTTTAATTGAAGTTATAACTGAAAATCAAGATGCGATTTTAAATTATAAAATCAAGACTCTAAAAAAGAAACAAACCTTGTTTCAAAGCTTGTTTTCATTACTAGATTATTTAAAAAAGCTCACAGAAAACAACAACCACTTTATTAACCTTCAATATGAAAACAATCTTCTAAAGTAAAAACTCATGCAAGCATATCCAATAAAATTTAATCCAATATTAAAAGAAAAAATCTGGGGAGGCGAAAAGCTTTCTAGCATTTTAAATAAAACATCAGATTCTAAAAATCTTGGTGAAAGCTGGGAAATTTCTGGAGTAGAAGATAATATTTCAATGGTTTCTAACGGGCTTTATAAAGGTAAATCCTTAAATGACCTTATTAAATCTTACAAATGTGAGTTCCTAGGAAAGGATAATATTGCTGCTTTTGGTGAAAACTTCCCGCTATTAATTAAGTTTCTAGATGCTAAAACAAACTTATCAGTGCAAGTACATCCAGATGATGAAATGGCAAAAGCAAATCATAACGCTTTTGGTAAAACCGAAATGTGGTACATAATGGATAGCGATGATAATGCAGAGATTGTTTTAGGATTAAAAGAAAATGACTTAGACAAAAATGTATTAGGTGATATTAACGCTTCTAATGTTAATGCGATTTTTAACACAGAAAAAGTAAAACAAGGCGATAGCTATTTTATCCCAGCCGGAAAAATACACGCTATTGGTGCAGGTGTTTTAGCTGCAGAGATTCAGCAAACCAGCGATATAACCTATCGTGTTTATGATTGGGATAGAACAGATACTAGTGGTCGTCAAAGAGATTTACATACAGCAGCTGCCATAAAAGCGACCAAATCGTTTCCTTCTAACGGAAAACGTAATTACCAATTAGAAGCAGATAAAACAAGTAATTTAGTGGATTGTGATTTTTTTACAACAAATATTTTTGAAGTCAAATCAAATCAAAAGAGAGATTATAGCAATTTAGATTCGTTTGTCATATTTATGTGTGTTGAAGGTACTACTAAAGTAAGTATAGGTAATAAAACCGAAATTGTAGCTATGGGTGAAACCATTTTAATACCAGCAAATACTGATGCTGTAACGTTTAATTCAGAAGGATCAAAACTCCTCGAAGTATTTATATAAACGAGTTTGTGCTATAGTTGTAAAAGGCTTTCTGAAAAAAGGAGAAAAAGTCTTAATTAATTTTACATTTGCATAATATTATACAATAATTATTATGTCATTAGAAAGAGAATTAAAACAACGAAGCGGTTCTAAATGTGAACTTAGCGGAAGCGAAGAAAATCTATCTGTATATATCGTTCCAGATATTAAAGAAAACGGATTAAAAACGGCATTGTACGCATCTAAAACCTGTATTGAGCAGATGAATGATGCCGATCTTATTGATCCTAACCATTGGAGATGTCTTAACGACAGTATGTGGAGTGAGCACGATGCCGTAAAAATCATGGCGTGGAGAATGCTTAACAGAATAAAGGCAGATTGGACGCAAGATTTGTTAGCTATGATGTATATGGAAGAAGACATCTTAGAATTAGCAAAAGCTTCTGGAGATGGTGAAGATGAAGAGAATAAATTAATTCATAGAGATGTTAATGGTGTTATCTTAGAACATGGAGACTCTGTAGTTTTAATAAAAGACTTAAAGGTTAAAGGTTCTAGCATGGTAGCTAAACAAGGTACAGCCGTTAGAAATATAAGACTCGATCATGAAAATGAAACCTATATTGAAGGTAGAGTAGATGGACAGCAAATTGTTATTATTACAGAATACGTTAAGAAAACTTAATCCGAATCTTTTTTGTTAAAAAAGTCAAAGCTTAACGGAATTAAACACACCATAAATAAGTACTGCCCAGTTACTAAACCATAAATTGTAATTCCGGCCAGTAGTACCATTAATATTACTTTGTACTTGTATTTCATGTGTTAGTTTTTATTTTTTATAACGTTATATCTTGTAAAAATAGAAATTTTGCGGTGTACTTATATAAAAATATACGGTTTCATAAGTGTGGTTTCTAAACTAGGAAATCTAAAAACGCATTTTGATATGCTTGATTATAACTGATTTATCCTTTATTTTTCCTACATTTTTGTTGTTAAAAAACGTGTAGTTGGTCGAAAAAATAGACAGACCTATTCGAATAATCTAGTCAAATTACCATTTATCGATTATATGGCTAGTGACCTAAGGATATGTTAGATATTGTGGTCATCCCTCTAAATAATAGCACAAGTTTTACTGATTAATAGCTCAAATTAGTATTAACAATTTAACATTATTTATTATGGATTTAGAAATTACAAACTACAATAACCGCTATCAAATAAAAGGAACTTTAAATAAGTTAAGTTTAAAAACTTTTAATGAGCATTTTGCTAACATTTTTGATAAGTTAGACGACGTGTTACTAGATATAGAGCGTGTAAAAGGTATAGATAGAGCTGGAGTTATGGCATTAGCTAAACTGCATAATGAATCTATTACTAAATCTAAACGATTATCTATTATAGGATTAGGATGTAAAGAATTATATCAGCATTTTAAATCTGAAGATCAACCACAACGATCAGAAGAAAATGACACAATGGCTAGTGCTATTGTAGCAGCTTAAGCCTATTTCTATTATACATTTAATAAAGTGTTTCCAATTCATTTATGGTGATAGATAAATGTTTCGGACACACTTTATTTTTTAATGTTCACTTATATTTTTAGCAAGACATATCAGCTACAATTTTCCATTTCCCATTTATCTTTTTGAAGATAATAATGAATACTCCATTTGCATCACCAATTTTACGTTTTAGGTGATACTCACCCATTACCCAATAATTATCTCCTTCAATTTTTGAAATATCATTAATAACAAATTTTAGCGTACCACTTTCTGATTTTGTAGGATAAGCTTTTTTATAATTAGCTAATGTTTGCTCCCATCCTTTGGTCAGTCCATTGCTTCCGTAGAATTTTAGTGAGTCACTTTTCCAATAGCCTTGCATAAAACCTTTCATATCGTGATTATTCCACGCGATTTCTTGGTCGTGCATTACTAAACGTATGCCTGCCTCAGCAAGTTCGTTAGATTTACTTTTGTGCGTTGTTTCTGTGGTAACATCAGCCTTTATACTAATGCAGCTAAAACATGATAAGGCTATGGCAATGGCGGCAAAATATTTCATAAGAATTGGTTGTTATTTATCATCTAAAAATAAGAACAATTTAGAGAACACTATTTAAATTAATTTTCGCGGTTTGTTCAGGGAATAACTAAACACCCCTAAAGTCCCCTCTAGGGGACAATCCACTCAATATAAATTATTAGAAAATTACAATTTAAAAAATTAATGGATAGACGGTTTACGATGAAAGCAAAAATAGTCTAGGTTACAATTGTCCCCTTGAGGGGACTTTAGGGGTGTAACATTATAGTTTACAGGCTAAAAAAGATTGATTAAACCCTAACAAGTTTAAAGGCGTTTTATAAAATACCCTTTTGTTGTTTTAAAAACGCATCTGCTTGATTTTGCATGAGAATTCTTGCCTGCTTTCGCTTATAGTTCATCACCTCTTCTTCATCAGCAATCTCAGTATATACTTTATTGTTAATGTCGTTATCGGTTTTTAAGAGCAGTTTACGTTCAGCAACCTTTTGCATGGTCCACGTTTTAATTGTTGTTTCTTGGTCTTGTAATCTATAATCAAATTCTCCTTTTGGTGCCAATAATTTTGCAATGATTGGTGAGGTCTCAATAGCTAAAAACAAAAGAAAAATAAAAAAGGACGGTAGCCAAGGTAATTCACCCAAAGCGGTAATACGTGCCATAAGACCATCAAAATTATCAATAACAGGTTGTGTCTTTGTAATATTAGTGGTGTAATCTTCTTGAAGCATTGCTATTTGTGTTTCAATCGCTTCTATTTTTGTTTTATTATCGGATTTTAACTGTTGTAATTCGGCCAAACCAGCATCGTGTTTATCTCGTTTTTCTTTATAAACAGGCCCTTTTCCTAAACGTTTAGAGCCAGCGGTGCCTTCGGCTTCCGAAATGTAAGTATTGTATAACCCATTGACTTCTGCTTCTTTTAAATCTATTTGAGCGTTTAAGCCTAAAATCTCATTTTCAAGTTCTGCAATTTTAGGATTAAACTGTTTAGCGATTTGGTTTTGATTGGCTAGGGTTAAATCATTTTTTTGCTCTAAAAGCACTTGATTAATTTCTTTTTCAAAAATCTTTAATTCTAAAGGTTTTGAAATGACTACGGCAATAATAAGTGCTAATAAAATTCGAGGTGTAGCTTGAAGGATTTCGTCTAAAATATTGTCGCGTTTTTTAATAGTTGAAACAATATAACGGTCGAGATTAAAAATGAGTAACCCCCAAATTAATCCAAAAAATAGTGAAGCATAGAGGTTGTCAAAAACGGTAAAGAGTGCATAGCTGGCGGCTATAGTTGCCATAACAGCGGTGAAGAAAACGGTCGCTCCAATACCAGCATATTTGTTCTGTTCGCCAATGGAGCAGTCGTTTAAAATATCGGTGTCAGCGCCAGAGCAAAGGATGAAGAATTGCTTTAACATAAGTGATTGATTTTTTGATTGATTACCTATTAGAACGCTAAAAGTTTCCATTTGTTACAATAAATGGCTAATTTGGGTGAAAATTTGTCATCATATTGCATTTGATAATGATGATTTATTAATAAGATTTAGCGAAATACAGACTTATAACCAATCATAAAAAACGAGAGATGAAAAAACAATTATTCATTAGAAAAAAGCGTCAATTCCGAGCTTTGCTTAAGCAAATTGAGACTTTGAAACAAGAAGGGTCTTGGGGGGATTTAGCTTCTAAAACGCAAACCAATTTATTACATAAATTAAATCGACTTTATAAAGTTTTAAAGTCGCATTTTACATTCTCAGAATGGAGACGATGGGTGTACCCAAGTTTTGCGATGTTAGGTTTTTTATCCATGTCAAATTCACTTTCAGCGCAAACGTTAAATACGTTTGAAGCAGGTGTTGTATTGCAATCAAACGGATCTGATATTTATGCAGGAGCAGCTAATCCTACTTTTGCGGATTTGGATGGTGATACCGATTATGAATTGTATTTAGGTCAGTTTGGTGATGCTGCAATTGTAGTAGAAAACTATGGAGAGTTTGATGTTAATACGATGGAGTTTGGTGCGCCAACAGATTTAATAAATGCTACAAGTTCAGGTTGGTACGATTATAGTTCTCCTGTATTTGCAGATTTTGATGCAGATGGTGATTTAGACCTTTTAGTGGGTGTTTATGGAGGAGGTATAGATTTGTTTCTTAATGACGGAAATAATGCTTTTACATTTGATTCAGCAGTATCAGCAGACGGATCAGCTATTAGTGTTGGAAACGAAGCAAAACCTGCAATTGCAGATTTTGATGGAGATGGTGATTTAGATTTAATTGTTGGTGTACATACAGGTACGCTTTCGTTTTTCGAAAATACAGCAGGAGCAGGTAATGCTATGGTTTTTGCAGCAGGAGTAAACGTTCAAGCTAATGGAGTAGATATTGCTTTTGAACCTAGTGGTCCTGTTCAAGCTTATCCATCACCAGAATTTGGAGATTTAGACGAGGATGGAGATTTAGATTTAATTGTTGGTGAAAATGCAGGATTTGTAACTTTCTTTGAGAATACAGCAGGAGCAGGTAATGCTATGGTGTTTAATACTGGTGTTAAATTACAGGCAGCTGGAGCGGATATTGTTGCAGGTCTTTCTACAGTGGCAGTTGTTGATTTAGATAAAGATGGAGTAGATGATTTGATAGTAGGTCAAGGTACAGGTGCTGTCACTTTTTATAAAGGAGTTAGTTCTAATTTAAGTGTCTCAGACTTTGATAGTCAAGCATTATTACATGTATTTCCTAATCCTGTAAAAGATGTTTTTACTATTGAAACAAGCTTTGAGATTAGTAGTGTAGCGTTATTTGATATTGCTGGTAAACAAATAGACATACAATTAGCTAATACAAATGAAGTTGATATTTCTAATTTGGCTTCAGGTATTTATCACGTTAAAATCTATGATAATAACAACAGAACGACGACAAGAAAAATAATAAAAAATTAATTTTTATTTTCAACTTTTATAAGATGCTACTCTAATTTGGAGTAGCTTCTTTTTTTTGTTTTAATATTTACAAATAATGAATCCAGAACAACCTATCTCACCATTTCAATTAGAACATACACCTCAAGTTCCTGAGCTTTTATATAAGTTACAATGTAGTATTGTCCTTTCTACTTTTCAAGCTGGTAAAATTGTGACATTATCTCCTGTCAATGAAGATAGAATAACACAATTGGCTAGGAATTTTAATAGACCCATGGGAATTACTTTTACAGATAACTATGAAAAATTAGCTATTGCATGTGAAAATGAAGTTATTCAGCTTAAAAACTCAGAAATACTAGCAAAGAACTATCCTAAGAAACCCAATACGTATTCTAATATGTACTTTCCAATGAGTACAAATTATACCGGAAAATTAGATTTACATGATTTGTCGTACGGAATAGACAACGAGCTATATGCGATTAATACCTTATTTTCTTGTATTTCTACTTTTGATAATGATTATAATTTTAAGTCGTATTGGAAACCTGATTTCATTACTGAATTAAAACCTGAAGATAGATGTCATTTAAATGGTATGGCTATGAAGGATGGTAAGCCAAAGTATGTTACGGCATTTAATACTGGAAATACAGCTAAAAGTTGGCAGAAAGATTTAACAAAAACAGGTGTGTTAATAGACGTAGACACTAATGAAATTATTTTATCTGGTTTAGGCATGCCACATACACCAAGATTTATAAACGGAAAACTGTATTTGCTATTATCTGCAACTGGTCAATTGGTAGAAGTTGATATTGAAAATAAATCGTATACAGAGGTTATTAATTTAAAAGGTTTTGTAAGAGGCATGTCTTTTTATAAAGATTATTTATTTATTGGTCTCAGTAAGTTACGTCAAAACTCCTCTAGTTTTGCCCATTTAGATGTCGCGAAGCTTACTAATTATGCAGGAGTTGCTATAGTCCATTTACCAACTAAGAGTTATCAAGGTCTATTAAAATACAAAACATCAGTAGACGAAATCTACGATTTAGAGATTCTGCCAGACTTTTTGCGGCCTAATATTTTAAACAATTTTACAGAAATGCATAAACAAGCTATACTTGCAGAGGATAGCTGTTATTGGGTTGGATAATGTGATTTTTTTTAAGAAGAATTACAGTATAAAGAATTAACGGTGAGAATAAAACAATCCATATACTTAATATCAATACATAGAAAAGCCTCGGTAATCGAGGCTTAACTTATTCTATGTTATGGTTTTTAAACCTTATTAATTTAATCAGTGATAGTAATAACTATAGGTGCTATCTTTGAGTCAGAACTATCTTTGAGCGCAAACAGCACAAGCTGATCATCTTTTTTTGCGCTTTGAAGGTGCTTTAGGGCATCAACATTTAATGTATTACTGTTTATCTTCTGAGTTGGTATACCAGGGATTTTGAACTTAAATTCGGTTACTTTTCCATTTTTAGTACTGAGTATTATATCCTTAATCTCATTTCTTGTCAAAGATAATTTCCCTGATCTAATAGTTTTACCATTAACTATGGGTAAGATGCTTTCTTGTTCTTGAGGTTGAGGATCTTCTACAACTTCGATAATTTCACTACTATCAGTTTTAAAGATAAACGGTTTGTTTTCTTTTGCAGGAGGTGGTGGTGGCGGAGGAGGCAGTCCTTCCGAGTTCTTTTGTTGCTCTTCTGTCATTAGGTTATAAATACCTGTGAAGTATTCATAATGTTCTTTTTTAACCATGAGATGGTTGCCATTTGGGTCTTTTAAACTTTTAACCCAATTATTGTATGCCTCAATTTGGCTGTCACTTACCTTTCCCGTTTTAATAGTTGGTGGTGGAGGCGGAGGTGGAGATTGAGGAAAAGGTTCAGCAATTTTTTTCTGTTCCGTTGTCATAGAATTATAAATACGCTTGTGTTTGTCGACATCTTTTTGTCTAACGATAGGGTAAGTGTTTTTATTAGGGTTTGCTTTTGCCTTTGCGACAGCAGTATTTATTTTCTTAGCCCAAGCATTATATTCGGCTATTTGTTTTGCCGATGGTTTTTGTTGGTCCTTAGTTTTGCTCTCAAGACCTGAAAATGGATATTCAACAGATTTATTTTTCTGCTGTGGAGTCATTCTATTATAGATTTTTGTGAATTTTATCAACGCTTCTTCGTTAATAGGAGGATAAAATGTAGTATTTCCTGAAAGCTTTTTACTGTCATTATGAATTTTTTTAGCCCAAGTATTGTATTCAGCAATATCTTTTGCTGATGGTGTTTGTTGGTCTGAAAAATGGCTTTCAATTGCAAAAGGCGTGTTGCCTTTAGCTCTGTTTATTTCCTGATTTGGTGTAACAATGCGATAAAATCCGTAATCTTGAAGTGAATTGTAGATAAACCATGTTTCCTTATTAGAAATTTCTTTGGTGGATTTTACATGAATATTCATCATATTATTTCGAATTTCTGGCGTAATGTCTTGATGTAATTGATTAAATACATCTACAAATGTGCGTTTCGTTGCTTTAATACCATCAATTAAGTAAGAATCGTCATTTAAAATTTTTAGCTCAATACTTCTAGCGTAGATTTTCTTATTCTCTGCACTAGATAGTTTTACTATATAGTTACCATTAGAATCTTTTTGGGTTGTCATTTCTGTACGCTTACCCTGATGGTTTGTGGCAATAGCTTTTGCTTCTTTAGCAGAAATTTTTTCATCATCTAAATAGAAAGACGCACCTTCTTGTTCCATTTCATTAATGTATTCTAAAAAAGAAGGGTTGTATGTACGTTCAGTATCTCCTATGTTTGGACCTCCTTTAGATGTTTGTTGCGTTGCAGGAGGTGGAGGTGGAGGTGCTATTTGAGATGCATCGGCTTGAATCATTTTAAAGTCATACTTTTTAATTAAAGATTTAACGTCTTTAATAACTTTATAAGAATCTTCAGTGCCTTCATATTTAACATAAACAGCCCTAGACTTATCAAAAGATTTCGATAATTTTTTTAGTTTAGATTCAATATCAGAAATTGATCCTTGTTCGTCATTTATTAATAAATCTCCTTTCCTATTTATTAGAATTACCATTATAGGTTTCTCTTGGATTGAAATGTAAGATTGAGAGTTTTTAGTAGGAGGTGGAGGTGGTGGTAAAGTGGCTTTTTCTTCAGCTGTTAACTCCTTATACTTTTTGTAGTATGTTTTATCTTTAAGTGTAATCTGAACATAAGGTTTAATAGGTGAAATAGGTCGCTTTACGTTTGCTTTATTCTCTTTAGACATTCTAAAGTATATACCTCCTAAATCTGAGAACAAATCTTCCATTTGATTTTTTTCTGATTCAGATTTGTGGATATAATGTGGTTCATCATTTCTTAAAATTTCATATTGGTTGAATTTTTCCAAATAAATTTCAACAATATTGTCTCCAACATACTGATGCTTATAAGCATCTACTTCTTTTAATTCCTCTTTAATAGCATCAGCAATATCTGTTGTTTCTTTTTCAACATATTCCTTTTCAGCAAAACTGTAAAAAAGAATCGCAATAATTGGCAATACTAATAACGTACTTAACCAAACTCTGGTTTTTGATGTTTGTGTTTTCATAACTGTAAATCGTTTTTTGATTGATGAATAATTGATGGCACTCGATAAGTGATGATTTTGAGTGTTTGATGAAAATTGTAATAAGATGTTCTGATAGGTTTTAGCATCAGATCCATGTTTTAAAACGGCTTGATCTGCTAAAAATTCGTGATTGAGTTTTACATGATGTTTCAAAATGTAAATTAAGGGATGAAACCAAAATGCAATTTGAAGTAATTCTAAAATAATAATATCTAAACTATGCAGTTGCCTGGCATGCGTTTCTTCATGAAGCATTACTTCTTTTGGGATGTTATGAGATTCGTATCGATTTTTATTATAAAAGATATATTTAAAGAATGAATGTGGAATTAAATGTTCTTTTAATAGAACATAAACAAAAGAACGTTTGACTATATTCTCATTGGTAGAAATTATTTGCTGCATTTTTACGATATTAATCACAAATCGAATTGAAAATAGCAAAACACCAATACCATAAATAAACCAAAGTGTAGTTTCTAGATTAAAAAAGGACCTGTCTTCAATTGGCATTTCAACAAATGACGGTTCTATTGGGATAAATAGTGGTGCAGTTTCTAAATTGCTAATTACGGGAGCAATGTATTCTGTTACTGTTAATGTTGGAATAATTAAGGCTAGAGCAAATGTTCCTAAAAGATAAAAACGTTTAAAATGATGCATGTTTTGCTGCTCTAAAATAAGAACATATACTAGCCAGAATACTAACAAACAAGCCGAAAATTTTAGTACAAAGATTTCCATGATTACTTATTTTTAATTTCTTTATCTATGATAGCCTTTAAAGCTTCTAGCTCTTCTTTTGTTAGATCCGTTTTACGCGTAAAAAAAGAGGCAAATTGCGAAGCGCTATCATTAAAAAAGGTTTTAATAAGCCCATTAACATGTTTAGAAAAATAATCTTCTTTTTTAACTAGTGGATAATACTCTCTAGATTTACCATAGGTTTTATAATTTACAAAGCCTTTGCCAATCATGCGTTTAAGTAGTGTTGCAACAGTTGTTGTTGCTGGTTTTGGTTCAGGATAGCTATCTAACAAATCTTTCATAAACGCTTTTTCCAGCTTCCATAAATATTGCATTAGTTGTTCTTCGGTTTTTGAAAGTTGCATGCTCTACGTTTTTAGAATTAACTCTACAAATGTAGAGTTAAAAAATGAATTATCAAAATTTTCAATTCTTAAGGGTTCTAATTGGCTATATTTGCTAAGTATGAAAACCCAAGTTTCAATGAATTTTAGAGTTATTTTCCCCTTATTAGTAGCATTTCTTTTTTTTAATGTTTCATTTTCACAATCTATTCAAAACATTATAAATGAAGTGAGTAATGCTAATTTACAATTAACGGTTAATGAGCTTACTGGCGAACAACCTGCAGTAATTAACGGAACATCACAAACAATTATAAGTCGTGTACAAAGTTCTAATGATTTGGCTGCAAATTATATTGAAGAACGACTTGCAGCTTTTCCAAATCTTACGGTTGAGCTTCAAAATTTTAATACAACAGGAAAAAATATTATTGCAACACAGCTAGGTAAAACCAATCCAGAAAATATTTATATCGTATGTGCGCATTATGATTCTGTTGCGGCATATTGTGCAGATGATAATGCTACAGGTGTTGCAGCTGTTATAGAAATTGCAAGAATATTATCACAGCAATGTACAGATAATACTATTGTTTATGCCCTTTGGGATGAAGAAGAAATAGGTTTACGAGGTGCTAATTATTACGCAACGCAGGCAGCAGATGAAACTAACGGAAACACTAGAGATAATATTTTGGGTGTGATAAATATGGATATGATTGGTTATGATGGTGATGCACCAGGAACCACAGGTGATAATGATTTTGATATTGATGTGCGTAATATTTCAAATTCTCTGGAGATAAAAGATGATTTATTAACCATTTTAAATACGTATACACTAGACTTAAATGCTATAGTTGTTAATCCAGGAACAACTGCAAGTGACCATTCTAGATTTTGGAATCAAGGCTATCCTGCTGTTTTAGTAGGTGAGTCATGGGAAACGGATGATGTAACCCCTAATTATCATTCTTCTAATGATAGAGCAGAGGATATCGACTTTCAGTATATGACAGAATTGACCAAACTAGTCACAGCTTATATGGCAACAAAATCTGGATTGCTAGCATTGAATAATACAGTTACAAAAGTAGGCACCAATTTAATTGCAAACGAAACTTCTGCGACATATCAATGGTATAATTGCGATACTGAAACTGAGATTTTAGGTGCAACTAATCAATTATTTTCTCCAACAGCTAATGGTAATTATGCGGTGGAAATTTCTACTGGACTTTGTACAGAAATAAGCAATTGCATTACTTATAATGCCTTATCTACTGAAGAATTTACAGAAGAAGACCTCTCATTTTATCCAAATCCTGTAACTTCAGTTTTAAATATTGACAATCTAAAACAAAAAGAACTCATCATTACAGTGAATGATGTTTCGGGTAAAATGATTTACAAAAATACCTTTAGACAAGGAAGCTTTGAAATTGACTTTAAAAATAAACCTTCTGGTGTTTATTTTATTAATGTTGTTTCTAAAACAAAGGCTTCAACCTTTAAAATTGTAAAAGATTAATTAGCTTTTTAATTCTGTAAAATATTTATAAAACCAAGGAATAGTTTCAATACCTTTAAGGTAGTTCCACACCCCAAAATGTTCATTAGGTGAATGAATAGCATCGCTATCTAAGCCAAAGCCCATTAAAATAGTTTTACTTTTTAGCTCTTGTTCAAAAAGAGATACAATAGGAATACTACCACCACTTCTTTGAGGAATTGGTGTTTTACCAAAAGTTTGCTCATAAGCTTTAGAAGCCGCTTTATAACCCACACTATCAATTGGAGTAACATACCCTTGTCCACCATGATGAGGTGTAACTTTTACTTTGACACCATTAGGCGCAATGCTTTCAAAGTGCGATTTAAATAATTGTGTTATGTCTTCCCAATCTTGATTTGGTACTAAGCGCATAGAAATTTTTGCATAGGCTTTACTTGCAATAACTGTTTTAGCACCTTCACCAGTATAGCCACCCCAAATACCGTTGACATCTAATGTAGGTCTAATTGAATTACGCTCGTTGGTAGAATAGCCTGCTTCTCCATAAACGGCATCTATATCTAATGATTTTTTATACGCATCTAATGAGAATGGAGCTTTTGCCATTTCTGCACGTTCTGCATCTGAAAGATTTTCAACCTTATCATAAAAACCAGGAATTGTAATATGGTTGTTCTCATCGTGAAGCGATGCAATCATTTTTGTTAATACGTTAATTGGATTTGCTACTGCTCCTCCATAAAGGCCAGAATGTAAATCTCTATTAGGTCCTGTAACTTCAACTTCAACATAACTTAAACCTCTTAAGCCTGTAGTAATAGAAGGAACATCTTTTGCAATCATCCCTGTATCTGAGATAAGAATAACATCATTAGCGAGTTTTTCTCTGTTAGATGCCACAAATTTTGCCAAGTTAACACTACCAACTTCTTCTTCACCTTCTATCATAAATTTTACATTACAAGGTAACTCATTATTAGATGTCATGTATTCCATGGCTTTCACATGCATATACATCTGGCCTTTATCATCACAAGCACCTCTTGCGAAAATAGCTCCTTCAGGATGTAGTTCTGTTTTTTGAATCACAGGTTCAAAAGGAGGTGAGTTCCATAAATCTAAAGGATCTGGTGGTTGTACATCATAATGACCATAAACTAAAATAGTTGGTAAATTTTTATCTATTATTTTTTCACCATATACAATTGGATATCCTTCGGTTTCGCATATTTCAACATGGTCGCATCCTGCTTTTTCAAGACTAGTCTTAATAGTATCAGCAGTTTTTAAAACATCAGATTTGTAAGCTGAGTCAGCACTGATAGATGGGATTTTTAAGAGTTCAATAAGTTCGTCTAAAAATCGTTGTTTATGTTCTGTTATATAAGAATTAATACTTTGCATATGTATTTTGGTTTGTATCAAAAGTAAGAATTATAAGAGTAATAAATTAATGAGATAGGAATTTTAAGTTTTTATTTAGAAAAAAATTTAAAATAAATTAAGACTTAAAACCACTAGAAATGCGGTTATTCTAAGAATATGAGAAATATTATTTATTGATTTGTAATTCTTGAAAATTTACTATTTGTATATTCAAACTATTGTTTATATTTGCAACCCAATATTTATTGGATAGTTGCAGGCGTGGTGGAATTGGTAGACACGCTAGACTTAGGATCTAGTGCCGCGAGGTGTGAGAGTTCGAGTCTCTCCGCCTGTACAAAGAAGAAAAGACTCTAATGTTTCATTAGGGTCTTTTTTATTTTAACCAACTTCAATTTTTGTTGAAAATCAACGTATTGCCATTATTTTGTATGGCATTTAATTTCCCAATCTAGACTATAGGTTTTTTTAGGTTCTAAAATTTGTAAACCTATCTTATTATTAAAACTATCTGATACTCCTGTCATGGGTTCAATAGCTATTGTATTAGCTCTTGAAGGTGTGAATAATTGTAAAAAAGTTTCGCTTGACGATGTATATATTTCCATATCGTAACTTGGCGTTGTAAATTTTACCGTATTAGTATTTAAAATAAAACAGTCGTCTAAGGTTTTGTTTTTAACTTTAAATGGTTCTTCGTTTTTAAAGTCTTTGACTCTTGTTGTAATTAATTTGTCATCTAAAATCAATTTTTTATTACTATCAAACTCTAAACTGCTTTCATATAAATTTTTACTTATAAAATAAGGATGCCAACCCAAAGTGAAAGGAAATGCTTCTGAGTCCGTATTCTCTAATAAAACATTCAGTTTTAATCCATCTTTATTTAGAATGTAATTTAACCGAATGGTATACGTAAAGGGGAACCCTTTAGGTCTGTTTAATTCTTCATACTCAAGTTGTATTGAAGCTTCATTTTTTGATGTGTTTTTGTTTGAAATTTTAAATGTTTTATTGTAAACCAATCCATGTATCGCATTATTTTCTTCTTCCTGATTAATTTCTAATTGATAGTCTTGATTATTATAAGTGTAAAACCCATCTTTAATTCTATTTGCAAAAGGGAATAGTATAGACGACGCATACATATCGCTATATTGTAAAGGGGATAGGTCTTCTATTATTACAGTATTATTTATACATAATTCTTGTAAACTTGCTCCATCATTTAAGGCTATTTTGGCGTAAGAGGAGGTGTTACTATTTGTTAACTTAATATGGTTTGACTGGCTGTCTTTTATGTGTTCTATTTTGTACATTTTGTAGTGTGATTGTAGATTGTTTATCTATTTCCCCTTCAAAAGGTCCATACATTTCCTAATTGTTAAAAATGATTACCGTTTCTTATTTAGAATTGTCAAAGTTTAAAAATTTCAGATTAGGGTTGTTATTAAATGTCTAGTTTTTTACATATGAAAACTTCTCTTGTTTTGGTGTTAGAAATAAATGCCAATAGCTGATTTAAATATAAACGAGAAGTGAACTTGGATTATACTTAGTCATTTAATGAAGCATTATAAAATTTCATACCAAGAGTAGCTTGGTTATTGTTGTCAAATAATGTTGCATTATCCCAATGCGATCCTTGTGCCCATAAGGTAGAACAATCTGTAGAAACCCAAGCAGGTTCCCAATAGACTAAACCCTGTCCGCCAGCATTTTTAATAACTAATTTTAATTGATTAAGATAATCTAGTTGACCTTGTTGAGAAGCAGGATAACCATTAATAAGGGCATCAGGTCCTAAAATATTATTGGCATTATCTACATTATTTAAAGTAAAAGGATATGCTGTTTCTACAATCATTAATTTTTTGTTGTACGTGTTTTTTAGAGTTGTAAGTGGTGTTTGCACATCATCTAAGCTGTAATCAGACCAAATAGGGTAATATGAAAGTCCAATCCAATCAAAATCTACAATACCATTAGCAGTGGCTTGCTCAAACCACCAAAGTCCGTTTTCTGGTTGTGCAATATGAAGCATTATTTCAATGGTTTCATTTTTATCATTTGCCATTGTTCTTATAGCTTCAATGCCTTTATTAATTAAATGTGAATTTCGATTCCAATCTATAGGCCAAACTAAATCACCATCCTGAAGAATCATAGAATTAATCTCGTTACCAACTTGTACTATATTAGGTAATAGGTTTTCATTAGATAATTCTACTAAGGTGTTATAAGTGTAATTATATAGTAAATTTCCTAGAGCTTCAGTATCGTTTATAGAATTAATCCAAGCTGCAGGTATTTGTTGCTGAGTCGGGTCTGTCCAAGTATCTGAGTAATGAAAATCTAAAAGCACCTTCATGTTGTGACTTTTAGCGCGCATAATGGACTGTTTTACATCTTGTAGATTAGAATAGTTGGTCCACGTAGGATTATGCCATAATCGTAAACGTATCAGATTTGCTCCTTCATTTTTAAAAATTGTATACGGATCTTTTTCAATCCCGTTACTGTTTTTATAAATGGCGCCACAGTCTTCCATTTCATTCACATAAGATAAGTCTGCGCCATAATAAAATGCAATAGGAGTGTCTAGTATATCATCCGAAGAATCCATAGTAGAATTGCTATTGTTACATGAAAGATTAAAAAGAATAGCGATGATAAAAAGAAACCAATAATTTTTTTTTAATGCTGAATTTAAAACTATCATGAAATTGATTTTTTATAAACCGTAGGCTAATTTATGGATTATGATAATTACACCCTAGAAGTAGCTATTAGTTTTTACTTTAAAACATACCACAAAAAAAGAGTTTCTCGCTAGAGAAACTCTTTTATGCTCAAAAAAGACTCAATTTTAGAGCTTGACTAACTTAGTTGTTTTAATTTGGTTATTATTGTTTTCTACTTTTACGATATACATTCCTGTATTTAACTGAGAGATATCAAAACTATCTGTTCTGTTAAACTCACCTTTAAAAGATTTAACTAGTTTTCCTGTTAAATCATAGATTTCAATATCAGAAACATTTGTACTTACATGAAAAGAAGTTGTAGCAGGATTTGGATAGATTGAAAATCCTAAAAGAATTTCTTCATCTATACTTAATGCTTCAGCTTGTTTATTTCCTAAGATTCTGAATTGACCAGCAGGAATTGTTATTGTAGTTGTTGAGTTACTTACAGTTGTATTTCCTGATGGGTCCATTAAATCGTACCAAGTCGCGGTAACACCAGGAGGGAAATTAGTGTTCACAGTTTGAGAAACAACATCAAAATTAGCTAGGATAATTACATTTCTTAATTCTGTAGAAGGAATTGTAGTATCAAAAATATCAATTCTTGGAGTAAAATCTCCAGAAGTAATGCTATAGTCACCTTCAAAAACAGGTTCATTAATTTTAAGGGCATGTAGTCTAGACCAATCGTTGTAGATTTGACTTCTAAGTGCGTCGGTTATCCAGTTATTCGTCCATTGAGGTTGAGGTTTAGTATCTAGTTTACATCCATCATTGTTATAAGTACCATTAAAACATGTAAATATTGAGTTTTCCATTCCTAATTCACCAAAATGCCAAATCATTTTTGGTCCAGGAATCATTACAGATACGGCGCCTAATGCAGACATTCTAGATAAAGCAGTATTTAGGTCTCTAACGTCATGTGAAGAATTACTATTATTTCCATATTGTAAATTCTTGTACATTAAACGTTCTTCATCATGACTTTCAGCATAACCAACAACTCTTGGTCCGTTAAAACCTGAATGAGCTGTGTGTCCCATTCTGCTAATGTTTTTATTACCACTTTGTCCCATTGTAAGTTCATTATAAACGGAATTCATAATGCCCCACATCATAACTCCTTTACCTTCATCGAGACGGTAATTTGCCCATTCTTTTTCTTCGTTATCTTGTCCTAAATGTTCGAAAATAACATAATGTGTTGGGTCTACGCTCCAAGAAAAATCAGCATATTGTTTTAAGATATCTACGCGGTCTTGTTGATAGCCATTGGTACAACCGTCATCACCAGAGGCACAATTTTGTGTAAAACCTTTGGTTAAATCCCAACGGAAACCATCAATTTTAAACTCTTCTATCCAGTGTTGTACAACACGTTCAGTGTAATATTGGGTTCTTGATTGTTGGTGATTAAAGTCAGAACCAACACTATAACTGTGTGTAGCCACTTGATTAAAATAAGGGTTCTCACTACTAGGTTCGCCCCAGCCATCACCATCTGGATCATCCATCCACATTCTATTCATTGGGTTTCTTCCAAAAGCATGGTTAAGTGCTAAATCTAATATTACAGCAATGTCATTTTGGTGGCATAAATCAACAAATTCTTTGAATTTTTCTTCAGTACCATAAAATTTATCAAGAGCCATATGAAAAGAGGTATTATATCCCCAACTTTCGTTGCCTTCATATTCCATTATAGGCATTAATTCTATGGCATTAATATTTAAGTCTTTAAAATAATCTATCTTATCAATTAAATCTTGAAAATTTCTATCTTGATCAAAATCACGTATTAATACTTCATAGATAATTAAGTCTTCCTTTTTAGGTTTTTCAAAATTTGTTACCTGCCAATTGTATGGTGTCTGACCTGTTTGTAAAACGGTTACTTCACGTTCTTGACCACTAGGATAATCAGGTAAGTTAGGATACGTTGATGCCGAAATATATGGATCATCAAAAGGCGATAATACTAGAGTAGAGTAGGGATCAGCTGTTTTTACTAGTTCTGGTGAATTTGTAACAGGTGATATTGCACCAACCCAATACTGATAAGTTTCAATTTCTCCAGATGTTAAGCCTGTTAGCTCTAACCAAAACTTACTAGTAGCAGTATCTTTTTTCATTGCATAAGAACTCGTAGGAGTCCAGTTATTAAAGCTACCAGCGACATAAACAAAGTCTTTATTTGGAGCATCTATAACTAAAGTTGCTTTTGTAGGATCATTAGGATTATAATTAATACCATCTTCCATATTTGCAGGCATGGCAGTCGGAGTTGTATTGTTTACTACAATTGTAAACTGTTTTGTAATAGTTGATGCTCCTTGTGTAATTACTAATTCGCAAAATTGATTTTCAGTTAAGCTTGAAAACAAATAGCCATTATAAAACGTGGTATTATTTTGCGTATGAACACTAGATCCATTAGCAAATAGTTCATAGTTAGCAGGTCCTCCAGTGTTTTGAGCTAAAATTTGAGTATTAGCGCCATTATTAACTACAATAACTCCGTTTGCACTAGGCGAAGGATTTATCATTGTTACCTGAAAAGCTCCAACGTTAAAAATAAAATTAGCACATCCTGTTGCTTTAAATTCTTGAGATCCATCAGCATTTCTAAATACCATACCCATTTTGGTAACACTGTTTTGTTCCGCAGTGCTTAAATTAAAATAAGTGTTTGGTGTAAAAGTAATACTCCAAGTACCATTACCGTTATCTGTCATTTCACCAACGCCATCATCTTGCCCCCAGTTTCCAACTACAGCAATACCATATTCATCGTTTTCATTACCAACACCTAGATGTGCATAAACTTTTGATGGATTACTGAAACCATTACAATCTGTTTCGGTACTATTTATATCTACTGTTATTGTTAGAGACTGATCAACAACTATAGGGCTTGGGTTGGTTGTAACTTGTGCTAAGGCTACTAAGGGAAGCAGCAATAAAAAATTAAGTAATATTTTTTTCATAGTATATTTTTAAAAATCTAAAAAAGGCTATGATAATTCATAGCCTTTTTTGTAGTTACTAAAATTAAATTATTCTACAGGTATTAGGATATAACCACCATCTAGATCGTTAAACCAAATGTTGTATGTACCTCCTGTAACAGGTATATTTGCGCCATCTTGAGTACCAAAACCACTAATAGCAGTATCGCTACCCCAATTTATAGGCCAATCATTATCTGCTCTAAATTTTAATTCACCATCTACTAATTCTACACCGTTAATATTCCAAATGTGTGGGTCAAAAGTTGATTGCGTCATGTCTGTATCAGCATCCCAACCACCTGGTGTTGAATCTCCAATAATACCAATAGTTGTTTGAGTAACTGCAGCAGATGCATCATAAGCTTCTAAACTATAAGTCATGTCTTCAATGTTTATAGTAAATGAATAATAACCATCTGTAGCTATAGGAAACGCAGAAGGATCTTCTCCTGTACCGTCATTTACAGCAGCTTCGCCAGTTGCAGCACCAACACCCCATTGTGGTTGCCATTGTCCTAAAGTTTCTAGTAATTTAAATCCTTCACCTCCTCCAACAAAATAAGCTTTATAGCTATATATGTTTTCGTTATCAGGATGTCTAATTATAGCTGGGTTGTTATTGTTTTCACTCCAACCTGGTGCAGTTGCATCACCAACTAAGAAAAGATTTTTTAACGGCTCTTCCACAACAACATCATCTCCACCAATAAGTCTTAGTGTTAAGGCTTGTGCTTCAGAAATTATATCTAAAGAATTTTCTGTACCAACAGAAGCTTTAACTCTAAAATATACATTTCCAGTATCTGGCATGTCTTCAGTACTAGGGTCACTATCTAAGCCTGCTTCCTCAGCATATTCTAATAAATTACCTATAGTAACAGCATAGTCATTTTCACCTGTAGTACCTATAACTTCCATGTCACTAAAATCACCAGTGATAGATTTTTGTAATTCATAGTTGATACTTGTTTCTATATCAAAATCAGCATCATTCCAAGTGAAACGCTCACCTAAGTTTCCTGCAGCAGAAGGAATTAAAATATATTCTGCTAAAAATGAATTTGTAAAGGCTAATTCACCGTTTGGTTGTGCTGTATATGTTAAGCTGTCATCGCTTTCACATGCATTAAAGCCAATTACTGTTATTAGCAATAAAGCTAGAAATTTTATTGTTTTCATTGTTTTATTTATTTTATTAATATCCTTCATTTTGAATTAAATTAGGGTTAGTAGCAATAGTATTTGTTGGTATTGGGAAAATATTTCTAAATGAATTAACTGAAGTACCATTTAGTTGATTGCCTTTAAATGGCCATAAGTAACCGTTTGTTGTAAAGTAATTGTAACGGATTAAATCGGTACGTCTTTGACCTTCCCAATATAATTCTCTAGAGCGTTCATCCAGTACAAAATCTAAAGTTAAATCTCCTGAAGAGATATTTCCAGATGGTCCACCATAAGCTCTCATTCTTAATTCATTTATTTTATCAACAGCAGTAGCGATGCTACCTCCACCTCCTCTTAGGTTGGCTTCTGCATAGTTTAAATATATTTCAGCTAAACGAATAATAGGTAAATCTGTGTCAACAAAGTCTCCACTACCATCACTACCTTGATTGCCATTAGAATCAATATTTTTAAATTTAGTTACTGCATACCCTTGAGTAAATTGTGGAATACTTTCAATTTCTAAAGTTTGTCCATCAGTATAAAACATGGCTCTTTTATCTCCTTCAGCAATAACTTCAGTAAGTTCATAAGTTAAATTGTCTAGATCAAAAGTAACTAAGTACGTACCTGCGGTTACTTCAATATTTGCTCCTCCTGCTTCTAATATACCATCAGCATCATTATCTCCATAATTAACACCCCAATCTTCGTTAAACCTGAATTTAAAGAATCCATCAGCTAACTCTATATACAAAGCATATTGATTAGTTGAAATTTCATACATTTCTATATCAGCATCTTCATCAGGATTGCCATCTTCATTTGGATCTCCCCAATTATTTAAATCCCCTACTAACCCCCAATCAGATAGGGTACCGCCAAGACTACTGTTTAATGCTGGAAGATCAATTTCACTAGTTTCAAACTTTTCTACTAAGGCTTTAGTTGTTCTGTAGCCTCCCCAGCCACCATTAATACCTAAGCTTGTTGGATCCATACTTCCGCCTGTTGCTCCGTGTACTATAAAGGTAGAACCTCCATAAGTTTGAGAATAGATACCATCAAAGTTTAGTGTGAAAATAAATTCGTTTTGTGCACCATTAGTATCATTGTCTGCTAAGAAAAGTTCATCGTATGCAGAACCATTGCCGTTGGCATCTGTAGTATTTATTACGTAAGAAGAATTAAGTACATTTTCTGAATACGTTACACAGTCTGTATAGCGAGGTGTACCTGTCCATACTTCTGCATTTAAATACAATTTAGAAAGTAATGCCCATGCAGCTACTTTGTCTACACGTCCGTATTCATTTGAGTCTAATAATAGGTCTTGAATGTCTAATAATTCAGATTCTACAAAATCAAATAACTCCGTTCTAGAACTTTGAGATGGTAAGTCAGTTGTAATTTCTGTTACCAATGGAACATTAGCATAAAAATCTATAAGATTATAGTATGCAAAAGCTCTTAAAAAACGCGCTTCGGCGATAAAGGTTTGTGCTTCTTCATCTGGTAATTGAGATGCGTTTTGAATAAAAGCATTCGTAAACGACACTTCTTGAGCTAAACGGGCATACATAGCTCCCGTAAAGTCATTACCAGCAGACCAATATAAACCATGTAAATCTGGTAATCCAGGATCTCCCCAACCTACAACAGCATGGTCTGTAGTTAATTCATTTAGGTTAAATAACATACGTGTATATTGAGAGAAACCTTCATCAATTCCTGAGATGTCTGGTTGCCCAGCAGGACCACTTTGTCCTGTTAATGCTAAGCTGGCATACAATTTAGCTAATGCGCTTTTAGCTTCAGTTGCATTTGCAAAAACATCTTGTTCTGTAAAACTATCTGGATCAATTGGATTTTGATCTAAGTCATCATGACATGAAGTCATGAAAAATGAGATAGCTGCGATAAAAATTAGTTGTTTCATTCTATTTTTCATAATTCATTTTTTTAAAAATCTACATTAACACCAAATACAAATGATCTTGGTCTTGGATAGAAATTACTATCTATTCCTCCAGTAATTTCTGGATCTAAACCTTTGTAGTCTGTTATAGTAGCAACATTTTGTACAGAGCCATAAAATCTTAAGGAAACATCTTTTATTGCGTTATCTAAAGTATAGCCTAAAGTGATATTATCAATCTTAAAGAAAGACGCTTCTTCTATATAATGACTACTTAAAAATGTGTTTTCATTAGATTGACTTACAAATCCGTTTTCTAAATAGCTTGAATGTATATTAGTTAAATAATTGTTAGTTGATTGAACAATTCCATTTAAATAAGAATTACCTGCAGACACATCATTATATGCATAGTTACCTATGTTAGCTCTAGTGACGATAGCTAAATCCCATTTTTTATAACTTAGGTTGGTGTTTAATCCCATTATAACATCTGCATAAGGATCTTTATAGATGTATTTATCTTCATCATTTATGACGTTATCTCCATTTCTATCTACAAAGGCACCTTCAATAGGTTTTCCTGCTGTATCGTATACTTGTTGAAAAACGTAAAAGCTATAAGGTGCTTCACCTTCAGTTTGTATTTGTACATTGTTACCATTTCCACCGCTAATACCTCCAGTTGCTTGGTCAAATGGTAGATTTGTTATCTCATTGTCATTAATAGCTAAGTTATAACTTATAGACCATTCCCAGTCATCAGTTCTAACAGGTATAACATTCAATTCAAATTCAACACCTCTGTTTTCCATATCACCAATATTTTTGTCAATTTCTGAACCAAAATTTGTAAATGGATCTACAGAAGCAAAAGCAATTAAATCTTTAGTCTGTTTTTGATATAAGTTAAGTGAACCTGATACTCTTCTATTAAATAGGCTATAATCAATACCAACATTTAATGTGCTACCAACTTCCCATCTTAAATCTGTGTTTAAAGGCTCTGGTCTATAAGTTTGGTAAAATGAATTTCCAAATTGATAATTGGCAGAAGATAAACTTCCGTTGTATCGTGTTAAAAATCTATAATCACCTAAACCATTAATGTTACCAATTTGACCATATCCAACACGTAGTTTAAGATCATTAATGTTTTTATTATCTAAAAAGTCTTCGTTAGAGATATTCCATGCTAATGCTAGAGAAGGGAAGTAACCCCAGCGATCATCAGGATTTAATTTTGAAGAGGCATCTGCTCTTAGCGTCGCCGTTAGTAAATACTTACCATCATAATCGTAATTTAAACGACCAAAATAAGATAATAATACAGATTTAGATTTATCTATTAACTCAAAATCAGTTCCGATTTCTTCTGCCTCACTATCGTAGTTGTAACCATCAAATTCAAATGATTGGTAAGAATATCCGGCAACAGCTGTAATGTTGTGAATATCGTTTAAGGATTTTTTATACGTTAAATAAGCATCAAATAACTTATTTGTAGATGTATTAGAATACGTACTACGAGATCCGTTCCAAATAGGGTCTGAAGTTGGCATGAACTCAGAAACTATGGTTCTACCATTACTATTAGATTCGTCTATACCTGTACTTACTGTAGCTGTAATATCAGGAAAGAAATGTAATTTATAATCTGCTTTTAAATTAACAATATAACGTCTTATCTCTGAAGTATCGTCTTTTAAATTTATTAAGGCTACAGGGTTAGTGTTGGCTAAATTTGGTTGTGCTCCAGTTGCTGTATCAATCCATGAGAAATAGCCTCCGTAAGGTGAACTAGCATCAAAAATAGATTGAGTAGGGTCAAATGTATTAGCATTTCCTATAGCGTCTCTATTTGCAAATGTGTTTTCTGTGTAATTACCTCTAGCAGAAATGTCAAGTTTTAGATGGTCATCAAATAATTTTGGTGATAAATTTATTGATGCTGTAGTTCTTTGGAAATTATCTCCAATTAAAGTTCCATCATGATCAGAGTGACTTAAAGAAGCTCTCATTGGTACACCAAAGGCATTACCTAAGGCACTAAATGAATGGTCTTGACCAAAAGCAGATTGGTAAATTTCATCTTGCCAATTGGTGTTTGAATTTCCTAAAAGCCCAATTGTAGTGGCATCTGCATTAGGATGATTAGTAACAATATCTCTAAATTGATTGGCATTTAAGACATTTACTCTATCTATAGCGGTATGAACCGTTGTAGATGACGTTAAATTAAATCTAAAATCGGTGTCTTTACCCTTTTTTGAGGTTATGATTATAACACCATTTGCGGCTCTAGATCCATAAATTGCTGTTGCAGAAGCATCTTTTAAGACGGTCATGCTTTCAATATCATTAGGATTAATAACGTTAAGTGGGTTTCTTGATCCACCTACACCACCATTGTCAAGAGGAATACCATCTAAAACAATAAGTGGGTTGCTAGATAATGTTAAAGATCCATTACCTCTAATAATAATATTTTGACCATCACCAGGAGCACCACTTGCAGAGGTTACTGATACACCTGCTATTTTTCCTGAAATTAACTGCTGTGCAGATACAAGAGGACCTTGATTAAAGTCTTCAGCTTTCAGTAAATCTACAGCTCCTGTTAAATCTTCCTTCTTAGTACTACCATAACCAATTAAAACAACTTCGTCTAGTATGGAAGCGTCTTCTTCAATAACGACATCAATACTAGTTTGGCCAGTGAATACAATCTCTTGTGTGGTATAACCAACATAAGAGAATACAAGAACTTCACCTTCACTTAGTTCTATTGAATATTTACCGTCAAAATCTGTTGAGGTTCCTCTGGAAGTACCTTTTATAATAACATTTACGCCTGGCATAGGCATGGCATTTGCTTTATCTGTAACAATACCCTTGGCAGTAGATTGCGCCATTAAGGTTGCGGGTAGCATAACGAGACAGAATAGTAAAGCATTTAAAACTGTTTTCATACAATGTTTTTAAGTTAATTGCTTAGTTAATAGATTTATATTTTCACTTCTCGGGTTAAATCTATGTAAAAATAATGTGTTTCTACTGTTAAATAATATGACGAAAGTCACGAAAACGTTTTCGTGTTAAAAACTTTTCTTTAGATATTGAGATTAGTGTTAAAATAATGAAAAACTAAGAATTTTTAAATAATGTGCAGCTGAAATTGTGAAATCGAAAATCGCAAAACTAAGTTTTTAACTTATATTCGTTTTTTCATAAAACTAATTATGAAATAAGCGTGTTAAAAATTTTATCGTCAAATTCGATAATTATATAGGGATAAAAAATTAATATTACCACATGAAACGAAAGATAACCCTTAAACAGATTGCAAGAGAATTAGATGTTTCTATCTCTACAGTGTCTAAAGCATTGCGTAATAGCGCTGAAATTAGTGAAGATACTAAGCAGAAAGTTCAAGCTTTTGCAAAACTGTATAATTACAGACCTAACAACATAGCGTTAAGCCTAAAAAACAGAAGAACTAATACTATTGGGATTATAATACCTGAGATAGTTCATCATTTCTTTTCTAAGGTTATTAGAGGTGTAGAGCTAGTTGCTAATAAAAGAGGTTATAATGTTATTATTGGGTTGTCTAATGAGTCGTTTTCTAAAGAGGTAATCAATATGGAAATGCTTGCCAATGGTAGTATTGATGGATTCATATTGTCTATGTCCAAAGAAACATTAAAACTACAAGACTACCACCATTTTAATGAAACGATGACGCAAGGTATGCCTATTGTAATGTTTGATAGGGTGGTATCAGATATTAAATGTGATAAAGTTATTGTAGATGATTTTAATGGTGCAAAAAAAGCAGTCGAAAAATTAATAGATAATGGATGTAAATCTATAGCCTTAATTACTACCAAAGACTATGTTAGTGTTGGTAAGCTTAGAACACAGGGATATCTTGAAGCCTTAGAAGAACATAAAATTGCGCCAAAGGCTGAATTGATTTTAAAAATAGATGATTCGCTTGATTATGAAGTGCATTTAGAAGCTTTAGAAAAAGAAATTGAGCAACTTTTTAAGTTAAACTCAGCGATTGATGGAGTATTTGCAGTTAATGAATTATATGCGTTATGCGCAATGAAAGTTGCTAGAAAGTTAGGATTAGAGATTCCTGGAGATGTTCAGGTTATTGGGTTTACAGATGGTGTGTTGTCAAAGCACGCAACGCCTAGTCTTTCTACGGTTAGTCAGCATGCTCAAGATATGGGAGAAAAAGCTGCAGACTTATTAATAGATAAGTTAGAAAGTGAATTTACTACCCATGAAGAGGAGTTTCAGATTGTTGTAATTCCAACAGAATTAATAGAGCGAGAATCTACCAAATAGAAATTTGTTATTGTTAGTTTAAAATCTTTTTTATCTTTACCGCATATTCAAAACTTATATTTTCACTTCTCACATAAGTTTTGATAAGCTAAGCTTGTCAGAATAGTATTAATTAAAACATACTATTTAATGGAAAAGCATAGATTAAGTTTCTGGCAAATCTGGAACATGAGTTTTGGATTTCTGGGGATACAGATGGGTTTTGCCCTTCAAAATGCTAACGCAAGTAGAATACTTCAAATTTTCGGAGCAGACGTTCACGAGTTATCTTGGTTTTGGATTATAGCCCCTTTAATGGGTTTAATTGTTCAACCTATAGTTGGCTATTACAGTGATAAGACCTGGGGAAAACTAGGAAGGAGAAAGCCTTATTTTTTAGTTGGAGCAATTTTGGCATCCATCGGGTTGGTTTTAATGCCGCAAGCAGATATGTTCATTGCATTTTTGCCAGCGTTATGGGTTGGAGCAGGAATGTTAATGATTATGGATGCTTCTTTTAATATTGCTATGGAGCCTTTTAGGGCTTTAGTAGGTGATAATTTAAGAACAGATCAGCGTACAGCAGGATTTAGTATTCAGACGGCTTTAATAGGTTTTGGCGCTGTTATTGGGTCTTGGTTACCTTATGCCTTAACCAATTGGTTTGGTGTCTCAAATGAAACTGTAGCAGGTGTTGTTCCAACAAATCTAATTTTATCATTTATTATTGGAGCTGTTATATTAATTCTATCAATTTTAGTAACTGTTGTAACCACAAAAGAATATTCTCCTGAAGAACTACACCGTTTCGAAGAACAACAAGATACAGATGTTACTCAAGTAGCGGGTGAAGAAAAATCGAGTTTACTTGATATTTTTGAAGATTTTAGAAAAATGCCAGCTACAATGCGCCAATTAAGTTGGGTCCAGTTTTTCTCTTGGTTTGGACTTTTTGGAATGTGGGTCTTTGCAACACCAGCAATTGCACAACATATTTATGGTTTACCTTATACAGATAGCAGTAGTGCTACATATCAAGATGCTGGAGATTGGATAGGTATTCTTTTTGGAGTCTATAATCTTGTTTCTGCATTTTACGCTTTTGCGCTTCCTTATATCGCTAAGAAAATAGGACGAAAACGCACGCATGCCATATCCTTAATTATTGGAGGATTAGGTTTACTTTCAATTTACATTATGCCAGATAAAAATTGGCTTATCGTTTCTATGATTGGAATTGGTATTGCATGGGCGAGTATTTTAGCCATGCCATACGCTATTTTAGCAGGTTCTATATCTCCTAAAAAGATGGGTGTTTATATGGGGATTTTTAATTTTTTCATTGTAATTCCTCAAATAATTAATGCCTTAATTGGTGGACCTCTAGTTAAATATGCATACGGAAATCAAGCCATATTTGCTTTAATGATGAGTGGTATCAGTTTTTTAATCGCAGCAGCATTAGTATCAAAAGTTAAAGACGTTGACGACGTTATTCAAAATTAATAAAATGAACAAAAAAGGATTCATATTCGATCTTGATGGTGTAATAGTAGATACCGCAAAATATCACTTTTTAGCATGGCAGCAACTGGCTAAAGGTTTAGGTATCGATTTTACAGAAGAAGAAAACGAACAATTAAAAGGAGTTAGCCGTGTGCGCTCTTTAGAAAAAATATTGGCTTGGGGAAATAAAACCATTTCCCAAGAGTTGTTTAACGAACTTATGGGTAAAAAGAATGAAGAATACCTGAGCTATATCGCTGAGATGGATAAAAATGAAATTCTACCCGATGTTCCAAGAGTTTTACAAACACTAAAAGAAAATAATCAACCGATCTCTTTAGGCTCTGCAAGTAAAAATGCTAGAACCATTTTAGAGCGTGTCAATTTATTAGCAGACTTCAACGCTATTGTAGATGGAAATGATGTCAGCAAAGCAAAACCAGATCCAGAAGTGTTTTTAATTGCCGCTAAGGAGATAAATATAAAACCAGAAGACTGTATTGTCTTTGAAGATTCTGTTGCTGGAGTTGAAGCAGCAAATGCAGCCAATATGATATCCATAGGTATCGGAAGCAAAGACGTATTAGGTCATGCAGACTATGTATTCAATGATTTTACAGAAATATCAGATGATTTTATAAAATCATTAATAGAAAACTAAACATAAAAAAAATGTCTCATAAAGAGACTTTTAAATAATATTATAAATGAACCTAGATTACATCATCCCAAACAACTGGTCAATTTTAGAAGAAGGATTTGAACCAGATCAGGTTAAAGCATCAGAAAGTTTATTTAGCATTGGAAATGGTGCTATGGGACAACGTGCTAATTTTGAAGAAAAATACTCAGGCCCTACATTTCAAGGGAGCTACATTGCAGGCGTTTACTATCCAGATAAAACTAGAGTTGGTTGGTGGAAAAATGGGTATCCAGAATATTTTGCTAAAGTTTTAAATGCGCCAAGTTGGATAGGGATTAATGTCATTATTAATAACGAACAACTCGATTTATTTACTTGTAAAAACGTAAAAAACTTTCGTAGAGAACTAAACATGAAAGAGGGTTGGTTGTCTCGTAGTTTTGTTGCAACGCTTCAAAATGATATTGAAGTTGAAGTGAAAACGACCCGATTCCTAAGTTTAGATTTAGATGAAGTTGGAGCCATTAATTTCAACATTACACCTCTAAATGCAGCTGCAGAAATTACCTTCGAACCATATTTAGATTCAGGAATTACAAACGAAGATACCAATTGGGACGATAAGTTTTGGGACACGTTAAATGTGAGCCATGAGAATCATCAAGCCTTTATTCAGGCTAAAACCATGAAAACAGATTTTTACACCTGTACCTTTATGGAGTCTCAAGTTTTTATTGATGGTAAATCGGTATTAACTGAACCAAATTTTACGACAGATTCAAATTTAGCGTCTTTCAGTTATACTTATAATGTTGAGCAAGGAGAAACATATTCTATTCACAAATTTGGAGGTTATACTGTAGATCGCGATCACGATAAAAATGAATTAGTTGCTGCAGCAAAATCCACATTAAGCAAAGCTACAGAAGCTGGTTTTTCTAAGTTATTAGACAACCAAAAAGAAGCTTGGGCTAAAATTTGGGATATGGCAGATATTACCATTGATGGTGATGTTAAAGCACAGCAAGGGATTCGTTTTAATATTTTTCATCTAAATCAAACGTATTCAGGTACAGATGCCACTTTAAATATTGGTCCAAAAGGATTTACGGGAGAAAAATACGGAGGAAGTACCTATTGGGATACTGAAGCGTATTGTATTCCTTTTTATATGGCAACTAAAGACCAAGAAGTCGCTAGAAACCTTTTAAAATATCGTTATAACCATCTTGAAAAAGCCATAGAAAATGCTGAAAAATTAGGCTTTTCAAATGGAGCGGCTTTATATCCTATGGTGACCATGAATGGTGAGGAATGCCATAACGAATGGGAAATTACGTTTGAAGAAATTCACAGAAATGGAGCTATAGCTTTTGCCATCTTTAACTATTATAGATATACAGGTGATTTTAGCTACATTCCAGAAATGGGACTTGAAGTCTTAATCGGAATTGCACGTTTTTGGCATCAAAGAGCTAATTTTTCTACAAACCAGAATAAGTATGTTATTCTTGGTGTTACTGGACCAAATGAATATGAAAACAACGTTAATAACAATTGGTACACAAATTATATTGCGAAATGGTGTATCGATTATACCTTAGAAACGATTGAAAAAGTAAAAGAAGGTTATAATGATGATTATAACAGAATTGCTGGAAAAACTAAAATTACACATGAGGAGTTAGACCTTTGGAAAAAGGTAGCCGACAATATGTACTTTCCATATTCTGAAGAACACAAGGTGTTTTTACAACAAGATGGTTTTTTAGATAAAGAATTAATCACAGTAAAGGATTTAGACCAATCACAACGACCAATTAATCAAAAATGGTCTTGGGATAGAATTTTACGTTCTCCTTATATAAAGCAAGCAGATACACTACAAGGAATGTATTTCTTTGAAGATAAATTTACCACGGAAGAATTAGAACGTCACTTTGAGTTTTATGAACCATTTACAGTTCACGAAAGTTCATTGTCTCCTTGTGTACATAGTATTCAAGCGGCTAAATTAGACCGTATGGATCAAGCTTATACCTTTTATCTAAGAACATCTCGATTAGACTTAGATGATTACAATCACGAAGTACACGAAGGTTTACATATCACCTCAATGGCTGGTACTTGGATGAGTATTGTTGAAGGGTTTGGAGGTATGCGCGTTAAAAATGATACCTTATCTTTTGAACCTAAAATCCCAAAACAATGGGAGGCCTATTCGTTTAAAGTGAATTTTAGACATCAAATTATCACTGTAAGTGTTAGCCAAAACGAAACACAATTTATATTAGAAGGCGATAAAGATTTAACCATTTATGTAGATGGAAAAGAAGTGGCTATAAGTCCTAATAATAGGGTTACTGTTTAATTTGACCTTGCAGGTTTTTAAAACCTAGCAGGTCTAAAAAAAAATAAATAAATATCCTGCAAGGTTTCAAAAACCTTGTAGGTATTTGTTTAAGGTTGCAATAACAACTTGTTTCTTTTTTAAAATAAATTACAATGAAAACACTAAAACTAACACTATTAACGCTACTAGTTGCAACTGTGTTTTCGTGTCAAGAAACCACATCTGAGGAAAAAGTGGTTTCAGAACCTGTAACTGAAATTCAAAACGATATCGAAAAAGTGGAGCCACCTCATTGGTGGATTGGCTTCAAAAATCAAAACCTTCAACTTTTAGTTAAGCATCCTAATATAGGGAAGGCTACACCTAAAATGTCTTATCAAGGTGTTTCTGTAATTAAAGTTCATAAAGCAGACAGTCCTAATTATCTCTTTCTAGATTTAGAGATTTCTGAAACGGCAAAAGCAGGGCAATTCAATATTAAATTCCAACATGAAGACGGTTCAGAATTAATTCAAACTTACGAACTAAAATCTCGTGAAAAACCGGCAGAAGATTACGTTGGTTTTGACAGTTCAGATGCCATTTACTTAATCACTCCTGATCGTTTTGCAAATGCCAACCCTAAAAATGATGAAATTGAAGGGCTGCTTCAACAAGGTATTGATAGAACAGATAATTATGCAAGACATGGAGGCGATATTCAAGGGATTACAAAGCATCTAGATTATATTGAAGATTTAGGATTTACTGCCGTTTGGCCCTGTCCTGTTTTAATTAATGATATGCCCAATGGATCTTATCATGGCTATGCTATGACAGATTTTTATAAAGTCGATCCACGTTTTGGAACCTTGGAAACGTATAGAGAATTAGCCGATAATTTAAGATCGCGAGATATGAAACTCATCATGGATCAGGTGGCTAATCATTGTGGTTTATACCATTGGTGGATGGAAGATTTACCGTTTAAAGATTGGGTAAACTATCAAGAGTTATACGAAGAACATATAGATAACTGGGATTGGAAAGTCACTAAAACATCCAACCACAGACGTACTACCAATCAAGATCCTTATGCCTCTAAAAGCGATCATCGCGAGATGGCTGATGGTTGGTTTGTGTCTGATATGCCAGATCTAAATCAGCGCAATCCATTTATGGCCAACTATATTATTCAGAATAGTATTTGGTGGGTCGAAACTTTAGGTTTAGGAGGTATTCGTCAAGATACCTATCCATATTCTGATAAAGATTTTATGAGTGATTGGGCAGGAGCTATTATGACCGAATATCCCAATTTTTCTATTGTAGGTGAAGAATGGAGTTACAACCCATTATTAATAGGGTATTGGCAAGAAGGACACCATAACAACGATAAATACAATTCTAATTTAAAATCGACCATGGATTTTGCCATGCAAAAACATATCGTAGATGCCTTAAATGAATATGAATCTTGGGATCAAGGACTTGTTAAAATGTATGAAGGCTTAGCTAATGATTTTGCCTATACCTCTCCAAAAGATATTATGGTATTTTTAGACAACCATGATAAGAGTCGTGTTTTTACAGAATTTAAAGGCGATATAACTAATACTAAAATGGCATTGAGTTATCTATTGATGATGCCAAGAATTCCACAGATTTATTACGGAACAGAAATTTTAATGGACGATTTTGATAATCCTGGAGATCATGGTTTAATTCGCACAGACTTCCCAGGAGGTTGGGAAGGTGATACTGTAAATGCATTTTCAGGAGAAGGACTAACTGCAGCACAAAAAGACATGCAAGTCTATCTTAAACAAATCCTAAATTACAGGAAAAACAGCAAGGCTATTCACAATGGGAAAACCATGCATTTTGCACCAGAAGATGGAGTTTATGTTTTAGCTAGAATTTTAGGCAATGAAACCATTGTGCATATTATTAATAAAAATGAAAATCCGCTAGAACTAGATTTAGATAGATTTGAAGAGTTAGGTTTAGATGGAAAGAGCTTAAAAAATATTATTTCAGATGAAATAATAATTTGGGATACTAGCATAAAAATAGCTAATAAAGGAAGTGTTATATTAACCACCAAATCTAATTAAGATGAGAATTGTAATATCAATTTTGCTGTGTAGTTTATTCATGGTTTCATGTAAAGAAGACACAAAAACAACTGAGGTTAATGATACTGAATCTGAAATTGTCGTAAATACGCCAACACCAAATTTTATACACGTAAAGAGTGCGACCCTTTTTAAAGGAGAAATTTTGCGTGTCGATAGTTTTCCTTCTAAATATATTCAACCAAGAGCGGTAGATATTTGGATACCTGAAAGCTATGTTGAAAATAAAAAATATGCCGTATTGTATATGCACGATGGTCAGAATTTATTCGATTCTACTACCACTTGGAATAAGCAAGAATGGAAAATAGATGAATGGGCTTCAAAGTTAATGTTAGAAGGTACTGTAAAGGATTTTATCGTTGTTGGGATTCATAATATTCCTAGAATTCGCTGGCAAGATTTGTTTCCTGAAAAGGCATTTGAAATGTTAGATGAATCTGTTCAAGAAAACTTGTTCAAGGAAGCTGCGAATGCCAATGCAGATTCCAAATTTAATGGCGATAATTATTTGAAATTTATAGTAGAAGAATTAAAACCTGCTATTGATAAATCCTATCCCGTTGCTACAGACAAGGACAATACCTTTGTAATGGGGTCTAGTATGGGAGGTTTAATGTCTATGTATGCTGTGAGTGAATATCCAGATGTTTTTGGAGGTGCAGCATGTTTGTCTACACATTGGGTTGGTGCAGCACCAAGAGAAAATAACCCTTTTCCTGAAGCTATTTTTAAATATATGGAAGCCAACTTACCACAAGCGGGATTGCACAAATTATACTTCGATTATGGTAATAAAACCTTAGATGCCCATTATCCACAGTACGCTCAAAGAGTAGATGGCATTTTAAAAGCAAAAGGCTATACAGAATTAGATGCTAAGAACTTATTTTTTGAAGGTACAGATCATTCTGAAAATTCTTGGAATAAACGATTAGATCAACCTTTAGAATTTTTACTAGGGACATTAACCAAGAAAACGAAATAGATATGAAGATGGATGGAATGCGTCTGTCAGAATTCAAAAACTTAAAAATGAAAAACATAATTTTATTTATTGTAACCCTCTTTTCATTTACTCTTTTAAATGCTCAAAATACTAATAGGGTTTTTAAAAGCGCTGTAAAACAGGGCTTAGATTTAAAAGTTGAAGTCAACGATGGCTATTATATTATCAAACCCTATTCTTCAAATATTATTGAAACCACTTTTGTGCCTAAAGGCGAATACTTAAAAGCACAATCTCATGCTGTAGTGGCAAAGCCTTACAATTCGTATTTTGAAATGACCGATAGAGGCAATGATGTTGTTTTAAAAACCAAAGGTTTATACGTTGCCATTACAAAAAGCCCTTTTCAAATTTCATATTATTACAAAGACAAATTTATTGTTTCAGAAAAAGAAGGTTATGTGAAAAATGACAGTTTAGAAACTATAGATTTCAATCTTACAACAGACGAAGTTTTATATGGTGGTGGTGCCAGAGCATTAGGAATGAATCGTCGCGGTAACCGATTACAATTATACAACAGAGCACATTATGGTTATGAGACCCATAGTGAATTAATGAATTACACCATGCCAATTGTAGTGTCTTCAAAACAGTACATGTTGCATTTTGATAATGCACCAATTGGTTTTTTAGATTTAGATAGTAACGGAGATAATACCTTAAAATACGAAACCATTTCGGGTAGAAAAACCTACCAAGTCATCGTGGGTGATTCTTGGTTAGATATGATGGATGTTTATACCGATTTAACAGGAAAGCAACCTATGTTACCACGTTGGGCATTGGGTAATTTTTCAAGCCGATTTGGCTACCATTCTCAAGAAGAAGTAGAACAGACCATCGCTAAATTTAATGATGAAAAAATTCCTGTAGATGCTATTATTCTCGATTTATATTGGTTTGGAAAAGAATTAAAAGGAACTATGGGAAATCTGGAAGTCTTTAGAGATTCTTTTCCAGATTTTGAAGGCATGGTAAAGCGCCTCAATACTAAAGGTGTAAAAACAATAACCATCACAGAGCCGTTTATTTTATCAACGTCTAAAAAATGGGATGAAGCTGTTGAAAAAGGCATTTTGGCCAAAGACTCTATTGGAAACCCTGCAAAATATGATTTCTATTTTGGGAATACAGGGCTCATTGACATTTACAATCGTGATGCTGAAAAATGGTTTTGGAATATTTATAAAGGATTAGCCGATAAAGGAGTTGCTGGAGTTTGGGGCGATTTGGGTGAGCCAGAAGTGCACCCCAATTGGGTACAACATAAAACAGGTAGTGCAGATGAAGTTCATAATATTTATGGCCACGATTGGGCAAGATTAGTTTTTGAAGGCTACCAACGCGATTTTCCAAATACAAGACCATTCATCTTAATGCGTGCGGGCTACTCAGGTTCACAACGCTATGGATTAATTCCTTGGTCAGGAGACGTAAATAGAACTTGGGGTGGTTTACAAAGTCAACCTGAAATTGCACTACAAATGGGAATGCAAGGATTAGCGTATATGCATAGTGATTTAGGTGGTTTTGCGGGTGCTAATTTAGATGATGAGCTTTATGTACGTTGGTTGCAGTACGGAGTATTTAATCCAATATTTAGACCACATGCTCAAGAAGATGTGCCAAGCGAACCCATTTTTAGAAGCGAAAAAGCAAAAGAACTAGCCAAGCAAGCTATTGAATTACGCTATAAATTATTGCCGTACAATTACAATTTGGTGTATGAAAATACCAAATTTGGGAAACCATTAATGCGACCATTGTTTTTTGAAGAATCGGATAATTCGGAACTGTTTAACTATTCAAAAACCTATTTATGGGGAAATGATATTTTAGTTTCACCTGTTTTAGAAGCAGCGATAACAGAACAAGACGTTTACTTTCCAAAGGAGAATGTCTGGTTTGATTTTTATACGGATGAAAAAATAAATGGTGGACAAACAAAATCGGTAGCATTAAAAGAAAACTCAATTCCGACATACGTAAGAGCAGGAGCTTTTCTACCGCATACAAATGTGATTCAAACCACTGCAAAATATGATGACACGGTTTATAAAATTGATTATTATCATGATGCTTCAGTTTTAAAAAGTAGCCGACAAATTTATATCGACGATGGTCAATCCGCAAATGCCATTGCTAACGAAGATTATGAAATTTTAAATTTAGAAATGACTTCTAAGGGGTCTACACTAGAATTTATTATAACTGATAAAACAGGAAAGAATTTTAGCCCTAAATCCAGAACTTATTATCTAACCATTCACGGATTAGATAAGAAGCCCAAACGCGTTATGGTTGGAAGACATGACGATTTTGATTGGTCTGAAACATTAAAAACAGTAAGAATTCCAATAGAAAAGAGTTCTGAAGAAATAGCTGTAATTACAGTTAAACTGAAAAAATAATCCTAATGAAAAATAGTAAAAGAATCACAGCATTGTTAATTGTATTAAGCTTTTTTGCGTGTAAGAATGAAACGAAGAAGCTAGACATTGATCATAGTCGTAATGAAAGTGAAATAAAAGAAAGCATGAAGAAGAAAGAAGTCGTATACCAAGTGTTTACACGTTTATTTGGAAACACAAATACCACTAATAAACCATGGGGAACACTCGAGGAAAATGGAGTTGGAAAGTTCAATGACTTTACAGATAAAGCTTTAAATGAAATTAAAGATTTAGGAGTTACGCATATTTGGTATACAGGTGTGCCACATCATGATGTAATTACTGATTATACAGCATTCGGAATTTCAAACGACGATCCAGATATTGTAAAAGGTAGAGCAGGTTCGCCTTACGCAGTTAAAGATTATTACAATGTTAATCCAGATTTAGCTGTAAATGTAGACAACAGATTAGAAGAATTTGAAGCTTTAATAGAGCGCTCACACAAAGCCGGATTAAAAGTGATTATTGATATCGTTCCAAATCACGTAGCGCGTAATTATCAAAGTTTAACTAATCCTGAAGGCACAACCGATTTTGGAGCCGAAGATGATACAACTAAAACCTACGACGTCAATAATAATTTTTACTATAATCCAGGTGAAGCATTTAAAGTGCCAGAATGGAAAAATGGCTACCAACCATTAGGAGGTGAGCAACATCCTTTAGCAGATAGTAAATTTGAAGAAGTGCCTGCAAAATGGACAGGTAATGGTTCACGTGCATCGCAACCAGATATGAACGATTGGTACGAAACTGTAAAAGTAAATTATGGAATTTCACCAGAAGGAAGAAAAGACTTTGATGAATTACCAGATGGTTTTGATACTGAAGATTACAAAAAACACTTCGAATTTTGGAAAGGTAAAACAGTTCCTAGTTCGTGGTTAAAATTTAAAGACATAGCCTTGTATTGGACTGCCAAAGGAGTGGATGGTTTCCGTTATGATATGGCAGAAATGGTACCTGTTGAATTTTGGAGTTATATGAATTCGCATATTAAAATGGAAAATCCAGATGCGTTCTTATTAGCCGAAGTTTACAATCCAAGTTTATACAGAGATTATATCAAAAGAGGAAAAATGGATTATTTGTATGATAAAGTACAATTGTATGATACCTTAAAACACGTCATGCAAGGTCATGGAAGTACAGATAATATTCCTCCAATCTTGAAAGATTTAAGTGATATAGAACACCATATGCTTCATTTTCTAGAAAACCATGATGAGCAACGTATTGCGAGTCCAGATTTTGCAGGAAGTGCAGCCAAAGGAAAACCCGCAATGGTGGTTTCGGCAACGTCATCAACAGCACCAACTATGATTTATTTTGGACAAGAGTTTGGTGAGCCAGGCGCCGAAGATTTAGGATTTGGAGATCCAACGAGAACATCTATTTTCGATTATGGCTCTGTACCAAGTGTAGTTCGTTGGGTTAATAATAAACAGTTTGATGGAGGGCAGTCTACAACAGAAGAATTAGAGCTTCGAGATTTTTATAAACGCTTATTGACTTTTACCATCAATAGCTCGGCCTTAATGGGAGAGTATCAAGATATTCAGCATTACAATCACCAAAATACGGAATGGTATAATGATAAAGTGTTGTCTTTTGTTCGCTGGAGTGATGATGAAAAATTAATAATTATTTCAAACTTTAATGCAGATAATACTTATGGTTTTGAGTTGCAATTACCAGAAGATTTAGTTCAAAAATTAAAACTTCAAGATGGTGAATACGAAGTAAAAGACCAATTGTATAAAACATATACTTCAACTTTAAAAGTTGAAAATGGTAAAGCACAAGTCAGAATTGATATTAAACCTTTGGAGTCGTTTATTTTAAAAATCAAATAAAGACCTAGCAGGTTTTGTAAACCTAGCGGGTCTAATACCGATAATCAAAAAGATACCCACTTTCGTGGGCAATACATATGAAAAAACTATTTTTATTTACTATAATTCTTGTCACTTTGAGTTGCAAAAATAAAGACACAGAAAACCAAACCGCTACTGTGGAAACACCCGAAGTTGTAGAAATACCATTTATTTGGGAAGGTGCAAATCTCTATTTTTTATTAATCGATCGCTTCAATAATGGGGACACATCAAATGATTTTAATTTTGATAGATCAGAAAAAACCGGAAAATTGAGAGGTTTTGAAGGAGGAGATATAAAAGGAATTACTCAAAAAGTTAAAGAAGGGTATTTTACCGATTTAGGAATTAATGCGATTTGGATGACTCCAATAGTGGAACAAATCCACGGAGGAACCGATGAAGGAACAGGAGTCTCTTATGGTTTTCATGGCTATTGGGCAAAAGACTGGACAAAAATTGATCCTAATTTTGGTACAAAAGAAGATTTGCATGCGTTAGTAAAAGAAGCACATGCTAGAGGCATAAGAATTGTATTAGATGCTGTAATTAACCATACAGGTCCTGTAACTGAAAAAGATCCAGTTTGGCCAGAAGAGTGGGTGAGAACAGATAAGCAATGTTCTTATGAAGATTATGAAAACACCATAAGTTGCACTTTGGTCGCTAATCTACCAGATATTAGAACTGAGAGTAACAATAATGTAGAATTGCCACCACAATTAGTAGAAAAATGGAAAGCCGAAGGGCGTTACGAACAAGAGATAAAAGAACTTAATGAATTCTTTGAAAGAACAGGGCATCCAAGAGCTCCACGTTTTTATATTATGAAATGGCTAACGGATTACATCACAGAATTCGGTGTCGATGGCTATAGAGTAGATACTGTAAAACATGTTGAAGAATACGTTTGGGAAGAGTTTAAAGTAGAATGTGATTATGCATTTGCCCAATACAAAAAACAAAATCCAGAAAAGGTGTTAGATGACAACCTTTTTTACCTCCTTGGAGAAGTCTATAATTATGGTGTAAGTTCTGGTCAGGAATTTGATTTTGGTGATCGAAAAGTAAATTACTTTAATCCACCTAGTTTTCAAAGTTTGATAAATTTTGAGTTTAAATACAATTCAAAAGATAAAAATTATGAAGAGTTATTTAAACACTATAATACCATATTAAATGATGAGTTAAAAGGCTTTGGAACTGTAAATTATTTAAGCTCTCATGATGATGGAAGACCATTTGATGCTCAAAGAAAAAAGCCTTTTGAAACAGCTAATAAATTATTGTTATCGCCAGGAACATCTCAAGTTTATTATGGAGATGAATCATCGCGTTCTCTCATAGTAGAAGGAACCGAAGGGGATGCAACATTACGCTCAATGATGAATTGGGATTCTATTGCTAAAAGACAACATACCAAAGACGTATTAACACATTGGCAAAAATTAGGTCAATTTAGAGCAAAACACCCAGCAATTGGTGCCGGAAAGCATCAAATGATTACAGCTTCTCCATATTATTTTTATAGAAGCTATCAAAAAGGAAATTATAAGGATTTGGTCGTAGTTGGCTTAGACTTAAAGCAAGGAGAAAAAATAATCGATGTCTCTAAAGTTTTTGAAGATGGAGACACTTTACATGATGCTTATTCCGGACAAACTCAAGTGGTAGAAAAAGGAACAATTACGATTCAATCACCATTTGAAATAGTGTTGTTAGAAAAGAAATAATCAATAAACTAGATCTCTAAGGTTTTAAAAACTTGGTAGATCTTAAATAATATTGTTCAACTTATGAAGACGTATTTATTAACCTTAGTTGTCGCATTTGCATTACTTTCTTGTAATGATAATGTAATACAGACTACAGAAATCACATCGCCAAATAAAAAGGTCGTTGTGAATTTTAGTTTGAACAAAGCAGGACGACCATTTTATAAGGTTAAATTCAATACTAAAACAGTTGTAGATACGTCATATTTAGGATTTGAATTTAAAGATGTACCAGCATTTCATAAGAATTTCATTGTAAAAAATACAAGCACTTCAACTTTTAATGAAACTTGGCAGATGCCTTGGGGAGAACAGTTAGATGTGGTTAATAATTATAATGAATTAAGAGTTGAGCTTCAAGAGAAAACCACACCAGAGCGTTTTCTAAATATTGTATTTAAAGTTTACGATGATGGTATTGGATTTAGATACGAATTTCCAGAACAAGCAAGATTAAGAGGTGAGGTTTTCATCACAGAAGAACACACCGAATTTAACCTAACAGAAGATTATAAAACTTTTTGGATCCCTGGAGATTGGGATATTTACGAACATTTATATAACACAACAAACCTTTCTGAAATTGATGCTTTGCAGTATGCTAATCATAAAAATTTAGCACAAACTTATATTCCAGAGAATGCGGTGAATACACCTGTAACTATGGTTGGAAACGATGGAATACATCTAAGTTTTCATGAAGCTGCTTTGGTTGATTATTCCGGTATGACCTTAAAAGTTGATACAGAAAACCTTAATCTAAAAAGCAATTTAGTAGGTTCCAAAAACAACGATTATAAAGTAAAACGTACGGTTCCTTTTCATACTCCATGGAGAACCATTCAAATTACAGATAATGCCCCAGATTTAATTGAATCTAAGCTTATTGTTAATCTAAATGAACCCAATAAACTTGGCGATGTGTCATGGTTTAAACCTATGAAATATACCGGAGTTTGGTGGGAAATGCATTTAGGGAAATCGTCATGGGATTATGGTATGGAAAAGGTGGATGCTAAATGGACAGATACAGGAAAAGCACATGGCAAACATGGAGCAACGACAGAAAACGTTAAGAATTTTATTGATTTTTCTGCCAAAAATAACATTGGAGGTGTTTTAGTTGAAGGCTGGAATACAGGTTGGGAACATTGGATTGGATTTGAAGATAGAGAAGGCGTCTTTGATTTTGTAACTACATATCCAGATTATGATATTGATGAGGTGGTGCGTTACGGAAAGAAAAAGGGGGTCGATATTATTATGCATCACGAAACTTCCGCAGCTACAGAAACCTATACCAAACAACAAGACACCGCTTTTGCGTTGATGCAGAAATACGGTATGCATACGGTTAAAACAGGTTATGTTGGTAAAATATTACCAAAAGGCGAATATCATCATGGGCAATACATGGTGAATCATTATAATCATACAGTAGAAAAAGCAGCAAAGTATCAAGTTGCTATCAATGCACATGAACCTATAAAAGCAACGGGTTTAAGAAGAACCTATCCAAATACAATTTCGAGAGAAGGTTTAAGAGGTCAAGAATTTAATGCTTGGTCTAGTGATGGTGGTAATCCGCCAGAGCATTTACCTATTGTAGCTTTTACAAGAATGTTATCTGGACCAATAGATTTTACGCCAGGTATTTTCAATATAAAATTCGATGAATATAAAAAGGATAATCAAGTCAATACAACCATTGCACAGCAGTTGGCTTTGTATGTGGTAATCTATAGTCCTGTGCAAATGGCAGCCGATTTAGTAGAACATTATGAAGCTAACCCTAAACCTTTGCAGTTCATCAGAGATGTTGGTGTAGATTGGGGTAAATCAGTAGTTTTAAATGGTGAAGTCGGTGATTATGTGACTATTGCAAGAAAAGAAAGAGAGACTGGAAATTGGTTTGTAGGAGGTATTACAGACGAAAATGCAAGATCTTTAAAATTAGATTTTAGTTTTTTAGACGAAGATCAATCCTATGAAGCTATCATTTATAAAGATGGAGAAAATGCCCATTGGAATAACAATCCACTAGATATAGAAATAGAAAAAACTGAATTTGATAAAACCTCTCAATTAACTTTAAAATTAGCTGAAGGTGGAGGATTTGCTATCAGTTTAAAAAAGAAATAATATTAATGTAATTTTTTATCCCTTATGAAAAATATACTTCTAATAATCGTATTATCACTGTGTTTTAATAGTGTTAATGCTCAAGTAGGCATCGGGACAGCAGACCCAAAAAGCACATTAGATATTAATGGTAATTTATCTCTCAAAGTTGTAAGTTTAAATGGAGGACCTAGTGGTTCTGCTACACCTATTGATGATGGAGTTTATATCAATTTGACTCCAACGGTATCTAATGAAGAATTTATCTTACCTGATGCTACAACTGTTCCGGGAAGAATATATGTGCTTAGAAATATAGCAGACTCAATACAAGCTGATATCTATACTTTTGGAGCTGGTGTAGAGTTCTTTGCTGGAGATAGTACTTCTGGGACAAATGTTGTAAATATGACAACAGCTGTAGGAGGTGGAAATGCAAATAAAACACTTATTTTTATTAGTGATGGTTCTAATTGGACTTATGGTAAATTAGGGTTTTAATAAGTTTACAACAGATCATAAAAAGAGCAGCATAATGTTTATGGCTTGTGTAATACCTTCAACAATTTGTATAAGCGCATAGACACCTGAGTTAAATATCAATTCTAGTATATCTAGTAAAATTGTATAGGCGTTTATTTCTAATTTTAGAATTAAAAGCCATTTCTACGATATCAATTACAATCTTCTGTATAACAGTTAAATATTCAAATTAAATTAATGTTTCTTAGACCTTAATTATCATACTTAATATAATTGAGTATAATTATAATGTTTGAGTCGTGAAGAAATACATTTATAAAATCTTTAATTCATTAGAAAAGTTAGAGAGTAATATTGCTTTTTATCCTTCTATTATCAGTCTATTTGGATTGTTGTTTGCTTTTTTAATGATTTATCTAGAAAGCATAGGGATTTCTAAATACCTAGTAAAACACTATCCGGTCTTAGTTGTAAATAACACTGAAACCGCAAGAAGTTTATTAACCACATTTATTGCAGGGTTAATATCTATTATGGTGTTTAGTTTTTCATTAGTAATGATTCTTCTCAACCAAGCATCTAGTAATTTTTCACCAAGAGTACTGCCAGGATTGATATCTAACAGACGACACCAAATTATTCTTGGAACATATAATGCTGCATTACTCTATTGTATTTTTACTTTAGTGTCTATTACACCAAATGGAGACAAATATCAAATGCCAGGTTTTTCGGTCTTATTAAGTATTGTTTTTATGACCTTAAGTTTAGGCGCTTTTATCTATTTTATCCATTCTATTTCTCAAGAAATCCAAGTAAATACAATTATGGATAAGATTTTTATAAAATCAAAATTACGTTTAGAGAAGTTAGTTGAAGCAGAAAAGCATATCGATGCCGGTTTTGAAGATACGTCAGATTGGAAGAATATTATGGCTAATTCTACGGGATACATGCAAGATGTCAGTTTGAAAGCATTGGCAGATTTAGCAGAATCTCATGACTTAATGATAGAAGTTGTGCCCATAAAAGGAGCTTATATTCTTAAAGGAATTCCGGTTATAAAGTACAAAGGAGAAGCGAGTGATCACATGGGAGATGATGAAGACTTAGAGTCGAAACTTTTAGACTCCATAACCTTTTCTAACAGTGAACTTATAGAAGATAATTATGTGCTTGCCTTTAAACAAATTACAGAAATTGCTGTAAAAGCTATGTCGCCAGGAATAAACGATCCAGGAACCTGTATTAATGCAATAGATTATCTTACTGAGTTATTTGCATTACGAATGACAAAAAAGGATCATAGTTATTACTTTAATGACGATGAGAAAGCATTAATCCACATCAATACTGTAAGCTTCGAGGAATTGCTATATAACGTTATGGCAGCCCTTAGAACCTACTGTAAACATGATGTTATTGTGGTTCAGAAGTTATTTGTTATGTTTCAGTATTTACTTCAGCAGAATAATATATTAGACGAAAATTACAAAGAAGTGATTATCAAGGAAATTGTTAATCTTAAAAAAGATGCTTTAGATAATCATAACAACGATAGAGATATTGAACTGATAAAATCATATATTACCAAACTTCAAAATATTAATCCATCAGAATATAAATTTTGAAGCGTAGTAAAGGTTCAACAAAATTATCAATACCAATCAATGTCTAATCACAAAGATATCATTATCATAGGAGGAGGAGCTGCAGGTTTTTTTGCTGCTATTAACATTGCAGAACAACATCCAGACTTGTCTGTTGCCATATTAGAACGTGGTAAAGAAGGTTTGCAAAAAGTGAAAATTTCAGGAGGTGGGCGATGCAATGTGACGCATGCCGAATTTATTCCATCTGAATTGGTCTTAAATTATCCAAGAGGAGAAAAAGAACTTTTAGGCCCTTTTCATAGGTTTATGACAGGAGATACTATTGCTTGGTTTGAAGAACGTGGAGTGGAGTTAAAGATTGAAGAAGACGGCAGAATGTTTCCGGTTTCAAATTCTTCACAAACCATTATAGATTGTTTTTTAAACGAAGCAGAAAAGCATCGTGTTGAGGTATTGTATAATCATGCTGTAAAATCTATTGATACTTTAACAGATGGTTTTAAAATTGAAACATCGCAAGGAGTTTTTCAATCTAAAAAGGTATTAATGGCTACAGGAAGTAATCCTAAAATCTGGAAATTACTCGAAGATTTAGGACACACCATTATACAACCAGTACCATCGCTATTCACTTTTGATATTAAAGATAAACGCATTAAAGATATTCCAGGTGTTGTAGCAAAACAGGTAGAAGTTAAAGTTGTTGGTACAGATTTAGAGTCTAATGGACCATTACTAATTACACATGTTGGTATGAGTGCGCCAGCGATTTTAAAGCTGTCTGCATTTGGTGCTGTGGAATTAGCAAAGCGGAATTACAACTTTCAAATCGAAGTTAATTTTATAAGCTTAGATACTGAGAGCTGTTTAGACGAACTCAAAAATTGCAAACAAGAATATGCCAAAAAGACCCTTATTAATTCAACACAATTTGATTTGCCAAAACGCCTTTGGAAACAGTTAATTCTGGCAGCCAATATTGGAGAAAATGAACGTTGGGCAGATATTAATAAACAGCAATTAGAAGATTTAGCAGAGCAATTAACAAAAGCGATTTTTCAGGTTACAGGAAAAAGCACGTTTAAAGAAGAGTTTGTAACAGCTGGAGGCGTAGATTTAAAAGAAGTAAATTTTAAAACTTTTGAAAGTAAACTAATTCCTAACCTTTACTTTGCAGGCGAAATTATTAATGTAGATGCTGTTACAGGTGGTTTTAATTTTCAAAATGCATGGACGGGAGCTTATATTGCTTCTGCATCTATAATATTGGATTGATTATACATTGTGCGATAAGATAGAATTATAGCTTTAAAATCTTCAAAAATATAAGGTTTAGTAATAATTTGGTTTATTCCTGAAGTTTCAGCTTTTGCAGAAATTTCAGAAGAATTTAAAGCCGTAAGTGCTAAAATAGGAATATAAGGATTAAACATTCTTATATGCTTTGTTACTTCATAACCATCCATGTCTGGCATGTTAATATCCATCAATATTAAATCAAAATCTTTCTCTTTTACAAGACATATCGCTTCTTTACCATTAGAGATTGTTTGGCAACTGTAACCTTCAATTTTTTCAATATTCTTTTTCGTGATTAATAGATTAATTTTGTTGTCATCAACAATTAAAACACGCATGTCTCTATGTGTGAAAAGTGTGGGTGTACTTTTATTTTCTTTTGACATAGAAAGCTGAAATGTTATTTCAAAGAAAAAGCAAGAGCCTTTATTAGGTGTAGATATAAAATCGATATCAGCATTGTGGCTTTTTAATAAGGTCTTTACAATATATAATCCTAAACCAGAACCACTGCTATTTTTATTTAAAAACGTCTTGTTTTCAAAAGCACTAAAAACAACAGATCTGTGTTCCTCTTTAATACCAATACCAGTATCTTTAACTTCAAAGCGTAAAGTGATTTCTTCATCATTTCTGCTTTTTTCTATAACATTAATCGTAATAGAACCCTTTTTGGTGTAACGTATAGCATTATAAGCCAAATTGATTAATATTTGACTAAAAGCTACTTTATCGACCAAAATATTTTCATTTTTGTCTGATTTGTCAATATTAACAATCAACTCTAAATCTTTATTTTTAGCCGCTACTGCAATTGTGCTCACAACGTGACTAACAATTTTTTCGATTTTATCTGGTTTTAATCTAAGGGTTTTATTGTCAAATTTAAGTCTGTTAGCTTGTAAAATATTGTCTATTAATATAGATAAATAGTTGCTTGACGATATTAATGAATCTAAATACGATTGCTTTTTAATAACATCATTTTCTTGATCTATAAGTGTTGCTAAACCACTAATACCATAAATTGGCGTACGTAATTCATGGCTGAGTATTGAGAAAAACTCTAAGCGGTCTTTGTCAATGGCAATAAGTTTAGAATTAGAAGCTTTTAATGCTTCGTTAATCTTTACAATATTTTTTCTGGCCTTAAAATAAAAGTAAAAAACAGTAAGTATTATGGCTAAAGTAAGGCTCATAATAATAGTACTTACTAAGAATATTTGTGAGTTTAGTGCTTCTTTTTTACGGGTTTCATTTGCTGTAGCTAGCTTTTGCTCAGCATTAATAATTTTATCTACTAACTCACCATTTCTAATGTTCTTTAGCTCTATATTATTAAGTGCTGTGTATTTATAGGTGTCAGATTTTAAAAGATATTTATTGGCAGAATCTAAATTTTTATTGCTATTGGTATAATAAAGGTATTTGTAGTAATTTAAAGATGCTATTTTTCTATAGGAATTAATATCTGTAGAAATAGACGCTTTTAGCTCATCTTCATTTATTAAAAACAATGGCTTATAATCTTCTTCTACTTTAAAATTAGATAATTTAACATGTGCAATAGCATTGTAATACTGGTAAGATTGATGTAAATTCTTTTTCAGATTTTCTATTCTATAATTCTTAGAATAATTTAAGGAATCAAAATTAGTAGTTTCTAAAGCTGTTATGCCTATGTTGCTAGACTCTAGCATGCTAGCATTATCAAAACTGTAGTAGTCTTTTTTTATTTTGTACCTAAGATTTATAAAATATATTTCACTGTTAAGTTGTTTTGATATGTCTTGAGCTATTGGATATAGACTATCAAATTTTGAATAGTTCTTACCTAAAACATATGAATTTAGTATGCCTGAGTAAGAAAGGTCTCGACCTTTGTCTTGGTTAAGAGAATCGTATATTTTTAATGCCTTTACATGGTAGCTTTCAGCCCTCTTGAAATTAGACATTTTGGTTAATACTTGCCCTAAAGCATTGTAGGATTTGGCTTCAGTGTCCTTAAAATTATATTTTTTAGAAAAACGTATGGCATCATTAAGTAGAACAGTTGCCTTATAAAGACTGTCGTTTTTTACGAGCATATCCAGCTTATAACTGTTAAAGGTGCAAGAACTGTTATTTATGTTTATAAGTGATTCTTGTGCTTGTGCAAAAGAAACATTTGTAATTAGGGCTATAAACAAAATAATAACAGTGTTCAATTTGGGGAAACACATGTAATTAGTCTATTAGTGGGCAAAATTACACTTTTTCATAAAACTATTGTTACTTAAACGTTTTTTATTGCTTTTTATAGATTTTTTTTGTTGTGTTAGCTTAAGTTATAATAAACCTTCTTTTTTTCTAATACCATTCTATTGTTTGTTTAACATTGTAAGAGGCGCTAGTATTATTACATTTGTTTACCAAGCTTAAGACTATTAATTTATGATTACATATATCGCATTGTTACGAGGGATAAACGTTGGTGGACACAAAAAAGTTGTAATGGCTGAGTTAAGAGAATTACTTTTAAAATCAGGATTAAAAAATGTAACAACTTATATTCAAAGTGGAAATGTTATTTTTCAATCTTCAAATAATGATGCAAAAGCTTTAGAAGAAAGTATTCAGAAATCCATTTTAAATCACTTTGGGTTCGTGGTTCCTGTTATGGTTAAAAGTAGAGCTGAATTATCTATGATTTTTGATAATAATCCTTTTGAAACAATTAAAAAAGCCGAAAGTTATTTTATAGTACTTAATGAAATTCCTGATGAATATTTAGTTAAAGAAGCATCTCTAAAAATATACCCAGATGATGAATATATTATTTTTAATGATTGTATTTATCTGTTTTGCCCAAAGGGGTATGGGCGAGCAAAATTCAATGTTAATTATTTTGAAAAAAAAATGAAAGTCAATGCAACGTCAAGAAATTATAAGACAATGGTAAAACTACTTGCATTGTCAGAAGAATAAAGTAAGAACCTTTAGAATTTACTTATTTTTGCAGATAATTATAAGATGCAATTGAAAAGTCTGCCTCCAGGCAGTCTTGGTCAGATATTTAGTACGCAATGACAGAACAAGACTTTATTCTTAAATCCTACAATTCCAATATTGATAAGGGTTCCGTAAAATGGGCTTCACCAAGTAATATTGCTTTGGTGAAATATTGGGGGAAAAAAGCACATCAAATTCCCGAAAATCCGTCTATTAGTTTTACACTTTCAGATTGTAAAACCATTACCGAAATGACTTATATAAAGAAGGATAACCAAGGGTTTAGTTTTGATATTTATTTTGAAGGCGAAAAAAACGAAGCTTTCAAACCAAAAATTCAAACCTTTTTTGAGCGTATTGAAATTTATATGCCTTTTTTAAAGGATTATCATTTTAAAATAGAAACATCAAATACCTTTCCACATAGCTCAGGTATTGCGTCTTCAGCATCTGGTATGAGTGCTATTGCCTTATGCTTAATGAGTATTGAAAAGGAGCTGTCTGTACCTGAGAGCGACAATGTAGAGTTCCAAGATTATTTCAATCAAAAAGCATCATTCCTTGCGCGTTTAGGTTCAGGAAGTGCTTGTAGAAGTATTGAAGGAGAACTTGTGGTTTGGGGAAAAAATGAAAGTATTGTTGGTAGTTCTGATTTATATGGTGTAAAATTTGAAGGAGATGTACATGCAAACTTTAAAAATTATCAAGACACTATTTTATTAGTAGATAAAGGAGAAAAACAAGTGAGCAGTACGGTCGGTCATCAATTAATGTATGGTCATCCATTTGCAACAAAACGTTTTGCCCAAGCGCATGATAATTTAGCAAAACTGAAAACAATTCTAGCTTCCGGAGACCTAAATGCCTTTATCAAAATTGTAGAAAGTGAAGCCTTAACGCTACATGCTATGATGATGACGAGCATGCCTTATTTTATATTAATGAAACCAAATACATTAGAAATCATTAATAAAATTTGGGCATTCAGAGAAAAAACAGATTCAAAAATTTGTTTTACGCTAGATGCAGGAGCAAATGTTCATGTTCTTTATCCAGAAAAAGAAAAGGATGATGTCCTGCAATTCATTAAGAATGAATTAGCTAACTATTGTCAAAACGGACATTATATTTGCGATCAAATTGGACATGGAGCCAACCAAATATAATTTTAATACGTATATTTGTTAAAGTAACTGTTTACAATACATGAAGGGACCACTATTTTATTCTAAAATTCTTTTATTCGGTGAGTACGGAATTATTAAAGATTCTAAAGGCTTATCTATTCCATATAATTTTTATAATGGAGCATTAAAAGCAGAAAATAATTCTACACCAGAAGCTATAAGTTCAAATGAGAGTTTAAAGCGTTTTGTAGTGTATTTAAGGGAATTAGATAAAGATTTAGTGACTTTTGATATTGACACATTACAACGTGATGTTGAGGCAGGAATGTACTTTGATTCTTCCATTCCGCAAGGATATGGAGTGGGAAGTAGTGGTGCGTTAGTGGCTGCGATTTACGATAAATATGCCAATGATAAAATTACTGTTTTAGAGAATTTAACACGTGAAAAACTGCTAAAGTTAAAAGCTGTTTTTTCTGAAATGGAATCTTTTTTTCATGGTAAATCTTCAGGATTAGATCCTTTAAACAGTTATTTAAGTCTTCCTATTTTAATAAATTCTAAAGATAATATAGAAGCTACCGGAATTCCGTCTCAAAAGACCGAAGGAAAAGGAGCGGTATTTTTAATAGATAGTGGTATTGTTGGTGAAACAGCACCTATGGTTAGTATTTTTATGGAAAACATGAAAAATGAAGGTTTCCGTAGTATGCTAAAAGACCAATTTATCAAGCATACCGATGCTTGTGTAGATGATTTCTTAAAAGGCGATATAAAATCGTTATTTAAAAATACAAAGCAATTATCTAAGGTCGTATTAAACAACTTTAAACCTATGATTCCTTCTCAATTTCATGAGCTTTGGAAAAAAGGTATTGAAACTAACGATTACTACTTAAAATTATGTGGTTCTGGTGGTGGAGGCTATATTCTTGGATTTACTAAAAATATAGATAGAGCCCAAGAAGCTTTAAAAGGCCAAAAGTTAGAGGTAGTCTATAATTTTTAAGTCCAAATGTTGCCACAACACTGAGCACAGTCTAAGTGTTTTCTAAAAATCAGTCATGTTATCAAGACGACAGAAACACATTCTTCTCAAATTTTTTAGCCTATTTTCAGTAGTTAGGGGATACAATATTTTAGTTGTTGTAATTGCTCAGTATTTAGCTTCAGTTTATATTTTTGCTCACGATAAGCCCTTAAAGTCTGTTCTATTAAGTCTTAATCTTTTAATGCTAGTGCTAGCTTCTTCTGCTACCATTGCGGCAGGTTATATTATTAATAATTTCTATGATTCTGAAAAAGATTTAATAAACAAACCCAGGAAAACCATGTTAGATCGTTTGGTGAGTCAAAACACCAAACTGTCCTTTTATTTTGTACTTAATTTTATTGCCGTTGTTTTTGCTAGTTATGTGTCGTTTAAAGCCGTAATATTTTTTGCAGCATATATTTTTGCTATTTGGCTGTATTCGCACCGTTTAAAAAAGCAACCAATAATAGGTAATATTGTATCAGCAATTTTAACAGTAACTCCATTTTTTGCTGTATTTATTTATTATCAAAATTTTGAAAAAGTTGTTTTTGCCCATGCTATATTCTTGTTTTTATTAATATCAATGCGAGAACTTACTAAGGATTTAGAAAATATTAAAGGAGATTTAGCACTTAATTATAGAACGGTTCCTGTTGTTTATGGAGAAAAAGTATCTAAGGTTATGCTTACCGTAGTCGCGATTTTAACTATAATTTCAGCAGCCATTCTTGTCTTATTTTTTAAGATTGGGTATATGTACTATTTCTTTTATCTCAGTATTGTGTTGCTTTTCATCTTTTTACTCATTCTGTGGAAATCTGAAAATAAAGCCCATTATCTTATTCTTCACAACATGCTTAAGTTTATTATTGTTGCTGGTGTGTTTTCTATTTTATTGATTGATGTATCTATTGTTCTAAATAGGATATAAACTTCATTAATAGTGCTTTGTATCGTTATATCAATACCTAGTATTTAAACTACTCTACTATTTAAGTAAAAAATGTGAACTATTGTTATACCTTTGCAAAAATTTATATACCATGAGCAAACAACAAGATAGCAAAGGAAAAGGAAAGACTTCAGGAAGAGGAAACGCTAATAGTAAAACAAGAAGTTTTGCTAAAGGAAATGCTCCTTATAAAAAGAAAACGAAGTCTGAAAAACCATCTAATTCAGATGAAATCCGTTTAAATAAATATATTGCTAATTCAGGCATGTGTTCACGACGCGAAGCAGATGAAAATATAGCCATTGGTTTGGTTTCTGTTAACGGTAAAGTCGTAACCGAAATGGGTTATAAAGTAAAACGTACTGATGAAGTTAGGTTTGATGGTAGTCGTATTACACCAGAAGCCAAAGCGTATGTATTATTAAATAAACCTAAAGGGTTTGCAACTACAACTGCAGAAAGCAAAGGTAAAACGGTTATGGATTTGGTAGCCAATGCTACAAATGCAAACATAAAGCCAATTGGCCGTTTGGGCAGAAACTCGTTAGGTCTATTATTATTTACAAATGATGATAAGATCGTGCAAAAATTCACCAATTCTAAAAATGGTGTGGCAAGATTATTTCAGGTAGAATTAGATAAGAACCTAAAATATGAAGATTTAAAAAAGATTCAAGAAGGTTTTAAAGTCGAAGGCAAATTAATTACAGTAGAGGAGATTAGCTATATTCAAGGTGAGTCTAAAACTCAAATAGGAATCAAAATTAAAAACACGGGAAATACCATTTTACGTACCATATTTGACCATCTCAATTATGATATTGTAAAAATTGATTGTGTAGCTATTGGTCATTTAACCAAAAAAGATATTCCTCGCGGTCACTGGAAACACCTAACAGAACAAGAGGTGAACACCTTAAAAATGCTTTAATTTTTAAACGACATTTTTTTAAAAAATTACCGTTTGTCGAATAAATAGTACATTTTAACGACTAGGTTATTTTTTTTTCTATATTGCAGCCCCAAATAGAATGAAAATAACCTACTTATGAAGAATGTAAAACTACTTTTAGTGCTTTTACTTATAGTAAATTGCACAACAAACTTACCTAATGAAGTTAATGAAACTTCAGAAATCTTAGCCCCAGAAGCACAAAATTGTGTTGATGATTTGCCCCAAGTTAGAATAACTAACAATGGAGTGCATGGCTACAATTTTCTTATTTACGATATAGATGATAACTATACCACGCTATATTCTGGGAGTATTCCTCTTGGATCAGATAGTGATTGGATTGAATTGTCTAGCGACAATGTTGTAGTTATAGCCTCTAATGAATTTGATTATGGTCAAAAAGTACAATTAAGCTTAGAGAATTGCGATACTATTGAGGTAGAGATAGATACTAATGATACCTTGACAGTGTTATAGTCAAAATATCATTTTGTCAATCTAAACAATCTTTCGTTTTACTCTAAATAGTAAAAGCTAAAACAATTAAGTGACCTCTTAAATAAAGGTAAAAATTATAAAAACCATGTATTAAAAATTGGTGTTTTAGGATTAATAATTCGCTTTAAATTGGAGTTAATACTGTATTTGTTTTAAAATTATTAAAACCATTATCAACTAGAAGGCTTATGTGTTCTAGTTTAATGGTTTTTTTTATTGGTGTAAAAAAAAATAAAAAAAAGTTTTCCATATTAAAAAATAAATTACATTTGTTGCGCATTTAGCTGAACAATTGAAACGTGTTTTTACGTTCGGGTTTTTGAAAATTAGGAAGTCATATTCAAAAGCCGCTTATAAGATAAGTAACCGAATTTTAGAGCTAACTTCCGCTTCTACAATTGCTGCCAGTCAGCATATATATGGTTTTGTTCCTACGACACAAAGCCAAATTCAAGTATGATATAACGTCAATACAACTTGTACCACGCTTATATTTTATTAATCTATACTTGACATTTTTTACAACATGAACAATAAATACATTGATCTTATCGATCAATCTTTCGATTTTCCTCAGCCAGAATTTAAGCTTGAGGATAAAAACTTACAGTTTCACGATATTGATCTTATGAAACTAGTAGAGCAATATGGAGCACCATTAAAATTTACGTATTTGCCACAAATCTCTAATAACATTCAACGGGCTAAAAAATGGTTTGCTGATGCATTTGAGAAGTACGATTACAAAGGCAAATACAATTACTGCTATTGTACTAAAAGTTCGCATTTTAAGCATGTGTTAGATGAAGCATTAACTAATGATATTCATATTGAAATCTCTTCTGCTTTTGATATTGATATTATTAAAGCACTTAAAAAAGAAGGTAAAATAACCAATAAAACCTACGTATTAAGTAATGGCTTTAAACGCGAACAATACATTACTAATATTGCAGACCTTATAAATGATGGACATAAAAATGCCATTCCTATTATAGATAATTATGAAGAAATAGATTTATTATCTCAAGAAATTAAAGGCAAATTTCAAGTAGGTATTAGAATTGCTTCAGAAGAAGAACCAAAATTTGAATTTTACACCTCACGTTTAGGTATTGGGTATAAAAATATTGTGCCTTTTTACAAAAATCAAATACAGAAGAATAAAAAGGTAGAGCTTAAGATGTTACACTTTTTTATTAATACAGGTATTAGAGATAATGCCTATTACTGGAACGAATTGCACAAATGTTTAAAAGTCTATACAGCTTTAAAGAAAATATGTCCAACTTTAGATAGTTTGAATATTGGTGGAGGATTTCCAATTAAAAACTCATTGGCTTTCGATTTTGATTATGCCTATATGGTAGATGAAATTGTAAACCAAATTAAAATTGTTTGCGAAGAGGAAGAAGTAGCTACACCAAATATTTTTACAGAATTTGGCAGTTTTACAGTTGGTGAAAGTGGAGGAGCGATTTACAAAATCTTATACCAAAAACAACAGAACGATCGTGAAAAATGGAACATGATTAATTCTTCTTTTATCACAACACTACCAGATACTTGGGCTATTAACAAACGTTTTGTGATGTTACCAATAAACCGTTGGCAAGATAGCTATGAGCGTGTTCTTTTAGGAGGATTAACTTGTGATAGTGATGATTACTACAATAGCGAGCAACACGTAAATGCTATTTATTTGCCAAAATACAATAAAGACAAACCTTTATATATTGGCTTTTTTAATACAGGAGCTTATCAAGAAACCATTGGAGGATTTGGAGGGTTACAACATTGTTTAATACCTACACCAAAGCATGTTTTAATTCAAAAAGATGCCGACGGTAATTTAAATACTAAGGTATTTGCAGAGCAACAAAAAAGCGAAAATCTATTGGGTATCTTAGGTTATGATACCGAGAAAAAAGCGAAAATCGTAAAGACCGCTTCGCTTTCTGAAAGTAGAATATAGTTGAAGTTTATGAACATATAATTTGAATCGAATTATTTTACGTAAAAAATGAATTGAAACAAAAGGTTACACAAAACCATTTTGTCAGGTTGCGCACAGTCGAAACCTCTTTCAAGAATATAAAATAAAAATTTAAGTACAATTAAATAAGATTCCCGTTTTCACGGGATAAGATTATGAAAACAAAAACTTACGCTGGTATTCCAGAAGAATTAGCAAAATTAGAAACGGCTAAAATTGTATTAATTCCTGTACCTTATGATGGTACAAGTACATGGCAAAAAGGAGCAGACAAAGGTCCTGATGCGTTTTTAGATGCTTCGGCAAACATGGAACTTTACGATATTGAAACCGATTCTGAAGTGTATCAACAAGGTGTGTTTTTAGCAGATGCTGTCACAGAAAATGATTCTCCAGAAGCTATGGTAGAAGCAGTTCATCAAGCAACAAAACGATACATTAAGAAGAATAAATTTGTTACTGTTTTTGGTGGTGAACACTCTGTGTCTATCGGAACCATTAGAGCATTTAATGAAATGTTTGATGATTTAACGGTTTTACATATTGATGCACATGCCGATTTACGTGAAAGCTACGAAGGTTCTACATGCAACCATGCTTGTGCCGTTTATGAAGCGAGTCAAACGACAAACTTAATTCAAGTGGGTATTCGTTCTATGGATATCCTTGAAAAAACGGTTATGGATGATGAGAAAACCTATTTTGCTCATGAAATGGCCGAAGATGATAGTTGGATGGATGCTGCAATCGATCAAATGACAGATAACGTGTTTATTACTTTTGATTTAGATGCTTTTGATCCTTCAATTATGCCAAGTACGGGCACACCAGAACCAGGTGGTTTACTATATTATGAAACATTAGAATTCTTAAAACAAGTGTTTGAAGAAAAGAACGTAGTTGGTTTTGATATTGTAGAATTATGTCCTAATGAAAAGGAGAAATCTTCAGATTTCTTAGCGGCTAAATTGTATTACAAAATGTTAAGTTACAAATTTCAAGATCAAAATATAGAAGATGATTTTGAAAGTAATTTTAACAATTCAACTAACGAAGGAAACAAAAAATCTAAATTCAATACAGAAGATGACTACTAATAAAGGAGAAATTTCAAAATTTATAGAAAAGTATTACTTGCACTTTAACGCAGCAGCTTTAGTTGATGCGGCAAAAGGGTATGAAGAACAACTCAATTCTGGAGCAAAGATGTTAGTCTCTTTGGCTGGAGCTATGAGTACTGCAGAATTAGGTAAGATTTTTGCTGAAATGATTCGTAAAGATAAGGTGCAAATTGTGTCTTGTACTGGTGCAAATTTAGAAGAAGATATCATGAATTTAGTAGCACATAGCCATTACAAACGTGTGCCTCATTATAGAGATTTAACACCTCAAGACGAATGGGATTTATTAGAAAAAGGGTTAAATCGTGTTACAGATACTTGTATTCCTGAAGAGGAAGCGTTTAGACGTATTCAAGAACATATCGTTAAAATATGGAAAGATGCCGAAGCTAAAGGAGAGCGTTACCTGCCACATGAGTATATGTACAAATTATTGTTATCTGGTGTTTTAGAGGAGCATTATGAAATAGATTTAAAAGATTCTTGGATGTATGCTGCAGCAGAGAAAAACCTTCCTATTGTTTGTCCTGGTTGGGAAGACAGTACTATGGGGAATATTTTTGCTAGTTATGTTTTAAAAGGCGAGTTAAAAGCAAGTACCATGAAATCTGGAATAGAGTACATGACATTTTTAGCAGATTGGTATACCGATAACTCTGAAAATGGTATTGGATTTTTTCAAATAGGAGGAGGTATTGCAGGAGATTTTCCTATTTGCGTAGTGCCTATGTTATATCAAGATATGGAACGTACAGATACACCATTTTGGAGTTATTTCTGCCAAATTAGTGATAGTACAACCAGTTATGGATCTTATTCTGGAGCTGTTCCAAATGAAAAAATAACATGGGGAAAATTAGATATTAACACTCCTAAATTTATTATAGAAAGTGATGCGACCATTGTAGCACCATTAATTTTTGCTTATCTTTTAGATATGTAATGGAAGAGCATAGAATTGAAAATATAGAATTAAAGTTTTTAACCGTTGATGATTTTGAGGAATTAAAATCTGCAACCTTAGAATCTTATGGAGGTGTTTTAGATTCCTATTGGAAAAAACACCACATAGAGCGCTTAACATCTATTTTTCCTCAAGGGCAAGTGGTAATAAAAATTGATGGTAATATTGCAGGTTGTGCCTTGTCGCTTATTGTTGATTATGATAGTATTGATGACGAACATACGTATGCAGATATCATAAAAGGCGATTCGTTTAAGAAACACGACCCAAATGGTGATGTGCTTTACGGAATTGATGTTTTTATAAAACCAGAATATAGAGGTTTACGCTTAGGAAGACGGTTATACGATTACAGAAAAGAAATCTGTGAAAACCTAAATTTAAAAGGTATTGTTTTTGGTGGTAGAATGCCAAATTTTCATAAATATAAAGAGCTTACACCAAAAGAATATATTGAAAAAGTAAAGCGCAAGGAAATTCACGATCCGGTTTTAAATTTTCAAATTTCTAATGATTTTCATCCCGTTAGAGTTCTAAAAGGCTATTTAGAAGGAGATACAGCTTCAAATGAATATGCAGTTTTAATGGAATGGGATAATATTTATTATACCAAAAAAAGTAAAAGAACAAGTGCTATAAAAACAGTTGTTAGATTAGGCCTTATACAATGGCAAATGCGTACCTACAATAGTTTGGACGAATTAATGCAGCAGGTAGAATATTTTGTAGATAGTGTTGCGGCCTATAGGTCTGATTTTGCCTTGTTTCCAGAATTTTTTAACGCACCATTAATGGCAAAATACAATCATATGTACGAGCCAGATGCTATTAGAGAATTGGCAAAGTATACCGCTATTATTGTTGAAAAAATGCAACAATTATCAATCTCTTATAATATCAACATTATTACAGGTAGTATGCCAGAATTAATTGATAACAAGTTGTTTAATGTTGGGTATTTGTGTAGAAGAGATGGGAGTTTAGAGCGTTATGAGAAAATTCATATAACACCAGACGAAGCTAAAGTTTGGGGAATGCAAAGAGGCCATAAACTACAAACTTTTGAAACTGATGCAGGAAAAATAGGAATTTTAATTTGTTACGATTCAGAATTTCCAGAATTATCAAGGTTATTGGCAGAAGAAGGTATGGATATTTTATTTGTACCATTTTTAACCGATACACAAAATGGCTATTCTAGAGTACGCTTATGTGCTCAAGCTAGAGCTATTGAAAATGAGTGTTATGTTGCCATTGCAGGTAGTGTAGGAAATTTGCCTAATGTAAATAATATGGATATTCAATATGCACAGTCGGCTGTATTTACACCATGTGATTTTTCATTTCCTAGTAATGGAATAAAAGCAGAAGCGACTACTAATACAGAAATGATTCTAGTTGCAGATGTAGACTTGAGTTTATTAAGAGAATTACATTCCTTTGGAGCTGTAAAAAATTTAAAAGATCGAAGAAAAGATGTATATGATGTTATTCGTGTAAATAAATAAGTATTATATTTAAAAAAAAAATAGCTTCAGAAATATTATTAAAGAATGACATATCCATTGCTAAAAGTTTATCATGGAAAATCATTTTTAAAATGGATATAACATCTGACATATAGAAAAAAATAGAATTTACCTGATGAAACCAAAAGACGCACATTTAAAACGAGTTATAGTTGATTTTAAAAAATTAACACCAGAAATTTTAGCACTTCTGGTAGAGAAATATCCTGATGGATATGACGACGATAATGTTATCTCGTTTAAAAATGCAAAAAACGAAACAGTCGAAGCCGTAGAAGTCACTACAGAAGACACTAAGTATTTAGTAAAAGTAAGTACTAAGTTAGAACAGACGATGGAAAACTATGATGAAGATGATTATGAAGACTTTGCAGATGATGATCCAGATGCTGTAGTTGACCCAGATTTAGAGCCAGGAGCCGAAGGTGAAGATTTTGACTAAATTAGTGTTGCTACGTTAAGAATATTTTGTAATTTACTGTATGTTAAAATGTTATAAATTTTAAAATGGTTGAATTATGGAAACATCATTTCACATGTCGTTACCTTGTTTAAGTGTAGAAGAAACTAAAAATTTTTACATTAATAACATTGGAGCTTCCTTGGGAAGAGCTAACGAAAATTGGATAGATATAAATTTATTTGGTCATCAACTAACATTTATTCAAGCCGAGAAATTCAATTTCAATAGCCCAAATTATGTCTTTGAAGGTAAGATGTTGCCTTCATTTCATTTTGGTGTTATTGTAGATGTTGAAAAATGGGGAGAACTCTATGCAAAACTGAATAATCTGAATTTAAAAGTGGTAACTCAAACCACGTTTTTAAAAGATCAAACAGGTGAACATTTATCGTTTTTTATTAAAGATTCAAACGATTATATGTTAGAGTTTAAGAGTTTTAAAGACTCTGATGATATATTTAAAGTATAATGAATTACTTTTTATTTTAAAACAGAAATAGACAAAAAATAACGTCTTTTAAAGTTCCACAGTATTTATAACCAAGAGGTTGTAATCTAAAAGCATTTGGGCTTGAGGTGGCAAAATCCCAAAACCACAAACTAAAAATTTTAATTATTACTGAATTATTTCAGTATAAAATTTAATGCGATGAATACTAAAAAAATAACAGTATTTGTGCTTATGGTCATGGTTTTAAGCGCAAATGCATTTTCAATTACAAATCAAATTAATCAAAATAAGATTAAAGTAACTAAGGTTGCAACTTTTGATGGTTACGATGCAGAAGATGGCTATGCTTTTATTATTAGAGAAGATGAAGATGATGAAGACAGTGAGGCAATTGTTTATTTTACTGAAATCACAGAAGCTGCTCTAAAAGCAGTGAATCTAAAATCTAATGACCTTATTGGTAAGCGTTTTGAGATTATATATGAGGTTACAGAATATGAAGAAGAAGATGAAAACGGTTTTATAGAAACCTATGAGAGTTATAAATTAATACAGGTTAAGAGGTTGTAATTATAACATCAAACCAATAGCCAATAAAATAAGACTGCTAGGAAACTTGCAGTCTTTTTTGTTTTAAAACTTCCCCAACAAAAACGGAAATTATAATACTGTATTCTAAAGCAATAACCCATAAATTTTCAGAATTGTTAGTATTAGAATAGGCCAAATAACTTAGTACAATTACCAAAGACCAAACTAGTGGAAATTTATAATTGGTAAAAACACTTAATATTATTAAGGTTGCAATGTACCATGGGTGAACAGTTGTGCTTAAAAAAAAGTATAGGGTAAGTACTAAAAGCATTGAGGTTATTAAGTTTGGTAAATTAGTATGCTTTTTAAAGAATGTAAATCCTAAAATAATAAGCACTGAAATTAAGGGTAAAATTTTTCCAATAATGGCAATTTCATTATAACCCGTTATAGCATAACCAATGGCTCTTGCCAGATAATAAACACTAGCATTGAATTCAAAATTTCCAAACCAAAGTCCAACAGTTTTTGAGTAATTATTCAAAAATTCCATAGAAAAGAACGGTAAGAATAATAGCAATGTAGTTGCTCCTACAATGGCGTAGAATGTAATTAATTTTATGAATCCTAATGTATTATTTTGTTTATCTATGGTATTAGATGTAAACCATCCAAAAAATAAGGGCAACAACATTAGTGGAATTAATTTTACAGAAATAGAACAAGCCAAAACCACAGCAGCCCATTTCCATTTTCCAGAGAGTAATAAATACAATGACCAAATGAAAAAGAAAATCATGACACCTTCAAAATGAAGATTCCCTGTTAATTCTATGATAATAAACGGATTTAAAATGTACCAAAATATTCTACTTGAAGGTAATTTTAAGCGTTCTAAAAGTTTCTTTCCAAAATATAGTGTGCCAAGATCAGCTGCTATAATAACGAGCCTTAATCCAATAACTGAGCTTAGAATACTCTTTCCTGGTAATAGGTTGGCCAGAACAAAACAAAATTGATTTAAAGGAGGATAATTAGAAAAGTGAGAGGAGCTTAAGCTTCCCATGCCATTGTACAATTCTTGAGCTTGATTTATAGGGAATTTTAGATTATTAATAAAAGAATCTGGTGTGTATAGGTAAGGATTAAAACCTTCTAAAATCATACGGCCATCCCAAATAAAGCGATAAAAATCTTGAGATAAATTAGGGATAGCAAAAAGAAATAGCAATCTAAACAGAATAGAAAAACCAACTAAAAGTTTAAAGTTAAAACCGGTTTTCTTAATTATTTGAAAAGCTAAAAAAAAGAGAGTAATGTAAATTAGTAATAGTTCTATGGTGTCCCAACGCATTAAATCATACGCAAACCAAGCATAGAAAGCACTACTAATAATAAAAAATAGAAATGGAATTTTGTGATATTTCCAAAGCGCAATCACACTTTAGAACTTAATGATTTAAAAAATACATACCCAAAGCCAATAAATAGCATTAAGTGAAACGGAAACAATCCAAAGTCACCACCTTGGTCACCAACCACAAATGCACTGTACATACCAAAAGCAAAATAAAGCATTAAAATACCTTCAATAATAACATGAGGAGACATCTTTTTTATAATGTATTTGTTGCCTTTCCATGAATCTCTAATAGTGCTAATATTAAATTTAGGAGTTCTTACAAACTCGCTTCGTTTGCCTATATGACCTTCGATTACAGCAATAGAATTATGTAAAGAAAAGCCCATGGCGATAGAGAAAAAGGTGAAAAACATTCCTATATAACTAAAGAATTTTTTAAAACCACTACCATAAATATTACGGTACATAAACCAATAACACACAAAGAAAATAATAGTACTCATTACAAAGAAACTCATAATATAAAAGTAGTTTCTTAAATGCGCATATTCATTTTTTATATATAACATTGGAATACTTAAAATAGCCACTGTGAATATGCTTAAAAACATTGTACTATTTAATAAATGTAGTAAACCGTGAACTTTTGTTTTTGTAGAAATATTATCAGACTTTATAACACGCCAAAGCATTTTTCTAAAGTTTTCTGCTCCACCTTTATTCCAACGAAATTGTTGAGAACGTGCAGCACTAATAACAACTGGTAATTCAGCTGGAGTTTCTACATCTTCTAAATATTTAAATTCCCAGTTTTTTAGTTGTGCTCTATAACTTAAATCTAAATCTTCAGTAAGGGTGTCACCTTCCCAGTTACCTGCATCTATAATGCAAGTTTTTCTCCATACACCAGCGGTGCCGTTAAAATTTATAAAATGGCCTTTGCTATTTCTACCTACTTGTTCTAAAGTGAAATGAGCATCTAAAGCAAAAGCTTGAATTTTGGTTAATAAAGAATAATTTCTATTAATATGTCCCCAACGTGTTTGTACAACACCAATTTTTTCATTTTTAAAATAAGGAATGGTACGTTTTAACCAGTTAGGTTGTGGTAAAAAGTCAGCATCAAAAATAGCAATATACTCACCTTTAGCTATTTTTAAACCTTCTTTAAGCGCACCAGCTTTAAATCCGCTTCTATCTGTTCTCGTAATATGTGTAATATCTAAACCTGTTTTGGCCAACTGCTCTACATGTGCTTTTGTAGTTGCAATAGTCTCATCAGTAGAATCATCTAAAACTTGAATTTCTAATTTATCTTTTGGGTATTCTAAAAGCGCAATATTATCTAATAAACGCTTCATTACATACATTTCGTTATATACGGGAAGTTGAATGGTAACGAAAGGAATTTCTTCAGAATTGGAAAAATCAAAGGTTTCACAATCTTGCCTTTTCTTTTTCGAAGATAAATAATTATAAAGTAAATTTAGTTGCGCCAAAGCGTACATAAATATAAGTACAATGGCAATGGTGTATATAACAATAACGATTGATTCGAGAATCATTTTTTAAAACTGTATTTAAAAATCCAACCTAAGATTTTTATGCCTGCAAAGATAGCACCTTTTATCGTTCCTGAAACTTTTGAGACACCTATTCTGTTTCTATAATTAACAGGAATTTCCCTATAGTTTAATTTCTGTTTTAAAGCTTTTAATTGCATTTCAACAGTCCAACCATATGTTTTATCTTCCATATTTAAGCCTAAAAGGCTCTTGTATGTAATGGCTCTAAAGGGGCCTAAGTCTGTAAATGTTGAGCGGAAAAACAAGGCCATTAAGCTTGTTGCTAGCCAATTACCAAAAATTTGCGGAGAGGTCATAGAGCCTTCTTCTCGTAATTCTTTAACACGAGCACCAACTACAAAATCAATATTATCCTCTAAGATAGGTTGAATGATTTTTGTTAATTCTTCGGGGTAATCACTGTAGTCACCATCTAAAAAAACAACGATATCTGGTTTTTTTTCTAGTTTAGAAATATAATCCATGCCTTTTAAGCACGCATAACCATAACCTTTTCTGTTTTCGACTAAAACTGTTGCACCTGCATTTTTGGCGTTAATTTCAGTGTTGTCAGTAGAATTATTACTAACCACAATAATTTCATTGACAATAGAAGGTATGTCTTTTATGACGAGAGGAATTGATTCTTCTTCGTTATAAGCAGGAATAATAACTTTTATGTTGGGCATTTAGTGTATTTGAAAGTGTAAAAGTAATCTTCTTATTTTTGATTTACTAAATCCATTAAATCAACATCGTTTCCTAAAAGGACTTCTGTTGGATTAATACGTCCTTTCATAGAGTCATTTTCTAATTTTAAAACACCTCTTGGACAAACAGCAGAACAAATACCACAGCCAACACAACTAGAGCGTACGATGTTTTCTCCTTTTTGCGCATAGTGTCTTACATCAATACCCATTTCACAACTGTTAGAACAGTTACCACAAGAAATACATTGGCCACCATTAGTGGTAATTCTAAATTTTGAAAACAAACGCTGTTGGAATCCAAGAATTGCTGCCATAGGGCAACCAAAACGACACCAAGAACGGTTTCCTAAAATGGGATAAAATCCTGTACCAATAACTCCAGAAAAAATGGATCCAATATAAATGCCATAAGCAGATCTTAAGGCGCCAGCTTTAATATAAAATAGATGATCTGTGGTGCCTGTAAAATGCATAATCAATAAAAGAGCAATGACAATAAAAAATCCTATAGCTCCGTATTTTGCATCTTTTCCTAATTCTTGTCGTTTAAAGAACATCACTGCGGCAAATACTAAAGTTAAAAAGCCAATGACTAAGCTTATAAAAACACCTCTGGTCAGCCAGAAATCATTTTTATCATAGCCTAAGTAGGTGTACACCATGGCAACAGTCATTACAATAGAAAATACTAAAACGGTATGGATTAACCAACGTTCTAATTTCCAAGCCGACATTTTTTTAGACGATAATTGTCTAAAAGAATCACCAGCAGTTTCTGCTAATCCGCCACAACCACAAACCCAAGAGCAGTACCAACGTTTTCCATATTTATAAGTTAAGATTGGAGTTATAACAAAGATGGATAGGATACCAAATATGAGTAACGCCAAGCCAATATTTCCATTAGATAAAAATCCTTTTACAGACCATTCATCAAAAATGTAATAATTAAGAGGCCATATACTTTTAAGGTCGTAGTATGGTAAATCGTTGTTCATAACGTACATAAATTCAGGAATCAAAAAGGCAAAACCCAATTGAAAAAACATCACTGAAACGGTACGTAATTGTTGGTAACGATTATGTCTGTATTTTAGAATAAATTTATATCCAAAAGCTAAAATAGCAACGGTATACAAGGTGCCGTAAACAAACCATTGGCTCGCATTTCTGCCACTCAAGAGTTGACTCAAAGGATCAAATAAACTAATTAAACCCGTGTTTTCTGCTCCGTCAGTACCTAAACCTAGATATTTAGGAAAGAAATAAAGTACAATATAGAAGGTGGTTAAAATCACACCAACAATCCAACCCCAAACTCCACGAGAGGAAATAGATTTAAACCAAACACCATCATTCTTTATGCCTTCTAGTTTTGTAAGGTAAGCTTCTCTAGAATACATGATAATACCGCCAATTATAGATCCTAACGACAGTGTAAGAAATAAACCTTTATTGGGAAAATTAGTATTAAAAAGCGCTAAGGCTAAAATAAATAAGCCAATAACACCTATGGCAAGAGCTACTTTTTGTTTATTATTAATATCTAAAGCATCTGGTTTTGCTAAAGACATACTATGGTTTAATTTATTGCTCATTTTTATACTGGTTGTAACTGGTTAGTGTAGGCTTTTAAAATTTCGTTTTCAAATCTTGAATAAAATTCAGGATCAAAGTTGGCTTCAGAGAGGTGATTCATGACGTAATCCATGTCGCGTTTTTCAGTAAGCCATTTATCAAAAACGTCATGGCGCATTCTAATTCCAAAGGTGTTAATACCTAAAAATTTATGGGTATTTTTATCGTAAGCAACAGTTATACATTTGGTGTCGTCTTCATGTTTCCAATGAAAATGTTGTTCGTATTCTGGTCGTCCGCGTTCGCCAAATACCCAACCATAGGTTTGATATTCGATATCTAAAAATTTAGCAGAATTAAACCAATGGCCTGGTTTGTATTCCATTTTATTTCCGCAAATGGTTTGTGCTAAGGTTTCACCCATCATACGACCAGTGTACCAAACGGCTTCAATTGGTCTTCGGTTTCCAATAGCTTCATGCTGTTCGGCACAATCACCAATAGCATAGACATTTGGAATGTTGGTTTCCAAAAAACGATTCACTTTAACACCACGTCCTATTTCAATATCAGAATCTTTTAAAAAATCAATATTTGGTGTAACTCCTGCAGTTAAGCCAACCACATTACATTCTAGTTCTTCGCCGGTTTCTTCAATAATAACCGATTTTACATTGCCATTATCGTCTGAGTTAATGGCTTTCAGATTTGTAGAAAGTCGTAAATCGATATGATGATTTTTAATGTGCCTATTAATCATTTCACTTTCTCCTTTAGGCAATACACCATTCCAAAAGCTGTCTTCCCTAACAAGAAATGTTACAGGAATACTTCGGCTATTCAACATTTCAGCCAATTCAATACCTATTAATCCACCACCAACAATTACAGCACGTTTGCATACCTCATTATTGGGTGCATGTACTTCTAGATTTTCTAAATCTTGTTTGTGGTACATGCCCATTACACCGTTTAAATCTTGTCCTGGCCAACCAAATTTATTGGGTTTACTTCCTGTTGCAATAATTAATTTATCGTATTGAAGCGTATCACCTTCGGCAAAATGAAGTGTTTTAGTTGCTGTTTCAACCTGTTTTACGTAACCTTTTTTGAGTTCAATTCTGTTTTTTTTCCAGAACCAATTCTCGTAAGGTTGTGTGTGTTCAAACTTCATATGTCCCATATAAACATACATTAATGCTGTACGAGAGAAGAAATAATCGGCTTCGGCAGAGACGATAGTTATTCTTTTATCGGATAGTTTTCTGACGTGTCTTGCAAGCGTAACTCCAGAAATGCCGTTGCCAATAATAACGATGTGTTCCATATAATTGAGGTTGTTGATATGGACTATAGGTCGAAGCTTTTGTTAAAACCTTAATCTATTAGTCGAATTTCTTTAAATTTAGGCATAATTTTATAGTATGCGATATCTTTTTTACTTCCTTTTAAGCATCATTGTTATAAGTTGTGCTGCTGCAAAATACAAGCCTTTAAAAATAAATGGTGTCAGTTTTGTTGCGGCTAGGGATGCTATTGATAGTACACATACCAAACCGGTTGTTAATATAAATGCCAATGCTGCAGCTATTATGCCTTTTGGTTTTATAAAAGATGTTAATCATCCTGAAATAATTCATAATACAGAGCGTCAATGGTTTGGAGAGACTAGAGCTGGTGCTAAACAATACATAAAAACGTTACATAAAGACCATATTGAGGTGATGATAAAACCTCAAATTTGGATTTGGCATGGTGAATTTACAGGTTTATTAAAAATGAATACTGAAGCAGATTGGAAGTTATTAGAGTCCTCATACTCTAGTTTTATTCTTGAATATGCAGAATTGGCAGAAGAGGTAAACGTAGAAGTGTTTTGTATTGGCACTGAACTTGAAGAATTTGTTAAAAATAGACCAGAGTATTGGCAGCAATTAATTAAGGAGATTCGAGCGGTTTATTCAGGGAAACTAACTTACGCTGCTAATTGGGATGAATTCTGGACCACACCGTTTTGGTCAGAATTAGATTATGTAGGCATTGATGCTTATTTTCCGGTGAGCGATATGCAAACACCAACAATTGAAGATTGTATAAAAGGTTGGGAAAAACACACACAAGGTTTAAAAGCATTTTCTGAAAAATTAGACCGACCTATTTTATTTACAGAGTTTGGTTATAGAAGTGTTGATTATTCTGCTAAAGAACCTTGGCGCTATGATCGTTCTATGACTTCAGTGAATTTTGAAGCTCAAAACAATGCCACCCAAGCTCTATTTGAAGCCGTATGGCAAGAAGATTGGTTTGCTGGTGGTTATTTATGGAAATGGTTTATAGAACATAATAAAGCTGGAGGATTAGAAGACAATCAGTTTACTCCACAGAATAAGCCCGTTGAAGACATTATAAAGGCGCATTATAGTCAGTTTTAATTTAAAGTTTTGTAATGCTATAATATATTTAACGTCTGAGAGTTCAATTACTAATATGTATGAACTTAAAATTAATATTATTTATAGTAATACTTTGTTTAGGATGTTTAAGCTATTCACAAGATATCGTCATTACTGAGGTTGAAATTGAAGGCAATAAACGTACTAAGACTAAGTTTTTAAAACGTTTAGCTTTTGTAAAAAGAGGAAGCGTAGTAGATTCTACTATAATAGCTGCAGATGTAAGACGTTTTAAGTTGTTAGCTTCTGTTGCTAGTGCCTCGTCAAAATTAGAAAAAATTGAAGATGAAAACTACAGACTTATCTATACGATTGTTGAAAATTTTGCTATTATTCCTGGGTTAAATGTATCTCAAGATAATAATGATGATTTTGCATTTAGAACATCTGTTTTCGATTTTAACTTTCTTGGGCAAAACCAAATATTGGGTGGGTTTTATGCGAGAAATGTGTTTGATTCTTATGGGTTTTATTGGGAGGCACCCAATTTATTTACAAGAAAATTAGGAGTCGGTATTAATTACCAAAACAATGTATTACAAGATCCTATCTTTTTTGAAGATGGACGTGATGTTAATTATAAATCCACAAGTAGTGCCTTTGAATTAAGATTGATGTATGAACATAATTTTAAGAATAGATTCGAAATTGGTATAAACGTCGCTAATGAAGATTATAATTATTTGAGCGGAAATCTACCTCAAAGCATTCCAGAAAAATTAGGTGTCGATAGGGTAAGGGTTGTTGGTGAGTACGAGCATAACAATATTACCAATGAGTATCAATACATAGATGGGTTTAGAAGTGTTTTTACTTACAGTTTTACATTGCATTCTAATGGTGACAACGCATTGTTACGTAACTTTTTTATTGGTAGAAACGATTTTGAATATTTTAAACGTATTGGTAATAAAGGAAATTGGGCTAATAGACTTCGTTTAGGATATGCTACTAATGATACAACTCCATTTGCACCATTTGCATTAGATAATCAACTTAACTTAAGAGGAGTTGGAAATACCATTGATAGAGGTACGGCCTCTGTAGTATTAAATACAGAATATAGACATACAATACTAGAAAAAGGATGGTTTGCCATGCAAGCCAATGCGTTTATCGATGCTGGTACGTGGCAAGAGCCAGGTGGTAATCTCGGAGATTTAATTGAAGGAGAAAAAGCAAGCGCATTCACTGGTTTAGGTGTTCGGTTTATTCACAAGCGTATTTTTAATGCTGTCTTTCGTATAGATTATGGTGTTGGAATAGGAAAAAAAGCGAATAATGGTATTGTCTTTGGAATAGGGCAGTATTTTTAACGAGACTCAAAACAAGCAAGAGCTCTGCTCGAAGCTTGTTTTGTTATCCCAATGTATTGTTCTTGTTTATTATTCCATATCAATGGCTTTAAATTCTTTTAAAGCTTTATTAGGCTCAATAATATTATAACCCTTCCAAAACTCAGGATCGTATTGGTTTAATTGGGTTGGAGTAACAAGTGATTTTTCTTTGAAATTTTTAAAATCTGATTCAGATATGGCATCAGTTTCAAAAACTACAAGTTCTGTTTTTTCAATATTTCTAACGATAAAGTGAATGTCTCCTTTTAATTCATTTTGTTTACGTCTGCCTTTTACATTTTTATTTTTCTCTACAATTTTAAAAGGTCGTTTAATGCCAACGCGTTCGCCTAAAGACTCATCTCTGTATTTTAAAGTGTATTTATCATTGTCATTTTTTTGAAAGATGATTGTGCCTTCCTTTAAGTATTTTTTCATGGAAATGCCAAGAAGAGAAAACTTACTTAGTGGTTTTACATTTTTATAATCAACTCTTACAACTGCAAAATCTTCAGTATTCACATACATGGTACCAGAAAAGTCTTCACTGCGTTTGGGCTTAAACGGAATCACATACACAAACATATCATTGATATATGCATAATCTGCAATTTCAAATTCATAACGTCTCGATTTATGAATAAAGTTAAGATCATTATCTTCATCAATAAAGTTGTTGTTTTCAAAATTATGAATCATCATTTTTCGCCAATGTAAAAAGCCAATTTTACGAATAGAATCTCTTTTCTTTTGTTCGGCAAGTAAGGCATCTGTAGCGGCTTCATTTTTTTTATTTGTATCTCCAAATAATGAAGAATCCATTTCCTCTTTTACACTAAACCAACCCGATTTTATTTTAAAATACGAATCGCGTTTTACATACTTTTTAAAGATGTCATTAAAACGTTTTTCATAATTATCTAGGTTAATGTCTTTAGATTTATCATATAAACGACAAGCTTTTAGAATCTCCATTTTTTGAGAGGCCTTTGGTTCAATTTCACCGTAGATCTCACCTAAAATTTCAGTGTGATTACTATTGTTTTTAGGCATTATATGAAGCAAACTATCTATGAATTGCTGGTTGAATTCTGGTATGGTCGATTTTTCTAAACTCACATCGTATTTGTCCATTTCAGTATAATAGGATGTCCTATAAAAGAGTTTACGTTTGTTATAGCTGAAGTCGTAATTTACCGTTAAGCCTTCTTTTATTTTATCTAAAACTTCGTCGATGGTGTAATTTTTATTGGTGACTAGCACTTCCGATAAATCCACAGATTTTGATTCTAAATAAATAGGAGAATTGTTGAAGTTAAATAGTGAAATTCGTTTTTCTTCATACCCTAAACAACTTATCATTAATGAGTCTGTTGCTCTAATAGCACGTTTAATTGTAATATTAAATTCCCCATTATCATTACTAATAACACCTGTTTTTGAGTTAAATTGAATAGTTGCAAAAGGAATGGGTTGTTCTGTTTTTGCATCTAATAATGTTGAAGAAAAAGTTTCCTGTCCGTAAGATTGCGACACTATGCATAGGATAATCGCAATGATGATTTGATTGATTTTCATGATGAAGGATTGATTGGTTGATTTACAGCCAAAGTATAAGATTGATGGATTTTATAAACCCGATTTAAACTTTTATTAAGTAAGATTTATCTTAAATTTAACAACTTTAAGAATATTTAAGAGTCATTTTAATTAAAATGAACTGTCAACTTTAATAAAAATAGAAATAAAATGCGAATATTAGCCGTAGGAGATATACATGGAGGATTAAGAGGTTTAATTCAAATTATAGAAAGAGCAAACGTTAGCTCAGAGGATACATTGATTTTTTTAGGAGATTATGTTGATGGTTGGAGTCAATCGGCTCAAGTCATTCAATATTTAATTGAGTTGTCTAAAACAAATACCTGTATTTTTATAAAAGGAAATCATGATGTATGGTGTCAAAATTGGTTGGCTTCGGGTGTTGTAAATGATATTTGGTTTAATAACGGAGGAAAAGAAACTATTGAAAGTTATGAGGCATTTTCTAAAGAAGAAAAACTAATACATCTCGATTTTTTTGACGCTATGGCCTTATATCACATTGATGCTGAAAATCGCTTATTTCTTCATGCAGGTTTTACATCTATGCATGGTGTGGAGCGCGAATTACATAAAGAAAACTTCTATTTTGATAGAACGCTTTGGGAAATGGCATTAACGCTAGATAAAAATATCAAACAAGGATCAGTGCGTTATCCTAATCGCTTAAAGCATTATTCTGAAATTTATATTGGTCATACACCAACCATTAATTTTGGTGAAGACCAACCAATGCATTGTGCTAATGTCTGGAATGTTGATACAGGAGCCACCTTTACAGGGAAATTATCTGCTATAGATATTGATACAAAAGCCATTTTTCAAAGTGATAAACTAATGGATTTGTATCCAAATGAAATAGGACGAAATAAGAAAAAGTAAGCAATACTTAACAAATATTTTTTTTGTAATAATAGAGTAGATCTTGAGCAGACGCACCAAACCATTTTTTTACATAAATCGTCCAAAAATGATATTGTAGTTTCCAAACACCATGTTTACGATAGAGTCGTGCTGAGGTTGTCAATTTCTTATTGATAACCGTAAATTCATTCCGGGCATACAATTCATTAATCAGAATATTGTCTTCGTAGATAATATAGTTCTCGTTATAACCACCAATATCGTTAAACAGTGTTTTTGTAATAAACTGACTTTGGTCGCCACCTCTACTAGCACGCCAAGAAAATTGGGTAAGCCAACTGGCTAAACGTAACCACCAATGGTTACTGTCAAACTGCATTCTAAAACAACCTGCTTGATTACCTTTTTGAACTTCATTTAGAATAAATTGATCAAAATCTTTAGGTGGAAAAGAATCGGCATGAAGAAAATATAAAATACTTCCAATTGCATGCTTTGCACCCAAATTCATTTGTTTTGCTCTTCCTTTGTCTGAAGATAGTAACTTTATGTTTGGTCGAGCGCAGTTGAGACCTTTTGATTGGTTTGAATTCACTTCAGACCTGTCAGGTTTTTGAAGCCTGACAGGTCTAAGTATGTCCAAAGTACCATCTGTACTACCTCCATCAACCACTATAATTTCAGAAATGTTCTTAGACGACGAATTCTCTATTAAATGTGTTAACAAACGGCTAATAGTATCAGCCTCATTTAAAACAGGAATAATTATACTAATCATACAGTACTTACGATAAATTAATGATCGTAGTTTTAATCATTTAAATTCCAATTGTAATCGGTATAGCTTTTTTTAGCAGATTCTGAAATGGTAATGTCTGAGTATTGATTTAAGAAATCAATTAAGCTACCATCTTGCTCAAAATCCTTTTTAAACCACTTAAATATTTTTGAAATCTTGATGTTGTCTTTAGACAATTCGTTTTTAGACGTATCCGCTAAAAATTCTTTTGTAGCATTGGTTAATTGTGCATCTAAGTTTGAAGCTGTAAATGCTGTATTCTGAAGTTTTGGGCACGATACAGAAGCACAAACAATAGCAAAATGAATTCTAGGTTCATTCATTTTTCTTAGTATTTTATGCTCAATATCGTTTAGATTTTGCCAAGTATCACCCAATTTCCAAAGACGCTGATCCCAAGGATCTTTAATATCTTTTATACTTTTTGTTGGGTAATTTCTGAGGATTAAATCTATGGTTAAAGCGTTGTATGCATTAATCCAGTAAGCGAGTTTGTCGTTCTTAGTCCAATCATCATTAGGTTGGTATAATTTTAATAAATCAATATAACGCTGTAAAGTTTTTGATTCAGCTTTAAGACCTTTATAATTTACATTTCCATTTTCTGAAACATACTTTTTTAACAATGCATTAAAAATAGCATGATCAAAAGCTTCCGTATAAATAAGCTCTGTAGTTACTGAAATGCCATCATCACTGATGCTACCATCTTCCCCTAAGCTTATTTTAGTAGAATTATTGTCTTTTTTTTGTTCTGTAAAAACAACCTCAGAAGTATTTGTTTCTATAGCTTTATCTTGAGTTGTTTGTTGCAATCCACTACACGATAACGTAAATATTAAGGTGACAATTAAGGCTGATAAATATTTCATGTATGGTGTTTTTAGGTGTTAGATTTACTATTCTGAACTCTTGATGTCCTGTTTTTTTGAAAACGCAGGATACAATTCTTGTTTTAAAAAATCTTTAGGAAAATTTTCATCACCTTCAAAACCGAGTTCAATATCTCTACCATCGTGTGGTATATAATCGGTTTTAAAAATGTAATCCCATAGACTTAACGTTAGTCCAAAGTTTACACCATACCTTACATCTTCAGGTAATTCTTTTACATGATGCCAGATATGCATCTTAGGATTATTAAAAATGTATTTTAAAAATCCATAATCCCAACCCAAATTAGCATGGTTAAGATGACCAATAGCAATGCTAAAGAAATAAACAATAGCCACATCTTGTGCGTCAAAACCACCAATGATAGCAATAGGAATATAAAGTATAGATTTATAAACCACAGGTTCCATCCAATGGTAACGTAAGTGTGCGGCAAAGCCCATTTCTTTTACAGAATGATGCACTTTATGGAAATTCCATAACCATTCAAAACGGTGTAAAAGCCGATGCGTATTCCATTGTACAAAATCTGAAACAATAAAAAAGATAAATAAGCCTAACCACTTCGGGAGTTCATCAACATCAAAAAGTTGAAAGCTAGAAACAGATAGTCCAATAAGACCTAAAACATCATTAAACAGTTCTGAAACCGTATTAGATAAAGCAATAAAAACGATAAGATTCAACAAAAAGAAATTGAAAAACATGTAAAATGTATCTAGCCAAAAATCTTTTCGGAATAAGGCTTGCTCTTTTCTCCAAGGAAATGCAATTTCAAGAATCCAAACTAAAACAGAAATAAGGATGAGACCATAAAAAAAGTTGTCCCAATGATTGAGGTCAATGAGTTCGTATTTGAGGTAATTCCAGTATCCTGAATAGGAATTTTTAATGAGGTCTATATACTTTTCCATAGGTGCTTCCTGAGTAGGCAGGAATGTCTTTTGTTATCCTTCAAGGTTTTTAAATCCTTGCAGGTCTTTTTTTTATAAGGTCTTAATCAGCTCTTTAAAAAGCGTAATCATATTTGGTTCTGCTTTTTCGGCCATAGCAATGATTTCAGAAATATCAACGGGTTTTAAATTATCTGGATCACATTCGTCTGTTAATACAGAAACGGCAGCAACTTTTAAATTCAGGTGATTTGCCACAATAATTTCAGGAACCGTACTCATGCCAACAGCATCAGATCCCATGATTTTTAACATGCGATATTCGGCACGTGTTTCAAGTTGAGGGCCAACCACACTAGTATAAACACCTTTGTGTAACGTTATATTGTGTGCTTTAGCAATGCTTTCAAATTTCGCATTAATTTCGGCATCATAAGGTGCACTCATGTCTGCAAAACGTTCTCCTAATTCTGAAACGCCTTTAAACGCTAAAGGTGAACCTCCTTGAAGATTAATATGATCGTCAATAAGCATTAATTCTCCTTTTTTATAATTGAGATTAATGGCTCCGGAAGCATTAGAAACCAATAAGGTTGTTATACCTAGTTTTTCCATAATTCTTACCGGAAACGTTACATCTTGTAACGTGTAACCTTCATAAACATGAAAACGACCTTGCATAACAACTACCTTTTTACCTTCTAAAATGCCGTAAATAAGTTTGCCTTTATGAAACTCTACGGTTGCTGTAGGAAAGTTGGGAATGTGATTATAACTTGCTTCGGCTATAATTTCAATTTCATCAACTAATTGTCCTAAACCGGTACCTAAAATGATGCCGATTTCGGGTTGATCAAAGCCTTTGCCTTGTAAATATGCTGTGCTTTCTGTTATTTGGTTAATCATTGAGTTGCTGTATTTTTTCTTGTAATTTGATGTTCGATTTATAAAAGTCTGAAGCAATTAAGTCTTCATAGGTGTCAATATCGTTTAAAGTGTCCAAGATACCAACTGAAATTTGATTACTCTGTAACTCTTGTAACGTTAACTGAAATAAATTGGGTTGACTCCATGGTTTGTTGGTGAAAATTTCGGTATTCAATTTAGACATGCCTACTAAATAATAACCACCATCTTCTGCTGGACCAAAAACCACTTCACTCGTATTTAAGGCCTCTAATCCATTTTTTATATGTGTAGAATGAATGTCTGGTAAATCAGAACCAATCAATACGATGTTGTTATAGCCAGCATCAAATCCATCTTTAAAAGCGTTAAGCATGCGCTCACCTAAATCAGCTCCATATTGTACCGCTTTAAATTCACCTTTCCATTGGTCATCTACAATAGCATTAGAAAAATAAATGCGTTTATCTATGTCTAATTTCTGAGTTGCTTTTTCTGTGATTTTTACCAATTCGGTGTACACTTCAAACGCACCAAAATCGCCAATGGTTTTAGCGAGTCTTGTTTTTACAGTTCCTAATTTTATGTTTTTGACAAACACAATAACAAGTGATTTATTCATAGATTTTAATGCCTTTTAATAACCATTTACTCCAGTCTTTAGAGTAAGCGTGTACGTGATCTGTTTCCTTTTCTTCGGAATTATATACGGGAAAATTGTTGTTCTTCCATTCAAAAATACCACCAAATAAATTGTAAACATTAGTGTAGCCTTTCTTTTTAAGTTGTTCTGCAATGTCTTCAGATCGAATACCAACAGAACAATATACAACAATAGTTGATGTTGTATCAGGCAGTGATTTTATAACAGTATCTAAATCGAAATTATCGTAGCCAACATGTATAGCATCCTCAAGATGACTTACATTGTATTCTTTAAATTCTCTGGCATCCAGTAGAATAGCATTCGTTTTTGGCATGGCCAATTCTTGAACAGAAATATAAGGAATACGCTCTTTATTATGAATTTTCAATAACTCATGAAGGGTTTCTTGGCTATTTCCAAAGCAACTTAAGAGTAAAAACGATAAGATAATGAGGTTTCGCATTTGTGATTAGTATAAATAATTTGGTTAACCTTACAGTTCTAGTGGTTTTCCTTGCTGCTGTTTTTCGACTTCAGGTAAAATTTCCATGTTGTCCCAAATCCCTGAAACGATCGTTTTTGCATAAGATTCTGGAAGTAATCCGTTTAGCATTAATTTGTTAGTGAGCGTATGGTTATAGTCTAACTTACGAAAATTTACCTGCAAAGGTTTTGTCAAGTCATCCAAAATAGCAAACCAAACATTGGGATTTCCATCATTAGCAGGCATACCAATGACACCAGGATTTATCCAACGTTTATTATTGTTTTTGTGTTTGAAAGGTAAACCGCAATGACCAGCAATAATGATATCACTTTCAGTAGCTTCAAAATTAGAGTGCTTAGTAGCCCAAGCTGTTGATTTGAAAATAAATTCTGAAACATTAAAATACGAACCATGTACAACAGTCACCTTTTGATTTCCCATTGTGAATTTTATATGATCTGGAAGCGTTTCAAGATAGTTAAGTGAATCTTTAGAGAGTTTACTCTTCGCATAAGGATACCATTGTTGTGAAAAACCATCGCATCGTGAACCTTCTCTAAAATCGCAACCGCAATCGTCTTCATCATCACGTAATTGTATTTCTACATTACCAACAATACTTCTGGCGTTCCAATTTTTAAATGTCTGAATGGTTTCTTCGGGTTGTGCGCAATAACCAATAATATCGCCAGTGCAAAGACAATTTTCAGGTGGAATACCTTCATGTTCTGCCACAGCAATTAATGCTTCAAGGGCTTGAAGATTACTGTAAACACCACCAAAGAGTAATACTTTACCCGATAGTTCTCCTATGTCAACTATGTTTTTATTCATAACATTTTCCACGAAAGTGGACATCTTATTTATTTGATTTCAACCATTTCGGTATGAAATATAAAATATTACAACTTAAAATTCCCCAAATATTCACCCAAAGTAAATCGGCATACTTGCCTTCTGTAAAAATTAAGGCTTCCGGAAACACATTAAAAACCAAGATAAATCCAAATATTAATCCGGTAATAACGCTCAAATAGAAACTCATTTTGGGTACTTTAATGTTCCAAAACAGAAAGATAGGTGTTAAACCAATAACCATGGTTCCTGATATGGTGGTTGCGGATAAAATTTCGGCTTCAAGAAAAACGGGTAGTGTGCCTAATATAGCAATAGCTGCCATGGATGCTCTTCCAAAGGTGATATCGTTAACCATACCTAAATCAATCGCCAATAATTTTGAAAATGATGAAAACGTTGAGTCTAATGTTGAAGCGGCTGAGGTAATCATTATAAAATTAATGACTAATAAAATAACCACACCAAATGCTTTGCCGACTTCTACAGCGGCTTGACCTTTAAAGCCTTGGGTTTGTGCATAGACGCCAATAACACTAAATAGTATAATACAAATAGCACCTAATAAACTTGCCCATAAAAAGCTTTTTCGGGTGACTTTTGGTGAACTAATAAAGGCTCTATCTGTTAAAACCGGATCGTGAAACGGATAACTAAACGATTGAATAATGGCAGCGAAAAATAAATTCAAACCCAATTCAAAGCTCCACGTACCAGAAGTTACCACATCAGTAACGTTAAAGGTTTCTATAGAAAAGATATTCCATAAAATTACCATGAGCAGAATACCAAATAATACCATTTGTATCACATCGGTAAAAATAGAACTGCTTAAGCCTCCTTTTATCGCATACGCTAGAGTCAAAATGGTAAAAACAATAATCGCCCAATAATAATTGGAACTGCCTGTTTCGCCAAAATAACTACCAATAACCATCGTGTTACTCCAAACTTCATTGAATAACCTGATGGCAATCAGAATAGAAAATAAAGCCATGGCTCCTTTTCCGAATTTGGTGGTTAAAAACTGATGAATACTTTTAAATCCACCAACAACGCGCATTTTGTAAATTAGTAAACCAGCGACAGCAAAGGATACATAATAACCAGCATACGCAACGCCACCAACAATACCAAAGTCTAAACCTAAGTTGGCGGCGTTGGTAATGCTCTTGGCAAAAATCCAAGAAATGATAAGACTTCCTGTAAGCACTAAACTATTAGGTGCTTTCTTTTTATGAACCGCCTTAAAAAATTCGTCTGTAGTTTTTGCTAATGGTGATAATAGAAAGAGTAGTAAACTCGATACGATTATCAAGGTCCATTGCCAGTTAATTATATCCATGTGTGTTTATTCATTCCACCAAACCGGTACGTTTATACTATTGTTGTCTGTTGCGGTTGCTGCAACACTGTAATTTTCAAAATTTAAAGCTGCTTCCTCAGCAGGATAAGGCATTCTAATCGGAATTAAATCATTGTTTAAACTTGCTGAAATAGTTTGTAACTGAGGGAAACCTGTTCTTCGGTATTCTATCCAACCTTCGTAACCATTGATCACATTAGCAATCCATTTCTGCGTTAAGATTTGTTCCATCGGATTTGCACCAATTGCATCATAAGCCGCAGGACCAGAGAGGTAATCTGCAGGTAATGCTGTGTTCCAATATTCGAAAGCTAAAGTGACTCCGGAATTATAAAGCGTTTGTGCATCTGCGTTGATAATGCCTTTGGCAGCCGCTTCGGCTAAGGCAAATTGCACTTCCCAAGCGGTAATAAAATTAGCGTCTAAAGTTGAGGTGTCTTCTCGAAAAGCAGTACTTGCTAGAGAATAATTAGCTAAAGCAATAGACGTTGAGGATGCGTCAATACCGTTTAGCAAGCCATTAAATTCATTGGCAGTTGAATTAGAAAATGGTCGGAATAAACTTGAAAGTCGTGTGTCATTCAAACCGACTAAAATCGTTTCCATTGTTTCGGATAAGACAAAATTGTTGAAATCACCAATGCGTAATTGTGCTAACCTAAAACTGTTTGGGTCTGTATTGGTAAAATTGAAAATAGCATTTTCACTGTTGGAAGTGATATAATTACCTTCATCAAAAAGGGATTGTAAATCATTAGAAACATCAATTTTATCTGAAATACGCACCAAATGTTTAATTTTTAAAGCATTCGCGAATTTTATCCAAGCGTCTAAGTTGCCATTAAATAAAATATCTCCTTCTAACGGAATCACATCCGTATAGGCTTCAATAGCCGCAATGCCTTTATCTAAGTTGTCTAAAATGCCGTTTTCATTGAGGTAAATCTCTTCTTGCAAATCATATGCTGGTGTTACTGTACCGTTAATGCCATTAAAAGCTTCAAAATAAGGCACATCTCCAAATAAACCGGTTAAACCAGCAGCCATATAAGCCTTAAGAATTAAAGCAGGACCTTCATAAACAGCAAAGGTTTCTGTGGTTCTGGCTTGGTTGAGAATAATCTCATTATCTCTTAAATTGGTATAAAAAATAGGCCAAGGATTACCACCCAATTGTGGTGATTTTAGCGCATGTCTATCAAATAAATTAAAATCTAAAGCGGTTCTGTGTTGCGCTAATAAATCGCCAGCAACAAAACCTTCGTAGCTCATGTTTTCGCCAAAATCGTAAATCACTTGTCGCAGTAATAAACTAGGCTGAACAGAACTTGGTGCATTTGGATTGGTATTAATGTCTTCAAAATCTTTGGTACAGCTTGTGGTAAAAATCAAGCTTAAAACCGAAACGATATATATAATTTTTTTCATTGAAAATTTTATTTTCATTCCCTTAAAAAAGGGAAGCTTATTATTTTGTTCACTATTCTTGAGATTCTCATTGTTGTGAGAACTAGAAATTAAATCCGGCTTTAAAACCAATACTTCGTGTGGTCGCATAACTCATATCTTCCACACCACTTACAAAACCATTCCCTTGAACCGCTAATTGTTCTGGGTCAAAATGCGGATTCTCAGTAATCGCAAATAGATTATTTCCAACTAACGAAAGGCTTAAATCAGCACCTTCTTTTAATCCTAAAAAGCCATCTTTTATATTGAATGTATAGCCAATGGAAAATTGACGTAGCTTTAAAAAGGAAGCGTCGTAAACGTTGTTTTCTTCGTGATTTCTATCGTAAAACTGTCGGTAATAACTTTCTGCCGAAACCGCTACGGTATTTGCCTGTCCTGTATTTACATTAACACCTTGCGCAACAATACCAGCATCTGGTCTGTAACTGGTTTCTGCTAATTGACCACCAACATTTCCTAAAGCACGTGTTCTAGAAACGACTTCGCCTCCTTGTCTCCAATCGAATAAAAAACTGATATTCCAATTTTTATAATTGAAATTGTTACTCCAGCCTAAAGTGAAATCAGGATTGTAATTCCCTAATTTTTTTAAATCATTATCTGCGATAAATCGACCTTCATCATCAATTAAAAATTCACCATTTTCGTTTTTTTCATAACCTGTTCCATAGAAATCACCAACACGTCCTCCTTCTTCCACTTGAAACCAAACGGTTTGGTTGGCACTATCATAAATTCTACTGTAAGCCAATGTTAATCTGCCATCAGCTTGTGGTAAATCTTTAATTACAGAACGATTCGTTGCGAAGTTGAAAGTGCTATTCCAATTAAAATGATCGGTTTGAATAGGTGTAATGCCTAAAATAATTTCTACACCTTGCGTATTTACGTTTCCACCATTAACCACTTGCTGATTGTAGCCCGAAGAAATAGCCACAGGTAAAGAAATAATTTGGTCTTCGGTATTGGCGTTGTAATAGGTGACGTCTAATCGCAATTTATTTTCAAAAAAACGTAAGTCTGTACCAAATTCATAAGAGGTGGTGCGTTCTGGTTTTAAATTGGCATTTGGGATGAAATTTTGATCGCTAAATGTGGGTTGACTATTATAAGGGGTTTGCGATACAAAAGCACCTGAAGTTTGGTAAGCACTAGTATCATTTCCAACTTGTGCCACACTTGCTCTAAGTTTTACAAACGAAAATACGTCTGGCAATTCCGTAATATTAGATAAAATAAAACTCGATGACACAGAAGGGTAGAAGAACGAAGTGCCATCCACGGAAAAAGGTGTCGCTAAAGCACTAGACCAATCGTTTCTTCCTGTAATATCTAAAAATAAATAATCTTTATAACCCAGTTTTGCAATGCCGTAAAATGAATTAATTCGCTTTTCACTTTCAAACTGAAATACTTCAATTGGTGATGCCGCATTGTTTAAATTGTAAATTCCGGGTTGTGCTAAATTAACCGTTTGCGATTGTTTAGTTGATGCGGTTTGGTTCAGTCTGTTTCCACCTAAAAAGACATCAAGTGAAAAGTCTTCAAACTGATTGTTGTAGTTGATGAGAAAGTCGGTGTTAATCTCTCTAAACATCACATCATGCTCGGCATAAGCACCGTTACTGAAACGATTACTACTGTATGCTCTGCGTAATTCACGCTTTTCAGTACTATAATCCATTCCTGTTCTTAAGGATATGCTTAAATTTTTAGTCAGTTCTTGTGTAATGGATAGATTTCCAAAAATACGATCGCGATTAAAGGAATTGGTGTTCTCATTTAAGATAAAATACGGATTGTCAAAAAACGTGTAGTTAAAAGAATATTGTTGTGTGCCTTCTAAACCCGGTTGCCAATAATTTTTAAGATTTTCAATATTTAAAGAACGTGGTCCCCAAGCTACTAAAGAGTAATTCGCATTTTCACTTCCATAACCATTGGATGGTCTATTGTCGCTACTAGAATTTATGTAGCTAAAAGATGAATTGATTTCGGTATTGTCACTTGGCTTAAAGTTTAATTTGGCAGCAATGGTTTGTCGGTCTAAATTCACGCCAGGAATAATCGATTCACTTCTCAAATCAGTAAAAGACAATCGGTAATTACCTGAATCAAATCCATTAGAAACTGAAATATTATTAATGGTTGTAACACCAGTTTCATAAAAATCCTTCAAGTTATCCGGATTCGATTTAAAAGGTGTTGCTGTGATTTCTAAACCATCGTAAAGCGCAGTATCTCCACCTCTAACAAAAGTGCCATTTGATAATTGCACAGGACTATCAAATTGCGGAATTAACAAACCCGTGTCTAATCGTGGTCCCCAAGAATAGGTGATGTTGTCGTTAATGCCGCCTCCAAGGCCATCAATATATTCAAACTGACCAGAATTTCCTTGACCATACGAATTTTGAAAATCAGGTAGTCTAAATGCTGTTTCCACAAAAAGAGAGGAATTAAAACTAATACCTAAACCTCTTTTGTTTTTGCCGTTTTTGGTTTCAATAACGATAACACCATTCGACGCTCTTGTGCCATATAATGCTGCGGCACTTGGACCTTTTAAAACGGTAACAGAACCAATATCGTCAGGATTGACTTCCATGGCGCCATTACCAAAATCAATTTCTTGAAATCCGGCTGCAGCTTCGTTTGTGAAATTAAAAACCGTTTCATTATTTATAGGGACACCATCAACTACAAATAAAGGATTGTTGTTAGAAAAGGACGCTTCGCCTCGAATCGTAATTTTGGAAGAAGAACCAACACCTGTGGCGCCTTGCGTTACGGTAACTCCGGCTAATTTACCTTGTAGGTTGTCTAGAAAGTTCACCGTTTTTACTTCCGTTAATTTTTTAGCAGAAATGGCTTGAACTGCGTAACCCAATTCTTTGGTGTCACGTTCTAAACCTAAGGCAGTAATGACAACTTCGTCTAAAGCTGCGGAATCTTCTTCAAGTGCAATATTGATTACAGTTGTATTACTAACACTAATGGTTTGTGTTTTAAAACCTAAAAAGGAAAAGGTAAGTTGTTCTGAATTTGAATTAACGACAATACTATATGTGCCTTGCTCGTCTGTTGTTGTTCCATTGCCATTGCTAGACGAGATGTTTACAAACGGCAAAGGTGTGTTTGAAACAGCATCGGTGACGGTTCCAGTAATTGTAATTTGCGCATTGCCCAATAGACATAGGCATAGCAGTAAGCATGAGTAAATGTACTTCATATCACGACCACAAAACGTGGCAATTTTTTAAGATGTGAGAATCGTTAGTTGTAAAAATTCTTGGACTTTAATAGCTTTAAAATCCCTCTTTATAGATGAAGTGATATTGGTGAGCCTTTGTTGTATGGTGATTTAAAGACTGTAGCATATTGAAAAACGGAAGTAGACGTTACAATGGTCTTAATTGTTTTTCGAAGTAATAGTAATAATCGTTTTATCTTAAAATCTAAAGTTTTAAAACTTTCTAAAACGGAGTCGATATCGGAAACATCATCAATATCTGTGAGTATTTCTAAATAAGAAACACTTTCGTTTTGATGTTGTAATTCGGTATTTAAACGCTGTCTTAATTTAGCGGTTTGCCAAGGTAAATTCTGAAAACTAGTTTTATTAAAATGTGTTTTTTTGAAACCCATCAAATAAAAACCACCATCGGTTGAAGGTCCTAAAACATAGTCTGAAGTTGCTAAGTTCTGAGTCGCTTTTAGAATATGATTGGCTCTAAGATGAGGTATGTCGTTTCCGAGAGAAATAACATGTTCAAAGCCCTTATTAAAAACAGCTTCAATGGCATTAGTAAAGCGCTCGCCAAATGAACTACCTATTTGCTCTTTTTCGGAAAAATGAAAATAAGGTAAATTCGTTTTCTTAACCGTTTTTACAGTATCAGAATCAAGCAAATTAAAGAAGTCAGAAGAAGAAATTGATTTTGAAGTCAATTCTTTTTCTGCAGAATTTGCAAAGATTAATATGGCGGTTTTGTTCTTCATTATGTATTCCTACGAAGGCAGAAATTTTAATTGGTTTAAATCTGAGATTCCTGCCTTCGCAGGAATTTTGTTATGCTACAACACCTTGACAGCTACTTCCTGCACCAGCAGTACAACCGTAACAATGCTGCGAAATCACAATATTTCGTCCTTCTAATAATTCTTCGTTAAATTCAGATATGTGTCTCGATTTACTATTAACGGGTAATTCTAACATCTGATTAAAATCACAATCAAATAAATACCCATCCCAACTAATCGATAAGGTATTGGTACACATCACATTTTCTACAGCAGCCGGATTATAAGCTTCCACTAAAGAATACATGTAATCTTCGTAATTTTCTGAAGCGATTAAATAATCTAAGAATCGTGCGATAGGTAAATTTGTAATGGCAAATAGATTATGAAATTCAATTCCGAAATCGTCCATCAATGCCTTTTTAAAATCCTTTTCCATTGCAACTTGATCACCTGGTAAAAAGGCTCCAGACGGATTGTAAACCAAATCTAATCTTAGGTCACTTCCTGGCATTCCGTAACCCACAGCATTTAATTCTTGTAAGGCTTTTATAGATTTATCAAAAACACCATCTCCACGTTGTTTATCCGTTTTTCCACGCGTCCAGTGTGGCATAGAACTTACCACGTGTACATTGTGCTTTTTAAAGAATTCTGGTAAATCGTAATATTTTTTATTGGCTCTAATGATGGTTAAATTAGAACGTACAATAAAATCTTTAATACCGACTTTAGCAGCTTCTTCTACAAACCATCTAAAATCAGGATTCATTTCTGGTGCTCCACCAGTTAAATCTAGTGTGTGTGCTCCAGAATTTTTAATCACCTCAAGACATTGTCTCATGGTGTCTCTCGTCATAATTTCTTTTCTGTCCGGACCAGCATCTACGTGGCAATGATCACAAACTTGGTTACACATGTAACCTACATTAATCTGTAGAATTTCTAGTTTTTTTGCTTTAATAGGAAACTGACTTGTTTCTGAAATTTTATCTTTAAAGGTTGGTAATTCACCACTTTTAAAGATGCCATTAGAAAGTATTTCTAATTGTTTATTGCTTTGTGCTAAGTTATTTCCGAGTTTCTTTAGGGACTTTGTTGCCATATATTATTTTAAAGTTGTCTTTTCGAGCGCAGTTGAGAGGTTTAGGTCTCAATTGTACTCGACCAGACATTATCCATCAAGTTTATTAACCTTATTCATCATTTGTACGCCATGCACTAAAGTTGCGCCGCTTTTTATTGCTGCTCCAACATGTATGGCTTCCATCATTTGTTCTTTGGTAATACCACGTTGTAAGGTGTCTTTTGTATAAGCATCTATACAATACGGACATTGTTCTGTGTGCGCTACAGCTAAAGCGATGAGTGATTTTTCACGCGCTGTTAAAGCGCCTTCTTCAAATACTTTTCCGTAATAGTCAAAGAATTTAGTTCCTAATTCTTCACTCCATTCGGTAATTTTTCCAAACTTGCGTAAATCCGCAGCATCGTAATATGGTTTCGACATAAAATTATTTTTTGATTTAGAAAAATCAATATAACGATTAAGTCGAAGTTAAATCTTAAAGATTACAGAAAATTTTAAAAGATTGATTTCTATTAAAAGGTTTGACGCTAGTTTTAAAAATAGAAGAGCATTTCAATCAAAAAACCTTACTTTTAAATTCTCTTTTTTTTATTAGAAATGCAAAACTGGATTGAATTACTTTCTGAATTTAAACAAAAGCAAAAACCTGTTGCCTTTATAACGGTAACGAAGTGTTTAGGGTCAACACCTTGTGTGGTGGGTTCGCGTATGCTTGTGACTGAGAACAAAGATATTCACGGAACCATAGGAGGAGGGAAGCTTGAGTTTAAAGCCATAGACGAAGCTATCGTTGCTTTAAAAGAGAATAGAATTATTGAATCCACCTATACTTTAGGTCCAGAATTTGAACAATGTTGCGGAGGAAAAGTAGAATTTATCATAGAACCTATGAATCAATCACCAGAATTATTTTTATTTGGAGCAGGACATATTGGTGTTGAAATCTGCAAACTTTTAGTCGATACACCTTTTAAGGTGAACCTTATAGATTCACGTGACGATTGGTTTTCTAATTTAGAATTAGACAGCAGTGTAACGACGCATCAAGCCAATGAAACCGATTTTAAATCGTTTAAAGATGCTGTGAAATGGGGACCTAATTGTTATGTATTAGTGTTAACGCATAATCACGCCATCGATTTTGATTTGATAACCATGGCTTTGCAAAATGAAACTAAATTTTTAGGACTAATAGGAAGCAAAACAAAAAAAGTAAGATTCAATACTATGTTGATTAAAGAGATGGATATTCCTGAAGGGATGACAAATGTGGTTTGTCCAATAGGATTAGATATTGGAGGCGATACACCAAAAGAAATCGCGATTAGTGTGGTCTCCCAATTACTTCAAGTGCATTATAAATGTACCATCGAAAAATAAATGTTATTTGAATAAGATTGTCCCCTTGAGGATTATTGAAATAAAAGCGATAGCTTTTGATGAAGATAGCGAGCGAAGCTCATTAGGGGTGTTTTTGAATAATGAAAAACTTAAAAAGATTTCCGTTTTCACGGGAAGTAGCATGAAAAACAACAAGTCCATCATAGAAAAACTAACAGCACTTTGGGCTTTAAACGAGTCCGGTTTAGGAGGTTTTTTGCATGTATTTAATTCGCCATTTACAGGATTGATTGTAGGTGGCGTGTCCATTTTACTCATTAGTTTAATTGCCTATTATGCCGAAAATAAATGGCAAGCCATCTTAAAAGCATTGGTCATTGTCTTAATTATTAAAATGGCAGTGAGTCCATATTCTCCATTCGGAGCTTATGTTGCTGTGAGTTTTCAAGCGGTTTTGGGAGCGATTTTATTTTCTAATTTCTCATGGAAAGGAGCTACGATAATGGTTTTAGGAATGGTGACCTTTTTAGAATCGGCCCTTCAAAAATTATTAATACTAACCATTGTTTACGGAACAAACCTCTGGGAAGCCATTGATATTTATGGAGCTTGGGTTCAGAAAAAATTAGATTTTGTTTCAGAAACCTCTACAACATCAGTTTTAGTCACCACCTATCTTTTGGTTTATGGGATTTGCGGAATTTTAGCTGGGATTTTTATTAAAAACACGATTAAGATTATTTCGAATAAAAAAGAAACTGATTTTTATCTTCACCTTGAAACGGATAAACTTGATAAGAAAACCAAAAAAGTAGCTTTTAAAACGAAAGTCATTTGGGTGTGGTTGGGCACTGTTGCGGTTATGGTTTTAGCCTTTTCAATATTTGGTGGTCCGCTTTTCGGGTGGCAAAAAGCCATTTATATCGTCTTACGAAGTTTCTTGATTTTAATGCTTTGGTATCTAGTAATTGGTCCTTTTTTGTTGAAAGTGGTTCGGAAATATCTTCGAAAAAAAGAATCTAAATATCAAGAGGATATTGCGAATGCGATGGACTTGTTTCCGTATTTCCGTCAAATTATTGCATTCACATGGAAAGACACAAAACATTTAAAAGGCTACACGCGATTCCAGTATTTTATGGCGAATAGTATTTCTAATTGTATTCACTTTAAAGTGCCTTCAGAATGATATATATCCTCAGAGGTGATATCCGAACAGGAAAAACAACAGCTTTACAAGAATGGTGTAAAAACCGTGATGATGTTGATGGAGTATTATGTCCTGATAATGCTGAAGGAAAGCGCTATTTTCTAGAAGTAAAATCTAAGAATGAATTTGAACTTGAAACTGAACTTGACACTGAAGCCATCATTGAAATAGGAAACTTTAAATTTTTAAAATCGGCTTTTGAAAAAGCGAATACTTATTTACTAGCTGTCGCTTCTGAAAACGAATCGCAGTATCTTATTATTGATGAATTAGGGAAGTTGGAATTGAAGAAAGAAGGCTTGCATTTGTCAGCAGAAAGATTGATTCCTAATTATGAAACTAATGAAAACAAGCACCTCATTCTTGTTGTTAGAGATTATTTGTTGGATGCTGTTTTGACGCATTATTCAATAGAGAAATATAGGATTCTCACAAAAGTAAATTTAGAAACACTGAATTAGTCCTGAAGACCTAAGACCTAGCAGGTTTTTCAAACCTAGCAGGTCTGGTAAGCAAGAACATATAATCTATTTGTTCGGCTGTTATCTTGATATGATTTTAAAAAACTTTGTTGCTGTTAATTAACTTTCATACCTGTCTGGTTTTAAAAACCTTAGAGGAATATGTACGATAGTATTTTTCTTCTCATTAATGAGATTCCTGCGTTTGCAGGAATTGGTTAAGAAAAAATAGTCTCACTCAAAGCATAATAAATCGCCATTAAAGCAGAAAAAACGGCAGATCCCAAAAACCTCCATTTGAGTTGGAATCGATTTTGAATAATATAATTTACCATAAAAGAAATAGGAATATTCACCAAAAACGACCAAAACGCAATCTCTAAAAGGTTAAAACCAATAGCGTCAAACTGACCTGAAAATAATTTAATAAACAGTAAATGTCTGGCAATCCACAAGGGGTTAAAATAGGCTATTGCTAAAATAGTTTTACTTAATGTGGCTTTAGCCCCTTTTCTAAACTGTGTTGTTTTTACAATCCAATCAAAATAATTCGGGATTTCAAACGCATAAAAAGTAGCACCAATACACATCATGCCTAGTAAGCGATGCCATGAGAACTCGTCTAACAAGAGTGCCGCAATAGTGTCACCAGCACTGTAAATAAGTGCGCCTTTAAGGATGTTTTGTTTTTTGTAATGTAGAGCGATAAGGCGTTTATTTATTGTGATTATTTACACCCCTAAAGTCCCCTCAAGGGGACAATAGTACCAATGTTTATTTTTTGGAATGTCCCCTTGAGGGGACTTGAGGGGTGTTCTTTGTTCATTTTTTATTTTCATACAACCCCATCAAAACCTTCTCAGGTGTCATCGGTGCATGAAATTCTAACTCATAATTAGAATTAAAAGCCTTTATCGCATTTTGAAGTGCAAAATAAGCGCCAATACCATACATTAATGGTGGCTCACCAACGGCTTTAGATTTTAAAATCGCCATGTCATTGCCTTCGGTTTCTACAGGAATCACTTCCACACGTTTTGGTACAGAAAATATATCAGGTACTTTATAAGTAGATAATGCATTAGATAATAATCTACCGTCATCATTATAGGCGATTTCTTCCAAAGTCATCCAGCCGATACCTTGTATTAAAGCACCTTCTACCTGGCCTAAATCAATACCTTTACTCATGCTTTTTCCGTAATCGTGCACAATTTTAACGGAGTCAAATTCGTAAGTGCCACGCGTACAATCTACAGTCACCGTTGTAATCGCTGTGCCGTATACGTGATAGGCAAAAGGATGTCCTTTTTCTTTGGTTTTATCGAAGTGAATTTCTGGTGTGGCGTAATGGGCATTTTCAGTTAAAGCAACACGTTTGAGCATGGCACTACTGATGAGTTCTGTCCAAGATAATTCTGATGGTTTATCATTTATAAAGACAGATTCATCTTTTAAAGTAATGTCCTTTTTTGACACATTTAAATCTTCTGAAGCCACTAGTTTTAAACGTTCTACTAAAGCATTACAAGCCATTAAAGTTGCTTTCCCGTTTAAATCTGCCGTAGAACTCGCAGCAGAAGGAGACGTATTGGCAACACGCGTTGTATTGGTCGTTTCAATCTTAATTTTTTCAATAGGAATCGAAAATACATCCGCAGCAATCTGCATCATTTTTGTATTTACACCTTGACCCATTTCTACAGCTGCTGTGCTTATGCCAACACTGCCATCTAAATAAATATGAACCAAAGCACGTGCATGATTCATTGGTGTATTGGTAAATGAAATACCAAAGGTAATTGGCATAAACGAAAGCCCTTTTTTGAAGGCTGTATTATTTTTGTTGAAATCAGCAACTTCTTGTTCTAAAGCATCACTATTAAATATGTTTTTAGCAGAATGCCATGTGTTTTTGGCTTCTACTTTTTTAGCAATTTGTCCATAAGAGAATGTGTCATTTTCATCTAGTAAATTCGCTTCCTGAATTTGTCTAGCTGAAACCCCAATTTCAGAAGCTGCTTTTGCAATTGCAGACTCAATCACAAACATGCCTTGTGGTCCACCAAAGCCTCTAAAGGCCGTGTTTGGTGGTAAATTGGTTTTGCAACTCAACACTTTTGTGGTCACGTTTGGTACGTAATAACTATTGGTAGCATGAAACAAAGTACGTTCTGCAATCGCAGGAGATAAATCCGCTGCTGCTCCAGAATTTTGTAAAAATTCGGTTTGGTAAGCTAAGATTTTTAAGTCTTTAGATAATCCAATTTTATAAGTGCTTTCATAAGGATGACGCTTTCCTGTCATGCGTAAATCATCATGACGATTCAGTATTAATTTTACCGATTGATTTAAATGATAAGTCGCTAAAGCAGCCATCACAGCCCAAGGTGTGGCTTGATCTTCTTTTCCACCAAATCCACCGCCAAGACGTGTGACATCGACTTCAATTTTATGCATGGCAATGCCTAGAACTCTAGCTGTTGTGGCTTGTACAGCTGTTGGGCCTTGCGTAGATGAAGTGATTTTTATATTGCCATTTTCCATTGGTTCAGCGTAAGCTCCTTGTGCTTCAATATATAAATGTTCTTGTCCGTTGGAAAAGGTTTCCCCTTCAAAAACATAATCACATTCTGCAAATGCTTTTTCGGTATCACCTAAACTAAAAGAGCGTGGTGCGTTGATAAAACTACCTTTTGCTTTGGCTTCTTTTGCTGTGGTGATGACTGGTAAATCTTCAATTTCAATCTCGATTAAACCTCTTGCTTTTCGTGCAATAAATTCAGATTCGGCAACAATTAAGGCAATTGGCATGCCCCAAAAATGAACCTCGTCTTCCGCAAATAAAGGTTCGTCTGCGATGATGCCTCCAATTTCATTTTCGCCAGGAACATCTTTGTAGGTAAAAATACGTTCGACACCTTCCAGAGCTTCCGCCTTAGAATAATCGATATGTTTTATTTTTCCGTGTGCTTTTGGTGAGTCAAAAACTACAGCGTGAAATGTACCTTGTCTAATATTAACATCATCAACATACAAGGATTCACCACGAACATGCGTATAAGAATCTAAGTTTTTAATGCTTTGTTTTAATGATTTTGAAACCGCATCTAATTTAGTGTCACGTACTGTATTTGTCTTGTTATTGTGCATACTGAACAAAATCGTTTAAGGTGAAATGATTGGGGAACAACTCCGTAAAATGTGCGAAAAACAATTGTCTTGCAAGCAAACGTTTATAGTTGGTTGTTCCTCTAACATCGCTAATTGGACTAATTTCCTTTTGAAGTATATCATTAGCTTCTAATACCGTTTCGGAAGTCAGTGGTTTTCCTGTTAAAAATGCTGAGGTATCGTGTAAATACTTCGGAATTGCAGCAACACCGCCAAGAGACACATGCGCTTCTGAAATGGTACCATTTTTAACTGATAAATGTATCGCTGAATTGACACTTGCAATATCCAAATGGGTGCGTTTACAAACTTTTTCAAAATTAAAAAAGGACTGCGTTGTTGGTAACTTAAAGCTGATGGCTTTTAGAAGTTCATCATCTTTTAAGTCATAAGTTTTATAACCTTGATAAAAGTTATTTAGTGCAACACTACGCTCTTCGTCTTTTTCATTGGTAATGGTAAGATCACTATTAAGTGCTAAGAAAAATATGGTCATATCTCCAATAGGCGAAGCATTGGCGATGTTTCCACCCAAAGAAGCCATGTTTCTAATTTGTTCTGAAGAGACTAGTTTTAAGTGTTTTCTTAAATTTGGTAAAATGCTGTTTAATTCTTTATGATTCCATAAATCAGAAACGGTAGAGTTGGTTCCAATGGTGCAAATTCCGTTTTCAATTGAAATACCTTTTAGATACTCTTTTTCAGCAATGAGATGCACGTCGTTACCCGCTAAATGATCTGCTTTCTGGACGTATAAGTCCGTTCCGCCAGAAACATATTTTCCTTTGGGTTGATTTAAATCTTTAGCTTCAATATCTTTTAAACGTTGTGGAATGCTTTCAAAATATTCTGGAATAAACTCATTTTCAATTAACCATTTAAAAGAATTTTTTTCTTGATGCTCTAGTTTTTCAACCACTTGATGAGCGGCTTTTTCAATGGCTTTATAACCTGTGCATCTGCAAATATTTCCACTAATAGCGTCAATAGCATTACTGTAATTGTTTTCAGAATTTGATAATGCAAAACCAGTTAAGGCCACCACAAAACCCGGTGTGCAAAATCCGCATTGTGTGGCGTAATTGGCTTTCATGGCTTCTTGAGCTGTGGTGAGTTTGTCTTTTAGATTGGTGCCTTCAACCGTTACAATATGTTTACCATGTGCGTTTCCTAATGGTGAAATACATGAGGTGATACTTTGGTATTCCATCGTATCGTCGTTTAGTGTACCGACCAAAAGTGTGCAAGCACCACAATCGCCTTCACGACAACCAATTTTGGTGCCAGTTAAGCGTTGTTGGTAACGTACAAAATCCAGTAAAGTGGTTCCGGAATGCTCCGATGTTTTAATGGTTTTGTTATTTAGGATGAAGGTGATCATTTGTTAAAAATCTATTTTATTCTTCGTTTTCAATGAATAGTTTAAACTCGTTTTCTATTTTATTAACCAAATTAATAAATTCAATTTGAGTTAGTGAATCCATATTTTTAATGTCTTTATATTTAATGCATTTTGTTTTATTAAAAGCATCAAAACCTAAAATTCTAAACATTAAAATATACCCCATTAAATCATAGTCGATACACAATTTGTGCTTTTTATACTTTTTTTCAAAATGATTTACACTTTTCTTAGAATATCCTAATTCTTTTAAGTCATTTCCCCATATAAGATTTAAACTTTTATTTCTCATATTATTTCCCTGAACTTAATACTCCGTCTTATCTTCTTTTTTAGTCCATTCCTGAAATGGCTCTAAAGCAATCTCACGAGCTAATTGCTCAAAAGGAATACTTCTTTTTTCGTAAGGTAATGGAATTTCTTTGTAAATAAACTCATCATCAAAACCAATATTAGCAGCATCTACCTGGTTACTTCCATAATATACTTTGTCTGGTCTCGCCCAATAAATAGCGCCTAAACACATTGGACAAGGCTCGCAAGAGGTGTAAATTTCACAACCATCTAGTTGAAAAGAATCTAAGTTTTTACAAGCGTCTCTAATCGCTGTAACTTCAGCATGAGCCGTTGGGTCGTTAGTAGAGGTAACTTTGTTATTTCCGCGTCCTACAATTTTTCCGTCTTTAACAACGACACAACCAAATGGTCCTCCTTCGTTGTTGTTCATTCCTTTTAAAGCTGCGTTTACAGCTTCTTTCATGTACTGTTCTTTATTGTTCATATATAATTTGTGTCTATTTTTAGTTTTGAATAAAGGTATTAAAATTTTGATAATAGAATGAAAACTGATTCATTTTAAGAGCTAAGAGTCAATAGTTGTGAGTCGTGAGTCGTGAGCCAAGATGTATTGTGAATTTCAATTTCAATTTCAATTTCGAGTTCAACTTCAATTTCATTTAAAACGAATAGCCAATAGCGAAGTTAAGCACAGGTTCGTCATATTTAAAATCGAAGCGTTTTCCTGGTGCTAATGAAGGATCGTGGAAAGGTGCTGCCAAATCGAAACGAATAACAAAACCTTGTACATCAATATGCAATCCAAATCCGGCTCCCATACCTAATTCATTAATGAAGTTAGAGGTGAATTTATCTTCACCATCAAACACAGAATTGGCTTTAGAGTTCCAGACATTTCCAGCATCGGCAAATACCGCTCCTTTAAAATATGAAACTATAGGAAAACGATATTCTACATTGGCTTCTAGTCTAATATTTCCGGTTTGATCCCAATAGGTTACATCGTCGTTATTGCTATCGTCATTGTAAGTTCCTGGTCCTAAAGAGCGCGTTTTAAAAGCTCTAACACTATAAGGGCCACCTGAAAAATATTGCTTTACATACGGAATAACATCCGAGTTTCCATAAGGTAAGCCGTAGCCAGCAAATAATCGTGTTGCTAAGGTTTGTGCTCTATCTTTACCGAAGTTAAGATGGAATCTTAAATCCAAATCGGCTTTCGCATATTGCGCATATTGCAATCCTAAAAATTCTTTAGGTTCGCCAGAAGTGGTTTCTTTTCCTAGTAAATTAATCGAATTACCTGCAACATCTAAAGTTGTGTTTAGGTAAAACTGATTAGGATCGTTAGCATCTACCATTTCGTTATAGGTAAATGAAAAGGTCATACCTGAAATAAATTGCTGATCGAAACTTTGTTGTAAGTATGAATTTTCGTCTAAAATAGCTTCAAATTCAGCAGTGGTATTTGAAAGTCTAGTGTAGCTTACGGAAATAGGATTAAATTGATAGGTTATAAATCTATTAGCATTCCAAGAGTACCCAAACTGTCCAGTTCCTGAAAGTAAAGTATATAGTTGACTTCGGCTCAAATAATTAAGTCCAATACTTGTTTTTGTTTTTGGGATAGAATATTTAAAGAAATCCGTATTAATTTTTACAGGAAATAAAACACGAGGGAAAATGAGTTCCGTTGTTAGACCTAACTCTATACTGCTAAGCCCTGTGTTGTTGCCGCTGATAAATTGCGATTCGTAACCAACATTTGTACTAATGTTAAACGTTTCACCACCTTTAAATACATTTCGATTACTGTAGGTTAACGCTAAATGTGGTCCTGTATAGTTATTGGATTTGGTGACGGCTTGTATTTCGGCACGGACGGCACGTTTAGTTAATGGTGATAAAAAAATATTGGTTTCAAGAATACCTAAACTGTCTGTTAGTAGCGAATCAACTTCTTTATATTGAATGTTGACATATTTATACGCACCAATTTTAGATAAACGTCTGGCGGTATTTTTAGAATTTTCAGGACTGTAGAAATCTCCTTCATTTAGTGTAATAAATTCATCGAGGAATTTAGGTTTTATAAACAGTGTGTCTTGTATGTAATTCTTATTGTTGAATCGTTCTGTTTTGGCGTATGTGGAATCTTGTAAGTCGTAATTAGCAAATACATTTATCTTTGAAATACGGTAAGGAATAGTCGCTTTTTTAGGAACTTCAGCTTTCAATTTTAAAAATAAATCGAAGCGTTTATTGTCGTATTGATTAGTGTCTGCTTCAAAAATGAAAAAATCGGGATTGAGATTATAATAGCCTTTTTTCTTTAGTTGCGCATCAATACGTTGGCGTTCTAATTTCATATTAGACAAATCGAAACGCATGCTTTTTTGAAATGGGGATTTGTCGGTTTCCTTTTTTACATCTTCATAGAGTGGTGACGGCATAGAATCGATCTGAAAACGTTCCATTTTATATGGTTCCGTGATTTTTAGTTTATAATTGATGGACGCCTCAATCTCTTTTTCTTCAAAAGCGGAAGTTGCAGTGCTATAGAAAAATCCTTTATTTTCTAGGCGATTTCTTAATACGTCTTCAATCTCAAAGGGTTCTACACTAGATTGATAAACAGGTTTTTCTCCTATTTGTTTATATAGCCATCTGTTGAGAAACCCTGGGTTTTTCTTTTGCATTTTGTAATAATAATACAAGCCAAAATGCATTCCCAAGAACTTAGAATTTGGTTCAGGTCTTAAAACGGTTTCTAATTCTGTTTTTAGTTCGTCTTCATTTTTTATGATAGAATCCGATTCAATTTCAATTTTAGCACCAGTGTATAAACGTTCGCCTTCAGGAATGTGTTTTTTTATACTGCATGAGTATAAAATCATTCCTAAGAAAATAAAAGAGATACTATGTTTTAAGATTCTTTTCAAGTTTAATTGGTTTTCTGTTCCATGCTTTTGTCTGTTGCTTCTTGCTGTTTTTCTTGTGCCCTTTTCTCGGCTTCGGATTTTGCTTTCTTTTCTTTTTTAGAGCGTAAAATAGCATCCCAAAGTTCGCTAAATTGGTTGAATTCTTTTGTAAATATTAAACTAATACCACTCACTATGGTTTGGCCATCTATTACATTTTCAAATTCACTTTTTCTAAAACCTTTTAGTCGGTATCTGCCATCTTCTGTTAACGCATATTCTAAGCTTACATTACCAATTACAGGTGTTTCTTTATCAGTACTATTGCTGCCTTGTATATCAACGTCACTACCAACACTAACCGTTAATCTGTCGTTAAACAATTTTTTCTTTGCTGCGATTTCTAACTCGGTACGGTCGGTTGGTGAATCGCCTTGATAATCGGTATAGCTGTTAAGTCCAAAATCGAGTTCGATACCAGTACTACCTAATATTTTATCAGAAAATGTATTCAGCTGATCGGATACTGCATCATTTAAATTGTCTCTTGCAATTGTAGCAAAGCCTCCGTCACTACCATCACTTCCAGAATCTGGATAAAAGCGATTGAGCACTAAAAGTGAAAAGACTTGACGATTAAGTTCTCCTTCTTGCTGGTTGACTTGTTGTACTCTAGAATATACTTGTCCGCTAATGGCACCTTGGTCTTCCTCTGGCATATCTAAACCAAATGAAATTTTAGGTTGTAATAATTCGCCATCTATATTGAGGTAGACATTAAAAGGTAAAACTTCTTGGTATTTACTTTTTACAGATGAATCTGAACCAGAAATTTGCGAAGCCATTAGTCCATAAGCTGAAGTGTCTAAATTGTATATGGCGCGTATATCTAGTTTCGCATCAAAAGGATCGCCAGACCAAGTGACACGACTGCCTTGAGCAATTAAGAATTTTCGATTCACTAAATTGTAGAGGTTGAGTTCGTAATGTCCTTCTGAAATTTCATAGGCACCAGTAAGTGTGATTCGCCCATTTGGTTTCATGGTGAACACAAAATCGCCTTCACCTGAAATTTTAAAATTATCTCCGGTGTCTTCATCTATAATTATAGTGACTGCTGCGTTTTTTCCAACGTTGAATAATGCCGAAATATCAAAACCTTTAATTGTTGCTGTTTGTTCTTCAGTTTGGGTGAGAATAGCATCTCGATTTTCACGATTAACAAATACAACAACTCCATCGCGTTCCTCTACACTGGCTACTGATGATGGTAGTACATAAGTGAGATCGGTATCGGAACCTAAAGTCAATTTAGCATCTAATTTTGGGATTTGTAAATCACCAGTAAGCTTTGCATTGGCATCAAAAGTGACCTTGCCGTAAAATTCTTGATTGTCTTCTTTTGAAGCGTTTAAGACTTGAAAATTGGAGGTTTTTACACTTAAATCGAATGTTGGATTAATAAAACTCTCGGTACCAACCTTACCAGAAAGTACTAAGGCGTTATTGTTTTCATCACGAATGGTAAAATCTTTCATTGAAAGTCCATCATTATTGATACTTAATGTTTCTTTAGCCATACTAAATTTAGTGTTCAGTTTAGCAACATTGAAACCAGCATTATTAAATGTTATGGAGCCATCGTATTTTAAATCTGATGTTGAGCCTGTAACTTTAAAAGCACCAGAAAAACTACCATCAGCATCTTTAATTTCACCCATAGATAAGGTGTTGAGTGCTTGTATTTTGAATTCGTTGATATTAAAATCGAGATCGAGATTTGCTATGTTGTTAGTGACAGTGTAATCGCCGACGAGATCAAAATCAATATCACCACCTTTAAGTCCAGCATTAAACGTGTAACTATTGTCGTCCAATGAATTTCCATTCACGCTTAAAGTTCCTAAATCGGTTTTAAGCATGTTCAATTGTTCAATACTTAAATCGGCTAAAATACCAGCATTGGTAAACGGATCTTCAAGAATAAAATTACCATTCAGTTGTCCGGTTGCTAATTCGGCTTCTGGATTTAAATAATTAAAGACGGCATTGATGTCAAAATTCTCGAATTCAATGGCAATATGTTCTTTCGAAATATTTTGTAATTTGTCTGTGAGCGCGATAGATTGGTTGTTTTGGTTGATTTTAAAGTTATTAAATTCGAGATGCTTATCGGTTAGGATGATTTCATTATCTTCAGGAATTAACCATTTCTCTTTATTGAGAATTAAGCTATCCGAATTTACTGTAAATCTTAAACGCTCTCTGCTGCCAGTGATTTTAGTGTTGACATTCATGAGCTGCTCTCCTTGATGATAGCCCAAAAAGTTAAGCGCTAATTCGTTGTTGGTTTGGTGGCCAGTTATGATGGTTTTAGGCACATCTAACGGACCAGCAGTGATGTTTTTAAAACCTAGATTAAAATTGAAATTTTCTTTGTCGGTGTCCATAGAAAAAGCAAGACTGTCCAATTTGTTGCCACTATAATTAATATGTGGTGCTGTAATATTTGCTTGTAATTGTCGCGCTTTTTCGTTGAAATCTACAGCCACGTTAATGGTATCTAAACCTTGAACATTAACTAAGAAGACGTCATTCAATAAAGGGGATTGCGAAATTTTACCTTTGAGGTTTAAGTTCACAAAATCGCTAATTGTGTCTGAGACATTTTCATCTCTATAAAAATAACTTAAAACGTGGCGTTTAATCGCTTTACTAAACGTTTGAGGATTGGTATTTGACTTTAAATCAAGATCTAAAATGTTGTTTTTAAAAGAAACCGAAGTCGTATCTGTATCCACATGCGCCATGGCTTTAATATCACCTATTAAATAACTTCTATTGTCATACACAACAACACCATTGTCAATGTTAGCGCTTGCATCGTAAGTTTCACCATTACCTTTAAAATCTACGGTGACATTCATGGCCGTTTTAATATTACGACTCATTACACCAAGCGCTTCTAGGTTAGCGCCAATAACGTTAATTTTGACTTTAGCTTCAGGTGAAATAGAATCTAAAACCACAAAAGCATCTAGGTTCGCATTGAGATTACTGTCTTTATATTGCGACTGAATATTTCCTGTTCCGTTTTTAATATCACCATTAAGATGAAGATCTTTTATGGCATAATTATTAAGTTGAAATTCAGAAATAGTAGTATCCAAAATGGCATCGAGCGTGTTAATGGTGTTTCCGCTTCCTTCAGATGTAAGGGTAAGACTTAGTGTCCCAAATTGCGGATTGTTAAGCAATTCATTTACTTTATAATCTTCAATAGCGACTGTAGCATTAAACGCAATTTTATCCGTGTTTTTATAACTACCACCAATAGTCGCAAGGCCTTGAGAGCTTGTTAGTTTTGCTTTTGCTGAAATGTCTTGTGGGTTGCCTTTGAGTTGTGCTACAAATTTCACGTCATTTGGAAAGCTAATTCCTAAGTCTTCCTCATTTACAAACTGAATTAAATCAGAGCGTTTTGTAACTGCTAAAAACTGTGGAATATCAAATTGAAGTGTTTCAGGATTGGTGACGTTTTGAAGCGTTCCTTTAGTAGAGATTTTTGTTGAATTTCCCCAGTTAAGTTCTGCTTTATTTAAATTAATTGATGCTAAAGTTCCGGAAGCATTTAGATTTCCTAGAATTAGTTTTTTGCTTAATTTATTGAGGTATTCGTTATTTTTTAAATCAGGTTGAAATTTGAAAATCTCTGTCAATGAGAGTTGAAAGGCTGGGAGGTTTAAGTTGACCTTAGTAGTTTCAGGAGCTTCTATTAATTTTGAAAGTGACTGATACTCTAAATGTGCATCACCTGAAATTGAATTGTTATTTAATTTGAATTTTAAATCATCCAAACGCATATTTTGGTCTGTAGCGTCGAAATTAACAGCGAGTTGATTAAGGCTTAATCCTGAAAATTCATTAAAATTCAATTGCTCTAAATCTAGTGTCGCTTTTTTATCTTTTAAAGAAATATCTTTCGCTTGAAGCGTAAAATTTGAAAGTGCTATGGCATTCGGGTTGAAGATGTCTTGTTTTGGTTTTGCATTACCAACGCTATAATTAATGTGATTGTTTTCAAAATCAATAGCAGCAATATTAATTGTTAGTTGCGGCCATTCAAACGTTGTGATGTCTGTTTTTACTTCCTCAGTAACTTCCTCTATTTTTTGCGTTAAACCATTAATTTTAACGTCTGTGGTTAAGCTGATTTTAGAATTTTTAAGCGTGATGTTTTTAAGGTTGAAATCACTAGCTGCTAAATTTATGAGTGGTGATTCTGTTGAAAATTCCGAAATGTCAACATCAGCAATCAAACGGTCAGGTTGCGATTCGTAATAAGCAACCACATTGTTTAATGCAATAGTTTCAAAAGCTAATTTTGGTAAAGGTGTGTTTGAAGTTGTGGTGTCAATCGCTACTGGTTTTTGAATAAACTTGATATTGGCATCATTAAGTTCAATCGTTGAAGCATCAAAAATCATGTCTTCAATATTGGTGGTTTTCATATTAGCCTTCAACTTGCCAATTATAAACCTCGAATCAATGCCTGCAACCGCATCATCAAAAACAACATCAAAATTCTTGAAATTTAAGTTGCCTAAAATAAGGTTCAGTGGTGTGGAGGTGGTATCTGTTGCAACGGTTGTAGTGTCGGTAGAAGCAAAAGCATCAATTAAAAATTGAAAGTTATAACCTTCAATACTATCTTTTCTAATCACATTGGCACGCAAACCATCCCAATCTAAAGCATCGACTCCGATGCCATTACCACTTATGATTTTAATTAGAGGGATGTTAGCTTCCAATGATTTTGAATAGACTAAGGTGTCTCCTTTTTTGTCTTCGAGATATAGACCATCGAGTTGTATATCACCGTCAAACGTAATAAAGAGTTTTTCTATGGCGACTTTAGTTCCGGTTTTATCTGAAACGAAGCTAACGGCTTTGTCCACAATGATACCTTGTCCCCAAGGACTACGAACAAAAAGAATCACCAAAAATAAAAACGCAAGAATTCCTAACAGTACGCGTAAGGTTCTGCGCAACCAACGAAATTTTCGTTTTCTTGGTATTTGGGGTGCTGTGTCTTCTGTTTTGTTCAATACGTAAAAATATACGAGTAAAAGTATTACAATTGTCGTTATTGCTAATAATATTAACGCTCATACTTTAATTTTAGCTAAAATTATAACGTAAAAAAGCCAAACAGGTCGTTTGGCTTTATATTAATAAAATGTAAGTATGTTCTACGCAACTTGCTGTACTAATTTTTCCTTTGATTTCAATGCCGTCGAAAAAATAGGTTTCAAAAAGCGTGCTAATTGGTCAAATTCTATTAAAAAAGCATCGTGGCCATGCACGGATTTAATTTCATGAATATTAACGTTGTCTTTCACTCCTTTTAAATCCACATAGGTATTCCAGTTTTCATCCGCTTTAAAAAACAAATCAGAATTAATGGTGATGATATGAATATCGCTTTCAATTTTTGAAGCGACTTCTAAAAAATCAGTTCTGTTTCTTGTAATATCAATAGTACGCAAAATCTGATTCATCAGTTTATAGGCAGCCAACTGAAATCGATTGTCTAGTGCATTTCCATGATAACTCAACCAAGATTCAATATTGTAAAGGGCATCGTTTTTCTTAGTGCGATCAAATTTTTGTGTTAACGATTCTGGTGTACGATATAAAGTCATGGCGTGCATTCTAGCATCCACTAGTGGTTGTGAAGAATTATTCAATATTGCATCTTGAATGTGGCAATTCGCAATGACCCAATCCGTCGATTTCCAGTCGGTCGCAATAGGAATTAAATGTTGAATTAATTGGGGTTTTAATGCGGCTAATTCCCATGCAATTCCGCCACCAACAGAACCTCCTATAACGGCAAATAAATTTTCAATTTCTAATTGCTCTATGGCTAAAGCAAATAGTTTGGCAATATCTCTTGCTGTAAAGTCTTTGTAATTTTCAATGCAGTTTTCTGCAATATTATCGTAGCCATTGCCAAGAATGTTAAACGCTAAAATCGTATAATCATTAGTGTCAATACATTTGTCGTCTCCAATAATATCATTCCACCAGCCGTCTTCTCCAACCACATTTGAGTTTCCGGTAAGGGCGTGGTTGACTAAAATTATGGGTGCAGAATGTAATGCTTTACCAAAAGTTTGGTAAGACAATTTAGGATTGATTGTCTTACCACTTTCAGTAACGTAATTAGTTAGGGTTATGTAGTGTAAATGTGCCATTACAAATATTTATATAGCTGTATATTCTTTTTCTACGGAAATTTTTAAAGGTGTCTCGTTCTGTAAATTATCTTTTACAGGACAACGTTCTTCAACAATTTGAAGCCATTGCGTTAAAACTTCAATACTGGCATCGGTCTCTGGAATAAGGTTGAGATTAATGGTTTTAAAGCCTGCGCGTTCTTTGGTAGACGTACCTAAAAACCGATCCGGATTTAATTCACCCGTCACTTCAATCTTTAAATTTTTAATTGTAAAACCTAATTCCTTAGCTACCAAATGTCCAACAACATTGGCACAACCAGCAAAGCCTGCTAAAATGTATTCTACAGGATTGGCATCTTCATCGGTGCCACCTAAAGCTTCTGGTTCATCTACAACTAAAGTAAATTGTCTTGTTTTTCCTATAAATTGGGTTGCAGAAGTACTGTCTCCTACAACGGAGAATTTTAAATCACTCATGTTTTTGTCTTTTTAGTGTTGAATACTATAAAACAGATGTCTTTACAATTAAAGACATCCATTTTACTTCACAATTTAAATTTAATTTTGAAGGGCTTTTTTCTGTTTAACAACAGCAAAAGCTTCTTTTAAATCATCTTTTAAATCTTCTATGTTTTCAATACCAACAGACAAACGAATTAAATCTTTAGTAACACCTGTAGTTTCTTGCGCTTCATCACTTAATTGTTGATGTGTTGTACTTGCAGGATGAATGATAAGTGATTTTGTGTCTCCAATATTGGCTAATAATGAGAATAGTTTCGTTGTGTCAGCTATGGTTTTTGCCGCTTCGTAACCACCATCCACTCCAAAAGTGACGACGCCACTTTGGCCTTTTGGTAAATATTTTTTAGCAAGTTCTCTGTATTTGCTGCTTTCAAGTCCAGGGTAATTCACCCATTTGACTTCTGGTTGAGACTCTAACCATGTTGCTAATTCAAGGGCGTTTTCACTATGTTTTAAAATACGTAGTTCTAAAGTTTCTAAACCTTGAATAATTTGAAACGCATTAAACGGACTTAAGGCTCCACCATAATCTCGTAAACCTTCAATTCTAATTTTTGCTATAAATGCAGCTGCCCCAATAGCTTCGCTATACACTAAACCATGATAACCTGCAGATGGCTCTGTAAATTCTGGGAATTTTCCGTTAGTCCAATCAAATGTTCCGGCATCAATAATAATACCTCCTAGTGATGTTCCGTTTCCAGTGATATATTTGGTTAGCGAATGAATAACGATGTTAGCACCATATTCTATTGGATTTAACAAATAAGGTGTAGCGACAGTATTATCTACAATTAACGGCACTTTATATGCTTTTGCTTCTTTTGAAATGGCTTCAAGATCTAAAACATCTAATTTCGGATTTCCTAAAGATTCTACAAAAAAGGCTCTTGTGTTTTCTTGTGCTGCTTTTTTAAATTCTTCCGGATTTGACGCATCAACAAATGTTGTGGTAATACCATGTCTTGGTAGGGTGACGCTTAATAAATTGTAGGTGCCTCCATACAAACTACTCGACGCCACAATGTGGTCTCCTGCTCTTAAAAGTGTTAGTAAAGTTGTTGCAATTGCTGAGGTTCCAGAAGCCGTAGCCACTGCTGCAATTCCTCCTTCTAGCGCTGCTAATCGCTGCTCTAAAATGTCGTTTGTTGGATTGTTTAAACGTGTGTAAATAAAGCCAGGAACAGAAAGGTTAAATCGTCCGGCTGCATCATCTGAATCATTAAAGACATACGATGATGTTTGGTAAATAGGAACAGCTCTTGTTCCTGAAGTTTGACTGACGTCGTGACCTGCGTGCAACGCTTGTGTTGCAAATTTTTGTGTACTCATTTTTCTAAGTTTTTGAGTTAATAAATGATTAAACCAAAAGCCAAATAAGCCTCGTTAGAAGCGTACTTAATAGAAAAATATTATAAAGAAAATGCTAATTACAGATGAGTAATTAGTCTTGAGTTATCTATCCAATTTTCCGATTAATGAATCGGATAATTAAGTAGAATTTAGCACCTTCTTAGTAAATCTAAGGGTTGCTAAGGCTTCATAGGGTCATTCCCTCCACCTTTCTTGATAACATTTCAGTAAGTGTTTGAACTTTGTGAGCACAAATATTGCAACACAAAAATTAGAAATCCAAATTATTTGTAGATTTTGTGAGTTTTTTATGAATTTCGTAGAATTACGAACTTTTCTTTGCTAAATACTTAATTTGGATGATTTCGCTAACAGGTTTGTTTTCAATTTTGCTTTCTAGCCAAGAAATAATATCGAGATATAAAAATGCACGTCGTTCGTACGGATGGTCTTCAAAAGTCTTTAGTGTTTTGTGTAATTCTTTAAATGCATTTTTAAGATCGTGTGGGTAAATATCCTGAAGTCCTCTAATGAATTTTATCATTTCTTTTTGCACTTCATGCAGGTCATTCATCTTAATTAAAAACTTGTATGTGCTTCGTAAAAGGGTTTCTAAATGGTAGTCTAGTCCAGCTTCATAATGCGCTACAAGGTTTAGAACTCTCGAAAAACAGAGTAAATCTTCGCGCATCGAAAGTGTTTTGTTTGAGATAATTTTATCTAAGTATTTTATACAAGCTTTGTTGTTGCCGGCTCCAAATTGTAAACTCGCAAACTTATAATAAAAAACCATTTTATGGTGAGGGTCAATTCTGTCATTAAACGGAATTAAGTCGTTTTCAATTTTTGGAATTAGATGAAGTCCGTCTTCAAAACTACCATCAATAAAGTGTTGATTAATGCTGTGGAAATTGGTGTATAAAAAAACAAGAGTAGCTACATTTTCATCGGTTGGAAATGTTGATTTTTGAACAGTCGCTTCAAATTCAGAGAATTTTTCTAAAAATTTTGACTTGTTACCAATGAAAAATAAGGCTTCTAGGAGGTAATTATTGCCTTTTAAAAAGAACACGGGGTTCAGATTAATCATATTTGGGTTTTGATAAAATAAATCCACCCATTTTGAAGCGTATTTGTAACAATTCAAAAAATCTTGAAGCAAAAAGCTTTGCCATAAATTAGCTTTATATAGCCACAATTTTTCTCTAAATCCTAATTTTTCGATTTTAACTTTTGGAAGGCTTTTGTTGAAATAATTAATAACCATATTGGCTTCTTCTTCATTTCTTATATAGCCTGTTTTTAGAATGGTGCTATAGAGTTGCAGTGATAAATTGGAGAGTTTGCTGGCAATAAGATTAAGAGAACTCAGTTCTTTGGCTTGTACAGCTAACTCATCTGCTCGAGTATTTATACTTCGTGTGATGTATTGAGATTCAATTAATTTTTCGAGTTCTACAATCTCAAAAGCTGAATTTTTTTCTTCGTTAATAATTGCGAGCTCCTTGGCCTTATCTAAAATTTTTAAGCTTTGTTTATATAAGCCTTTGTGGTACAAAATAGAAGCAAAATCGAGTTGTTCTCTAATTTGTGAACGTACATTTTGATGTGATGGATTGAGCTTAAGACTGATTAAAATTTGCTTATATAAATGCGCTTTGACATTGGCAAGTTGTTGTTTTTTTACAATGCCACTTTTTAAAATAAAAGCTTCATTATAGGTTTTAGCTTTGTCCAAAAGATTGAATAAATTCAAGAATTTAGAATCTGAATTTACTCCAAGTCTCCCTACGTAAAGTTTAAATTGCCGTTTTTCGGATTTTGTTAAGGACTTTACAAGTGAAAATAAATTATCTTTTTGGTCTTTAGTTATCAATAGAAAATAGATTTATGAATCTGTAAATCAGTTATTTAAAGTATATTTTGGCGACTGAACATCGTAAACTAACTATATCAATAATATTTAAATCTAAATCAAAACATACATTCGTTAGACAATACTATAAAATATATTTTGATATATGTCAAATAACAAGATACAAATCTTTGATACAACACTTCGCGATGGAGAGCAAGTTCCGGGTTGTAAACTCAACTCAGAACAAAAAGTGGTCATTGCAGAACAGTTAGATCAACTTGGGGTGGATGTGATTGAGGCAGGATTTCCGGTCTCCAGTCCAGGTGATTTTAAATCGGTAGAAGCGATTTCAAAAATTGTTAAAAATGCGACTGTTTGTGGATTAACTAGAGCCGTAGAAAATGATATAAAAGTAGCGGCAGAATCTTTAAAGTATGCTAAAAAGCCTAGAATCCATACGGGAATTGGAACCTCAGATTCACATATCCTTCATAAATTCAAATCGAACAGAGAGGCGATTATTGAGCGTGCTTTTGAAGCGGTAAAATATGCAAAATCATTTGTTGAAGATGTTGAGTTTTATGCTGAAGATGCCGGTCGGACAGATAACGAATATTTAGCTCGTGTATGTGAAGCTGCTATTAGAGCAGGTGCAACAGTATTGAATATTCCGGATACAACGGGGTATTGTTTGCCAAGTGAATATGGTGCAAAAATAAAATACTTAAAAGAAAATGTAAAAGGTATTGAAAAGGCTATTCTGTCTTGTCATTGTCATAATGATTTAGGCTTAGCAACAGCAAATTCTATTGAAGGTGTCATTAACGGAGCACGTCAAATTGAATGTACGATCAACGGTATTGGTGAACGTGCAGGAAACACAGCTTTAGAAGAAGTAGTGATGGTGTTGAAGCAGCATCCTTATCTTAATTTAGATACAAATATTAATACATCAATGCTATTCGGAATGAGCCAGTTGGTTAGTGATAGTATGGGGATTTATACGCAGCCAAACAAAGCGATTGTTGGAGCAAATGCTTTTGCGCATAGTTCTGGGATTCACCAAGATGGTGTGATAAAAAATAGAGCAACTTACGAAATTATCGATCCTAAAGATGTTGGTGTTACGGAGTCGGCTATTGTGTTAACCGCAAGAAGTGGAAGAGCAGCCTTGGCTTACAGAGCAAAAAATGTAGGTTACGAACTTACGAAGTTGCAGTTAGATGATGTGTATGCAAACTTTTTGAGTTTTGCAGATCGAAAGAAAGAAATCAATGATAATGATATTCATCAAATTATCGAAACGAGCAATGTGTATCAACAAATAATTTCAGCATAAGATAGATGGGTAAAACATTATTTGATAAAGTTTGGGATTCGCATGTGGTCAGTACTATAGAAAATGGGCCACAAATATTATATATAGATAAACATTTAATACATGAAGTAACAAGTCCGCAGGCTTTTAACGAGTTAGAAGAACGTGGTATTCCTGTTTTTAGACCCAATCAGATTGTGGCTACAGCAGATCATAATACTCCAACATTACATCAAGATCAACCGATAAAAGATGCCTTGTCTAGAAAGCAATTGGAGCAATTATCTGAAAATTGTAAAAAAAACAATATAACACTATACGAATTAGGGCATAAATATAACGGTATTGTGCATGTAATGGCTCCAGAGTTAGGGGTGACACAACCAGGGATTACCATGGTCTGTGGTGATAGTCATACGTCTACACATGGTGCGTTTGGGGCTATTGCTTTTGGCATCGGGACAAGTCAGGTAGCGCAAGTATTTGCGAGCCAATGTTTGTTGCTTACAAAACCAAAAAGTTTAAGAGTTACCGTTAATGGTAAGTTGAAAAATGGAGTTTTACCTAAAGATGTCATTCTGTATATCATTTCAAAATTAGGAACCAATTCTGGGACAGGCTATTTTTGTGAATATGCCGGAAACGTGTTTGAAGAGATGAGTATGGAAGGTCGAATGACGGTCTGTAATATGAGTATCGAAATGGGCGCAAGAGGAGGTATGATTGCTCCAGATGAAACGACCTTTGAATACGTAAAAGGTAGAGAATTTGCGCCAAAAGGCGAGGAGTTTGATAAGAAAGTGGCCTATTGGAAAACCTTGCCAACAGACAGCGATGCTAAATTTGATAAAGAATACAGCTTCGATGCAGAAGATATAGAGCCAATGATTACCTATGGAACGAATCCGGGAATGGGAATTAAAATTTCTGAAACGATTCCTGTTGATGAGAATCCATCGTTTAAAAAATCTTTAGCTTATATGAGTTTTGAAGCTGGAGAAAGCTTAATTAATAAGCCCATCAATTTTGTGTTTATAGGAAGTTGTACCAATTCTAGAATTGAAGATTTTCGAGTCGCAGCCAATTATATAAAAGGCAAGAAAAAAGCCGCTAATGTTACGGCTTGGTTAGTGCCAGGAAGTAAGCAAGTAGAAACTCAAATTATTGAAGAAGGTCTAAAATCTATTTTTGATGACGCAGGTTTTGAATTGCGTCAACCTGGTTGTTCGGCGTGTTTAGCAATGAACGATGATAAGATTCCTCAGGGAGAATATTGTGTGTCAACTTCCAATAGAAATTTTGAAGGTCGCCAAGGACAAGGTTCAAGAACGATTTTGGCAAGTCCTTTGGTAGCTGCAGCAACAGCTGTAGAAGGTAAAATTATAGATATTTCAAAGCAATTAAATTGATATGATCCTGCAAAGTTTCAAAAACTTTGTAGGTATTTAAAATGAATTAAAAGAAGATACCCACTTTCGTGGGCGTTACTATGGAAAAGTTTACAACATTACAATCAAGAGCCATTCCATTACATATAGAGAATGTAGATACGGATCAAATTATACCTGCTCGTTTTTTAAAAGCAACAGATAGAGAAGGGTTTGGAAACAATGTATTTAGAGATTGGAGATATCACAAAGACGGAACAATTAATACGGATTTTGTATTAAATGATTCAAAATACTCAGGAAGTATTTTAGTTGCTGGAGATAATTTTGGCTGCGGATCGAGTAGAGAGCATGCCGCTTGGGCTATAACAGATTTTGGATTTAAAGTTGTGGTATCTAGTTTTTTTGCTGATATATTTAAAGGAAATGCCTTAAATAATGGCTTGTTGCCAGTACAGGTTTCGCCAGCTTTTTTGAGTGACTTAATGCAGGAAATCGTGTCCAATCCAGAGACAGAATTAGTGGTTGATCTCGAAAAACAGACCATCTCAGTAAAAGATTCAGAATTATCCGAAAATTTTGAAATCGATGCCTACAAGAAAACATGTATGATCAATGGTTATGATGATATTGACTATTTGATTAATAATAAAGAACAAATTGAAGCTTTTGAAGCTCAAAAAATATATTAATAACTAAATAAGATTTTCGTTAATTCGGGAATTGATTTTTCTTCAATGAAATTAAATATAGCAATTTTACCAGGTGATGGTATTGGTCCAGAAGTAACGAATCAAGCTGTAAAAGCTTTGAAGGCGATTGCTTCAGAGTTTAATCACAATTTTAAATTTACAACAGCAGATGTAGGTGCTGTTGCCATTGATAAGCATAATGATGCTTTGCCAGAGGAAACATTAGAACTTTGTAAAAAAAGTGATGCCATTTTATTTGGAGCTATTGGTGATCCTAAATATGATAATAATCCTTCTGCAAAAGTACGACCAGAACAAGGCTTGCTGAAATTGCGCAAAGAGTTGGGATTGTATGCTAATATTAGGCCTGTAAAAGCTTATAAAACATTGCTAGATAAATCTCCGCTAAAGAAGCATATCATTCAGGGGACAGATATTTCTATTTATAGAGAATTGACTGGTGGTATTTATTTTGGTGAAAAACAGACGTCAAAAGATGGTGATTATGCTTCAGATTTATGTAGTTATTCACGTGAAGAAATAGAGCGTATTGCACATTTAGCATTTGTTGCTGCTGAACATAGAAATCATAAAGTGACTTTAGTAGATAAGGCTAATGTGTTAGAAACATCTCGACTTTGGAGACGTGTAGTTAAAGAGGTTGCGGAGCAATATCCAGATGTTACACTCGACTTTTTATTTGTAGATAATGCAGCAATGCAAATGATTTTAAACCCAAAACAGTTTGATGTGATTTTAACAGAGAATATGTTTGGTGATATTATTAGTGATGAAGCTAGTGTTATCGGAGGTTCTATAGGATTGTTAGCTTCAGCTTCAGTTGGAGATAAATATGCGATGTTTGAACCTATTCATGGTTCATACCCTCAGGCGGCCAATAAAGGTATTGCGAATCCGATTGCATCAATTTTATCTGCTGCTATGTTGTTGAGTCATTTTGAATTACATAATGAAGCCGAATTAATTAGGTTAGCTGTAGAAAAATCGTTAAAATTAAACATTACAACACCAGATATAAATTCGGTGGTAAATACAGTGACGACCTCTAATGTTGGTGACTTTGTTGAAGATTTTATTTACAATCCAAAAGATACTAATCTCAATTTTAAGAATATCCATTTAGGGCAGTCTACAATAATATAATTTAAGATAATGTCCACACAACCAAAATTAACACGATTCAATCAAAATGTATTGTCCAAGTATCAGATATACAATAGTATATTTATGACTTTACCTTTTGATGCAGTTACAAAAACAGGAGCGCTTTTGCCTTTGTTTCACGAAACTTGCCATAAAGGATTTGAAAATAAAGAAGATCCTACAACAATCGTTAATACTTTTTTTAAAAAATACCAAGCCAGACGCTCTTCTGAGAGTCAGGTGAATCTGTTATTTCGATTTATTCAATATATCGAAAGACAGGTCGTTTTATTCGATGCTATTGAAGATGCTGCTTTTCCTATTGTAAATAATATGGATGGTATCGGAACCTTGCGAAGTTTAAAAGAAACGGTTTCTGCTGATAATAAGTTGGAGACCCTTCGTAAATATTTAGAAGAATTTAAAGTGCGAATTGTTCTAACAGCCCATCCAACACAGTTTTATCCTGGTTCTGTTTTAGGAATTATTACAGATTTAACCGAGGCTATTCGCGAAAATGATTTATTAAGAATTAATGATTTATTGGCGCAATTAGGAAAAACACCATTTTTTAAGCACGAAAAACCATCTCCTTTTGACGAGGCTGTGAGTTTAATCTGGTATTTAGAGAATGTATTTTATAAGTCCTTTGGAGGTATATACGATTACATTCAACAGAATATATTCGATGGTGAACAAATAGAAAACAATATTATTAATATAGGTTTTTGGCCAGGAGGTGATAGAGATGGAAATCCTTTTGTAACACCAGAAATTACGCTGAAGGTTGCTGATAGATTACGACTTTCAATTATTAAAAATTATTATAGAAACGTAAGACAATTAAAGCGGAAATTAACGTTTCAAGGAGTCGAAGATCGTATGGGTAATTTAGAGCGTGAGCTTTATAGTATCATTACAAATGAAGCTTCTGATTTAACGTTGAAGACTTTCGTTTCAGAATTAAAAGCGGTGAAGCAAATTATTATCGATAAGCATCAGTCTTTATATGTTGATGAGCTGAATAGTTTGATTAATAAAACTCATTTATTCGGATTTCATTTTGCGAATTTAGATATCAGACAAGACAGCCGAAAACACGAGCAGTTTTTTAATGATATGGTGAATGCGTTGCTTGAAAATGGAAGTGACATCTTTCCTAAAAATTATCACGACTTACCAGAACATGAACAAATTAAAATTTTATCTAAAGTTGAAGGTTCTGTAGATTTATCTTTAATAAAAGATGAAGAAACTTTAATGGCTTTAGAGACGATTAAGGCTATAAAAACCATTCAAGAAACCAATGGGGAGCAAGCTGCAAACCGTTATATAATTAGTAATAACCAATCGACTTTGCATGTCATGCAATTGTTTGCGATGTTAAAATTAGTGGCATTTCAAGACGATTTAACTGTTGATATTGGGCCATTATTTGAAACTATTACCGATTTAGAGAATGCTCCAAAAGTGATGGAGGAGTTGTATTCTAACCCTGATTACGCGAAGCATTTAAAAGCAAGAGGTAATAGGCAAACCATTATGCTTGGTTTTAGTGATGGTACTAAAGATGGTGGTTATTTAATGGCAAACTGGGCCATTTATCAAGCTAAGGAAAATTTAACCAGAGTGTCTAGAGAATATGGTATCAAAGTAATTTTCTTTGATGGACGTGGTGGGCCGCCGGCACGTGGTGGTGGAAAAACACATAATTTTTATGCGTCTTTAGGTCCGACAATAGAAGATGAGGAGGTACAATTAACAATACAAGGTCAGACCATAAGTTCTAATTTTGGAACTTTAGAATCTGCACAATATAATTTAGAGCAATTGATTAGTTCTGGTATTGGTAACAGTTTAAGTGATGCCGATTTAAGTATGCAGCCAGAAAACAGGGAGGTTATGACGGACTTGGCGAATCGTAGTTATGAAGCGTATGCGAATTTTAAAGCGCATCCTAAATTTATTTCGTATTTAGAGCATATGAGTACGCTTAAATATTATGCGAAAACAAATATTGGTAGTCGCCCGTCTAAAAGAGGTAAATCGGAAGGTTTGGTTTTTGAAGATTTAAGAGCGATTCCTTTTGTAGGATCTTGGAGTCAATTGAAACAAAATGTGCCAGGCTTCTTTGGAGTTGGTACAGCATTGAAGCATTATGAAGATATTGGTGAGTTTGATAAAGCACAGCATTTGTTTAAAACATCTGCGTTCTTCAAAACTTTAATTGAAAATAGTATGATGTCTCTGTCTAAGTCTTTTTTCGACTTAACACGTTATATGTCTGAAGATGAAGAATACGGTGAATTTTGGAATGTAATTTATAAAGAATATGAAGTTTCAAAACGTTTGATTTTAAAACTTACGGGTTATAAGGAATTGATGCAAGAAGAGCCTTCTGGAAAAGCATCAATTGCAGTAAGAGAGTCTATTGTGTTACCGTTATTAACGATTCAGCAATATGCTTTAAAGAAAATTCAAGAGCTTGAAAAAGCTGAGGTACGAGATGAAGAGCAGATTAAAATCTTTGAAAAGATGGTAACGCGTTCTTTGTTTGGTAATATAAACGCGAGTCGTAATTCAGCATAAAAAAAACAACTAGTTTAGTAGAATATTATAAATCCTCAGAGTTGTTAAACTTCTGAGGATTTTTTATGCAATTATATTAAGCTGTATTAAAGCAAAAACCCTCGAAGGTTAGGCTTCGAAGGTTTTTGTTCTAACAACTAAATTAATTATCAATTTAAACTTATGTGAAAGAATACAGCAAGTTGATTAGCGTTCTCTTTTTCCTGGATAAGCAATTTCACCATGTTCGGAAAGGTCAAGTCCAACAAGTTCTTCTTCTTCACTAACACGAAGACCCATTGTAGATTTTAATATTTTTAGAATGATGAATGATAGCACAACAGACCATACGCCGTAAGCTAAAACACCTGTAGCTTGAGCGCCTAATTGTGTAAATCCTCCGCCGTTGAATAGGCCTATTCCTGTTTCACCATCAATTCCCCAAAGGCCAATAACAAGTGTTCCCCAAACTCCGGCAACACCGTGAACAGAAGCAGCTCCAATAGCGTCATCAATTTTAAGTTTTTTCTCAATTATTTCTATCGAGAATACGACAATAATACCACCAATTAAACCAGCTAAAAGCGCGCCTAATGTAGACATGTTTCCGCAACCAGCAGTAATACTTACTAAACCGGCTAATGCTCCGTTTAAAGTTTGTGGTAGATTTGGTTTTCCGTACCAGATCCATGTCGTTATTAGTGCGCCTAAACCTCCGGCTGCTGCTGCTAAGTTTGTTATTAAAATAACATTAGAAGCTGCAATAGAATCGTCACCTCCCCAGGCTAATTGAGAACCTCCGTTAAATCCAAACCATCCTAACCATAGGATAAAAACACCTAAAGTTGCCAGTACCTGGTTGTGGCCTGGGATTGGCATTACTTTTCCGTCAACATATTTTCCTATTCTTGGTCCTACCATATAGGCGGCAACTAAAGCGGCCCATCCTCCAACAGAATGTACAATTGAAGATCCTGCAAAGTCAATAAATCCGAGTTCGGTTAACCAACCAGATCCTTGCCATTGCCATCCGCCAGCAATAGGGTAGATTAACGCAGTCATTACGATTGAAAATATAGCATAAGTAGAGTATTTTGTTCTACCAGCAATAGCTCCAGATACAATGGTCGCGGCTGTAGCGGCAAACATCGTTTGGAATAATAAGTCAGCTCCTTCTCCTTGCATTAGGCCACTCCAGAAAAACCATCCGTTTGAAGTGTCACCATACATTAAAGAATAACCAACAAACCAGTAAGTTAATGAGCCAACGCAAATGTCAAGTAAATTTTTCATTGCGATATTGGCGGCGTTCTTGGAGCGGGTCATGCCAGTTTCAACTAGTGTAAATCCAGCTTGCATAAAGAATACTAAGATAGCAGAGATTAGCATCCAGAGCATTCCCATGTCACTGTTTATAGCGGCAACAGCAGCTTCGACTTCAGAAGGTTGTGCAGCATCTTGCACTGTTGTAAGGGTTGGTAGTATTGTTAAAAAATTATGTATCATAATAAAAAGTGTTAGTTAGTGTTTGGTTTTTTAGAATGAGTAGATGGCAGCTAGAGTAAATGCAGCTAAGCTGCTTGCGTCTTCACCGTCAGCATCAAAATATGCTGCGTCGTTATTACTCCAAGAGTCTAACCTGATTTCTGGTTTAATGATTAAATTACTGTCTACGGTGTAGCTGCCTGTTAAGGTTGCGCCGATTACGCTTGGTAAGTCTTCCCCTTCTTCAGCATGGTATCCAAAAAACTCGCCTCTTAAGCCAAGAGCAAAATCTTCAGATAATGTGTACTGTGGATATAAAGCAGCTCCATAGAATCCGTTTTTAAAATCATCATTTAATACATCTCCATTATCATCAAAAACATAAGAAGTGGTTTGGTAAGCCGCATTGATTCCTAAGAAAAAATTGTCAGACACATCAAATCCGCCAGTATAATCGACTTCAAATCCTAAGCCAGAATTAGCACCACTATCATAATATAGGTTTAAGTATTGTCCTTTGTACCCTAATTGAGCGCCAAAAGAATATTCGCCAGTTGTCGACGTGTCGTTGGTGTCCCAAGGATTCATAACGGCAAGCATTAGGCTAAAGTCATCAGATAATGCAAAATCTGCTTTTAAGCCAACATGAGAAAAAGGACCGTTAGAGAATAAATAAGATGTGCTGTAGTTAAAGTTTGCTGCTGGAGCAATAACTTCGTACCCTAAAAACGTATTAAAACGTCCGAATGTTAATGTTGTAGTTTCAGAAACGTTCCAATAAGCATAGGCTTGGTTTACAATGCCATCAACAATGTCGTTGCTAAATGTGGCATCACCACCTCTTGGTCCTGTAACCAGGTCAAGTACAGCGCCTACTTTACCACTTTCGTAGTTAGCGATTATATTTCCCATGCCTAAGGCAAATCCTGTTTGTCCAGCGAATGCGGTTCCAAATGTTTGTCCAGAATCGTCAGAAGCGGTGAGGTAAGTTTGGTAATACGCGTCAACGCTTCCGCTTATTGTAAAAGATTTTTCTTTAATCTCTTCTGTTTCTTGAGCTGTTAAAACTACAGACATAGCAAGTAGTGTTAGAGTGAGAATTTTTTTCATAATGATGTGTTTTGTGTAGTTAGTTCGTTTCAAATCTATATAATCTTTATTTATACCCCCTAAAAATATAGAGTAAATAGTTAATTTTTATGAAATTATAATTTTTAACCCTGTTAATTTGGGGGTTAAAATTAATTTAAGCTATATTTTTATTATATCAACAATTGAGGTTTTTGTATTTTTCATTAAAAAGCGTGTTTTTGTGATTTATTTTCAATGTTTTATTTGTTTTTGAATTGTTTTCTTATTGTATTGGGTTTTTTGTTGATGATTTGTTATTATTGATTTAGCATTCAGATGTCGTGTTAATTAGATTTACCGCAATCATTTTAAGGCTTATTGTGAATTCTTGAAAAGTGTTTCTACTTTTTTTTTAATCGAATTATAGCTTCTATATTAGAGATGTAATAAGGGGTAAAAACCTTTAAAATTTTTCTGAATTATGTTTAAGAAGCAAGGACTTTATTTACCGGAATTTGAACACGAAAATTGTGGTGCTGGATTCATCTGTAATCTAAAGGGAGAGAAGACAAATCAAATTATACATGACGCCTTAGAAATACTGGTAAAACTAGAGCATCGAGGAGGTGTAAGTGCTGATGGAAAAACAGGTGATGGAGCAGGTCTTTTAATAGATATTCCTCATGCTTATTTTAAGCGTGTTTGTGGGTTTAAAGTGCCAGTAAAAGGGAAGTATGCTGTAGGTATGGTTTTCTTGCCAAAAAACAGAAATCAATATAAGTTTTGCAAGGATACTTTTGAGAAAGAAATTATAGCTCAAGGACTCTCTGTAATTGGATGGAGAGAAGTGCCTGTAGATTCTACACAATTAGGTGAAATCGCCTTAGCTTCAGAACCTAATATAGAACAACTTTTTGTTGGAAAATCTAACGAAGTTTCTGAGGCAGATTTTAAAGCAAAACTCTATGCAGCACGTAAGATCACAGAGCATACCGTTAGAAAATCTAAGATGTCGCAAAGCTCTTATTTTTATGTGTCTAGTTTATCAATGAATACACTGATATATAAAGGTATTATTATGCCAGAAGATATAGGTCCTTATTACAAAGATTTACAAGAAGACGATTTAGTAACACGTTTGGCTTTAGTGCACCAACGTTTTTCTACCAATACGATGCCTACTTGGGAGTTAGCGCAACCATTTCGATTTATGTGTCAGAATGGAGAAATAAATACCCTTCGTGGAAATATTAGTAGAATGCGTGTACGTGAGGAAATCATGAAAAGTGACGTCTTTGGTCCGCAAATAGAAAAATTATTCCCAATTATCTTACCAGGAAAATCAGATTCAGCTTCTATGGACATGGTGGTAGAATTGTTGACACACACAGGGCGTTCATTACCAGAAGTCATGATGATGATGATTCCTGAAGCATGGGAAAAACACAAAACCATGTCGCCAGAGCGTAAAGCATTTTACGATTACAATGCTTGTATTATGGAACCTTGGGATGGACCAGCTTCTGTACCATTTACAGATGGAAATTATATAGGTGCCCTTTTAGATAGAAATGGTTTAAGACCTTCGAGGTATACTGTAACTAAAAGCGGAAAACTAATTATGTCTTCAGAAATTGGAGTGGTAGATATTGCGCCAGAGGATGTGGAAAGTCATGGTCGTTTAGAGCCTGGTAAAATGTTTTTAGTAGACATGAACCAAGGTCGAATTATTAATGACGAAGAAATAAAAAGTAAAATTGTTAGAGAAAGACCATATCAAGAATGGTTAGATAAAACGAGATTACACTTAAAAGATATTCCGTATACTGGTGAAACCTGTCCGATTGAAACTCTAGATATAAAAACAAGACAACGTTTATTTAATTATACGTTCGAAGATATTCAAGAAGTTATTACGCCAATGGCTATAAATTCTAAGGAAGCTTTAGGTTCTATGGGGACTGACACACCTTTAGCCGTTTTATCTAATAAACCGCAATTAATTTCAAACTACTTTAAGCAATTATTTGCTCAGGTTACCAATCCACCTTTAGATGGAATTCGTGAAGAAATTGTTACAGATATTAGTTTGTCTTTAGGAAAGGATAGAAACATTTTTAGTATTACCGAAAGGCAATGTAGAAAATTGAAAATTCAGAATCCAGTAATTTCAAATGACGATTTAGCTAAAATTAGAAATATTAAAGTTGAAGGCTTTAAAGCTGAAACCATCGAGATGTTATATCAAAAAGATAAAGGTCTTAATGGTTTAGAAGATGCTTTAGACAGCATAATAGTTCAAATTGAAAAAGCTTTAGTTAGAAAAACAAACATTATAATCTTATCAGATAGAGGTGTTAGTAAAGAAATGGCGCCAATTCCACCATTATTAGCTTGTTCTTATGTAAGCCATCAGATGAATCGTTTACGTAAGCGTTCATATTTCGATATTATTATTGAATCTGCAGAACCACGTGAGCCACATCATTTTGCAACATTATTTGGTTATGGAGCAAGTGCTGTAAATCCTTATATGGTAAATGAAATCATTAGAGCGCAAGTAAAAGAAGGTTTTATCACTGGTATGGATGAACAAAAGGCGGTTGATAATTTCAATAAAGCTATCGGAAAAGGAATACTGAAAGTAATGAATAAAATAGGAATCTCAACCTTACGTTCTTACAGAGGTTCTCAGATTTTTGAAATCGTAGGGTTTAATTCTCAATTTGTTGAAAAATATTTTCCGTATACAGCTTCAAGAATCGAAGGTATAGGATTATATGAAATTGAAAAAGAAATAGAAAAGCGCTATAAATTTGCCTATCCAAATACCGAAGTTGATAAGCGATTAGGTCTAAATATTGGTGGAGATTATAGATGGAGACGAAATGGTGAAAAGCATTTGTTTAACCCAACTACGGTTGCAAAATTACAACAAGCTGTGAGATTGAGTGACCAAGCGAGTTACGATGTGTATGCAAAAGCCATTAATGAACAGTCAGAAAATTTAATGACCATTCGTGGGTTGTTTGAATTTAATAATATTGACCCAATTCCTATTGAAGAAGTAGAACCTTGGACAGATATCGTAAAACGATTTAAAACAGGTGCGATGTCATACGGTTCAATTTCGCGTGAAGCGCATGAAAATTTAGCCATTGCCATGAACAGAATTGGAGGAAAATCTAATTCAGGTGAAGGAGGAGAAGACCGAAGACGTTTTCAACCCGATGTCAATGGCGATAGCAGAAATTCTGCCATTAAGCAAGTGGCTTCTGGTCGTTTTGGAGTAACCTCTCACTATTTAACCAACGCTAAAGAGATTCAAATAAAAATGGCTCAAGGTGCAAAACCTGGAGAAGGTGGTCAGTTACCTGGTGAAAAAGTATTGCCATGGATTGCTGCAGCTCGAAATTCTACACCATTTGTAGGTTTAATTTCACCACCACCACATCACGATATTTATTCAATTGAAGATTTAGCACAATTAATTTACGATTTAAAAAATGCAAATCGAGAAGCTAGAATTAATGTAAAATTAGTGTCAGAAGTTGGAGTAGGTACCATTGCTGCAGGTGTAGCGAAAGCAAAAGCAGATGTGGTGCTTATTTCAGGATACGATGGCGGAACAGGAGCATCACCTTTAACCTCTTTAAAACATGCAGGCTTGCCTTGGGAATTAGGTTTAGCAGAAGCACAACAAACCTTAGTACTTAATAATTTAAGAAGTAGAATCGTAGTTGAATGTGATGGTCAATTAAAAACAGGTCGTGATGTAGCAATTGCTGCATTATTAGGAGCGGAAGAGTTCGGATTTGCAACAGCGCCTTTAGTCGCTTCTGGTTGTATTATGATGCGTAAATGTCATTTAAATACCTGTCCTGTTGGTATCGCAACTCAAGATAAAGAGTTACGTAAAAACTTTAAAGGAACACCAGAGCATGTCATTAATTTCTTCTATTATATCGCAGAGGAATTAAGAGGTATTATGGCAGAACTAGGTTTTCGATCTATGGCAGAAATGATTGGTCAAACACATAAAATTAATGCTAATAAAGCCATTAAGCATTATAAAGCTAAGGGCTTAGATTTATCTTCTATTTTATACCGACCGGAAGCTTATAGTAAGATGACGGTTAAGAATACTGAGAAGCAAGAACATAATTTAGATAATGTTTTAGATTTCAAAATTCTAAAAGATTCGCATCGCGCTTTATATCGAAAAGAGCAGATGTCGTTAGCTTATCCAATAAAGAATACAAATAGAACTGTTGGTGCGATTGTAAGTAATGAAATTTCAAAAATCTATGGACATTTAGGATTACCTGAAGATACCTTAAATATAAATTTTGAAGGTTCAGCAGGACAAAGTTTTGGAGCGTTTGGAGCACACGGATTGACTTTTAAACTTGAAGGAAATACAAATGATTATTTAGGGAAAGGATTATCTGGAGCTAAGTTAATTGTTAAGAAGCCAACGAAAGCAGATTTCAAAGCAGAAGACAATATCATTATTGGTAATGTTTGCTTATTTGGTGCGGTCGAAGGACAAGCGTATATCAATGGAATTGCAGGAGAACGTTTTGCAGTTAGAAACTCGGGTGCAACAGCAGTTGTAGAAGGTGTAGGTGACCATTGTTGTGAATACATGACAGGTGGAAAAGTGGTTGTTCTTGGTAAAACAGGACGAAATTTTGCTGCAGGTATGAGTGGAGGAATAGCATATGTATATGACCCAGAGAACAAATTTGTTAATGGATTATGTAATACCGAAACCATAGAATTTGAAAAGATTCTGAAGAAAGATGCTAACGATTTAAAAGCGGTAATTGAAAAGCATGTAAAATATACAGATAGTCAATTAGGTAAATCTCTATTGGAAGATTGGGAAACAAGCTTGAAGAATTTTGTTCGGGTGATGCCAACGGAATACAAACGTGCTTTAAAACGTTTAGAGACAGAAGAACAAATGGTTGAAGAATTGGTGTAAGCTAAGGGAGAAGATAAAAGTGATAATACAATTAAATTTAGAAAGCAGGATGAGATTCCTGCCTTCGCAGGAATAAAATGGGAAAAGTAACAGGTTTTAAAGAATTTGAAAGAAAAGATGAGTCATACAAGCCAGTAAAGGATCGTGTAAAGCATTATAATGAATTTACTGTGCCTTTAAAGGATAAAGATCTTCAAGAGCAAGGGTCACGTTGTATGGATTGCGGCATTCCATTTTGTCATAGTGGTTGTCCGCTTGGGAATCTAATTCCAGATTTTAATCATATGGTACACCAAGGCGAATGGCAAAAAGCCTCTTGGATATTACACTCAACAAATAACTTCCCAGAGTTTACAGGTCGTTTGTGTCCTGCACCTTGCGAGCAAGCATGTGTTTTGGGTATTATTGAAGATCCAGTTTCTATAGAAAATATCGAAAAAAATATTGTTGAACGTGCCTTTAAAGAAGGTTGGATTAAACCGCAGCCACCTAAAACGAGAACAGGAAAAACAATTGCAATTGTTGGTTCTGGTCCGGCAGGTTTAGCTGCAGCGCAACAATTAAACAGAGCTGGTCATACAGTGACGGTTTTTGAACGTGATGATGCTATTGGTGGATTATTACGCTACGGAATTCCAAATTTTAAAATGGAAAAAGGCATTATAGATCGGCGTTTAGCCATTTTGGAAGCTGAAGGTATTGTGTTTAAAACCAATGTTAATGTTGGTGTGAATTATGATGTTGAAGATTTAAAAAAGTTTGATGCTGTCGTACTTTGTGGCGGTGCAACTGAAAGAAGAAGTTTACCAACACCTGGTATCGATGCAGATGGCGTAGTGCAAGCGATGGACTTCCTAACGCAACAAACTAAAGTTGTTTTCGGTCAGAAAGTAAAAGATCAAGTTTTAGCAACTGGCAAGAATGTTATAGTAATTGGAGGTGGAGATACAGGATCAGATTGTATAGGTACATCGAATCGTCAAGGTGCAAAATCGGTAGTTAATTTTGAAATTATGCCAAAACCACCAGGACATCGTTCACCGGCAACACCTTGGCCATATTGGCCGTTGCAATTAAAAACGTCAACATCTCATAAAGAAGGTGTGGAGCGTAATTGGTTAATCAACACTAAAGAGTTTGTAACAAATGCTAAAGGTAAATTAACAGCTTTAAAAACGGTAAATGTAGAATGGGAAATGGTGCCAGGAGAACGTCCTAAACTGATTGAAGTTGCAGGTACAGAAAAAACATGGAAATGTGATTTAGCATTATTAGCGCTTGGTTTTACAGGTCCAGAATCTACTATTGCAGATAAACTAGGTTTAGAAAGAGATGTGCGTTCTAATTACAAAGCAACCTACGGAAAATACCAAACCAATATTCCAAATATATTCACAGCTGGCGATATGCGCAGAGGACAATCCTTAATTGTTTGGGCAATTTCGGAAGGTAGAGAAGCGGCTCGTCAAGTTGATATTTATTTAATGGGTAAATCCGATTTAGCCACTAAAAATGAAGAAGGCGATTTAGTTGGAGTTTAATTATATAAAATCATTCTACTGCTATCAATTTCTAAGGGTAAGTCTAATTTTAGGGTAGAAGTTAAAAGCATCTGTTTTCAGATGCTTTTTTGTGTTCTAGAAAGGTTTTGAAAACCTTTCGGGATTTTTTTATTAGATGATGATTCAATCAATAAGTATGTGGAATAAAAGGATTTACCGTTGTCGGCTTTCCAATACATCCTCAATATCTTCAAGCGTAAACCCTTTAGCTTTCAGTAAAATTAAATAATGGTACATTAAGTCGGCTGCTTCATTCTTAAATAAATCGGCATCATCATCTTTGGCTTCAATAACCAATTCTACAGCTTCTTCACCTACTTTTTGGGCAACTTTGTTAATGCCGCTTTTGTATAATTTATTGGTATAAGAATTCTCATCGTTAGTATCAATTCGGTCACTGATAGTTTGCTGCAATTCATATAAAAAGCCTTTGGCCGTTTCTTCTTTAAAACAAGAGGTGCTTCCTGTGTGGCATGTTGGTCCTTTAGGTTCTGCTTTAATTAAAATAGTATCGTTATCGCAGTCAATTTGAATGTCTTTAACTATTAAGAAATTACCAGATGCTTCGCCTTTGGTCCAAAGTCTGTTTTTGCTTCTGCTAAAAAAAGTGACTTTGTTTTCGGCTTTAGTTTTATTGAAGGCTTCCAAATTCATGTAACCTAACATTAATACTTGTAAGGTGTTATTATTTTGAATAATGACAGGGACAAGTCCGTTGTCTTTTGAAAAATCTATGTCCATCGTATTGCTATGTTTTCGTTTTTTAAATACTCTTTTAATTCTGGAATTGGAATTTCACCATAATGAAAAATGCTTGCTGCCAATCCTGCACTTGCTTGCGTGTTTTCAAACAAGGTTTTAAAATGTTTTTTAGTTCCTGCTCCTCCTGAAGCAATTACCGGAATATTAACAGAGGCGCTTACTTTTTCAGTAATATCAAGAGCAAAACCTGCTTTGGTACCGTCGTTATTCATAGAAGTAAGTAGTATTTCACCAGCTCCTAATGTTTCGACTTGTTTTACCCAATCTAATGTTTTTAATGGTGTTGCTGTGCGTCCTCCATGCACAAATACCATCCATTCTCCATCAATATATTTTGTATCGATGGCAACAACCACGCATTGACTCCCGAATTCGTTGGCGATTTCAGTAATCAATTTAGGGTTTTTAACGGCTGAAGAATTCACACTCACTTTATCTGCTCCAGCTTTTATAATTGCAGAAACATCTTCAATAGAATTGATGCCACCTCCAACGGTAAACGGAATATTAATTTCTTCAGCAATATGAGTCACCAATTCTACTAATGTTTTTCGCTTTTCAATTGTAGCTGTAATATCTAAAAATACCAATTCATCAGCACCTTGAGCCACGTAGCTTTTCGCCAATTCAATTGGGTCGCCAGCATCGATAATATCCACAAAATTGATGCCTTTTACGGTTCTTCCATCTTGGATATCAAGACAAGGTATAATTCGTTTTTTTAGCATAATTTCTGAAGTTCTTTAAGTGTTATATTGCCTTCGTAAATGGCCTTTCCTAGAATTACTCCTTCGCAACCTATGGCATTTACCAATTCTAAATCTTGCATAGAAGATACCCCTCCACTTGCAATTAGTTTTACATTCGATTTTGAAATAATTTCGGTGTATAATGCGTTTGAAGTGCCTTGTAACATGCCATCTTTTGCGATATCTGTACAAATTACATATTGAATGCCTTTTGATTCATAATCGTTTATAAAATCAACAACATTTAATTCTGAAGCTTCCAACCAACCATTGGTAGCAATTTTTCGGTCTTTGCAATCGGCTCCTAAAATTATTTTTTCAGAGCCATATTTATCTAGCCATGCTAAAAATACATCTGGATTATTGGCAGCAATACTTCCTCCTGTAATTTGATGCGCTCCGCATTCAAATGCAATTCTTAAATCGTCATCAGATTTTAAGCCGCCTCCAAAATCAACCTTTAAATTGGTTTTTGTGGCAATGCTTTCTAATATGTTATGATTGACAATATGTTTAGATTTGGCTCCATCTAAATCTACTAAATGTAAATATTCAATGCCATTAGCTTCAAATTCTTTGGCCACTTCCAATGGATTTTCGTTATATACTTTTTTAGTGTTGTAATCTCCCTTTGTGAGTCTAACACATTTTCCGTCTATGATGTCTATTGCTGGTATGATTCTCATTTTATTCCTGTGAAAGCAGGAATCTCACCCTTACTCTCTTGTTTTTATTACTACTTCTTTTTATTACTTGATTAGACCTGCGAGGTTTTTAAAACCTGCGAGGTCTGCATTATCTTTTTACAACTCTAAAAAATTCTTTAATAATTGTGTGCCAACATCAGCCGATTTTTCTGGGTGAAATTGTGTGGCGTAAAAATTATTGTGCTGTATTGCTGTTGCAAATGGTTCTATATAATTGCAAGTTGCAATAGTCTGCTCATTTTTTTCAGCATAATAACTGTGTACATAATACATGTCGCTTTCGGGTTTTATATGTTGAAAAAGTTCGCCTTTTATTTCAGCAAAACTATTCCAACCGATATGAGGTACTTTCTCTTTTGGTGGAAATTTTTTCACTTGTGTATTAAAAATCCCTAAACATTTGGTGTCACCTTCTTCACTATAATCACACATTAATTGTAAGCCTAAGCAAATACCAAGCATAGGTTTTTCGATGGATCTAATGACGTCGTCAAGTCCTTTGTCTTTTAAATATTTCATAGCTGAACTCGCTTCTCCTACACCTGGAAAAATAACTTTATCAGCATTTAATATCTCGGTTTTATCATCTGTAATCATACTCTCATAACCTAAACGATTGAGAGCATTTTGGACAGAACGAATATTACCTGCATTGTATTTAATAATTGCAATCATAAACTTCCTTTTGTGCTTGGTATTGAAAAATTATTGGTCTTTGAAACTGCTATTTTTATAGCTTTAGCAAAGGCTTTAAAAATGGATTCAATCTTATGGTGTTCATTGTCGCCTTCAGCCTTAATATTTAAATTACATTTAGAGGCATCGCTAAAAGATTTAAAAAAGTGCATAAACATCTCAGTTGGCATTTCTCCAATCATTTCACGTTTAAATTCTGGTTCCCAAACCAACCAAGGTCTGCCTCCAAAATCGATGGCAACCTGTGCTAGGCAATCGTCCATTGGTAATAAAAAACCATAGCGTTCAATACCGCGTTTGCTTCCTAAAGCTTCAATAAAAGCTTCACCAAAGGTTATGGCAACATCTTCTATGGTGTGGTGTTCGTCTATTTCTAAATCTCCATCCACTTTTACAAATAAATCGATATTTCCATGTTTTGAAATTTGTTCTAACATGTGGTCAAAGAATCCTAATCCTGTAGAAATATTACTTTTTCCAGAACCATCTAAATTAATGTCAACCTGAATGTCAGTTTCATTGGTTTTTCTAACAACGGTTGCTGTTCTTGGAATCGCTTTGAGATAGTTATAGATGTCTTCCCATGAGGTGGTATTCAAAATGGCATAATCGCTACCTTCCGAATTTATGTAAATGCCTTTACTTCCTAGGTTTTTAGCCAATTCAATATCTGTAGCTCTGTCTCCAATGACAAAAGAATTTTTTAAATCGTAATTGCCGTGAATGTATTTGTTAAGTAAGCCTGTTCTGGGTTTTCGAGTTGGTGCATTGTCTTCAGGAAAACTTTTATCAATTAGTATTTCTGAGAATTCTACACCTTCATTTTTAAAGGCTTGAATGATTTTGTTTTGTGCTGGCCAAAAGGTGTCTTCAGGAAACGAATCTGTTCCTAAACCATCTTGGTTGGTTACCATAACGAGCTCGTAATCGAACTCTTTTGCGATTCTTGATATCCATTGAAAAACACCAGGATAAAATTCTAATTTTTCTAAACTATCGAGTTGAAAATCGATTGGTGGCTCAATGGCTAATGTGCCGTCTCTGTCTATGAATAAAACTTTTTTCATTATTTGGTTGTATTGAGACCTGACAGGTTTTTAAAACCTATCAGGTCTGTTAGTGCTTTTATCAATTGTTTGTTTTCTTTAGGTTTTCCTACGGTTATTCTAATACAATTCTCAACTAGGCTATTCCGATTTCTAGTAATTACTTTTTGATCCACTAAATTTTGGTATAGTTCATTGGCATCATCAACTTCAACCAATAAAAAATTTGCATCAGATGGATATATTTTTTTTATAATGTCTAAGGTTTTCAATTCTTGAATCAATAGCGCTTTCTCATCAAGAATGATTTGCTTATTGGCTTCAAAATCTTTTCGATTTTCTAAGGCTTCAATAGCAGCAGTTTCATTTAACTTACTAATATTGTATGGCATCTTAACATTATTGAGTAATTGAATAATCTCGTCGTTAGCATATGCAATTCCTATTCTTGCAGCTGCTAAAGCCCAAGCTTTACTAAATGTTTGGATAACGATAAGGTTAGGATAGGCTTCAAAAGAATTTTGCCAAGATTGCTGATCACTAAAATCTGCATAAGCTTCATCAATAATTACAATACCCTTGAAATTTTTTAAGATGAATTCAATATCTGATTCATTAAAACAATTCCCTGTAGGATTGTTTGGTGAGCAGATGAATATGAGTTTTAGATTTTCATCTTCGAAATATGATGTTAAATCATTTCTGTTAATCTGAAATTCATCATTTAGCGGAAGTGTTATTAATTCAATATCATTGATGTCTGCAGCGACTTGATACATGCCAAATGTTGGTGTAAACGTGAGTGCTTTATCTTTTCCTGGATTGCAAAAAATGCGATAAATAAGGTCTATAATTTCGTCACTACCATTTCCAATAAAAGTATTGTTGTTTGCTATGCCATTATATGTTGTTAGCTTTTGTTTTAGGTTTTTTTGATCCGAATTTGGGTAGCGATTCAAAGTGCCAAACGGATTTTCGTTGGCATCTAAAAATATACCTTCATCACCTTTAAATTCATCGCGAGCGCTAGAGTATGGCTTAAGCGCCAATATATTTGGTCTAACTAATTTCTTTAAATTAAACATTGTTTATCTGTTTTAATCTTAATGTTACGGCGTTTTTGTGTGCATCTAATCCTTCGGCTTCAGCCATTAATTCTATTGCAGGACCAATATTTTTTATGCCTTCTTTATTTAAATTTTGAAACGTAATTTTCTTTACAAAACTATCTAAGGATACTCCACTGTAATTTCTTGCATATCCATTTGTTGGTAAGGTATGATTAGTGCCACTTGCATAATCTCCAGCACTTTCGCAACTGTATTTTCCTAAAAATACAGAACCTGCATTTGTAATGTGTTCTATATAATCTGAAGCATTATCTGTAGCAATGATTAAATGTTCTGGTGCATACAAATTACTGAATTCGATGCATTCGTTTATTGAATTTAATTGAATAGCACGACTTATCTTTAGAGCTTTTTCGGCAATGGCTTTTCGAGGTAATTGGCTAAGTTGTTTGTCTAATTCTGCGATGGTTTGATTGATAATATTTTCATCATCTGATACTAATATTACCTGACTATCTGCTCCATGTTCTGCTTGTGACAATAAATCTGCTGCGACAAATTCTGGATTACTCGTTTTATCTGCGATTACCAAAACCTCACTAGGACCAGCAGGCATATCTATAGCCACTCCTTGTTGTTGAATCAATTCTTTTGCCTTAGTCACAAATTGATTTCCTGGGCCGAATATTTTATATACTTGCGGAATAGATTCCGTACCATAAGCCATAGCAGCAATAGCTTGTGCGCCACCAACTTTATATATTTTTGAAATACCAACAAGATTTGCGGTATATAAAATGGCAGGATTTATATGGCCTTCCTTATTTGGTGGAGAACATAATATAATTTCTTTACAACCTGCTAATTGAGCCGGAATACCAAGCATTAAAATTGTTGAAAATAAGGGAGCGGAACCACCAGGAATGTATAAGCCTACTTTTTCAATTCCAACAGATCGTCTCCAACACTTAACTCCTTTTGTGGTTTCAATGATTTGTTCTTTTTCTTTTTGACTTTTATGAAATGTTTCAATATTCTGTTTCGCTAAATTGATGGCATTTTTCAAATCTTGAGGTAATTGATTTTTTGCAGTTTCAATTTCGTTAGCATCAATTTGAATAGTGTCTAATTTCGTTTTGTCAAATTTCTCAGCATATTTAAATAAGGCTTGATCCTTATTGTTTTTAACATCTTTTAGAATGTCAATTACAATATCATCTAGATCTTGCTGTTCTAAAATGGGACGCTTTATTAGCGTATTCCAGTCTGATTTGTTTGGATTTTTATATACTCTCATTATAGCACCATTTTATCAATAGGAACGACTAAAATACCTTCTGCTCCTGCGTTTTTAAGGGCATCAATATTATTCCAAAATTTTTCTTCTTCAATTACAGAGTGTAATGAACTCCAGCCTTTTTGTGCAAGAGGTAATATCGTTGGACTTCTTAAAACCGGAAGAATTGCAGTGACTTCATCAATCTTAGAAGTTGGTACATTCATTAAGACGTAGCGCGAATTTTTTGCTCTTAAAACCGCTTGGATTCTGAATATGAGCTTTTCTAAAATAGCTTCTTTTTCCGCATTAAGATTGCGATTTTTTGCTAAAACGGCTTCGGATTTTAGTATCACTTGAGTTTCCCTTAAACCATTTTTAAAAAGTGTGCTTCCAGAACTTACGATATCACAAATACCATCTGCTAAGCCAATATTTGGAGCAATTTCTACCGAACCAGAAATGACATGAATGTCGGCTTCTATATTGTTTTTCTTTAAATACGTCTGAAGTGTGTTAGGGTAAGAGGTTGCAATTTTTTTTCCATTGAAGTAAGCGGCTTCATCGATTTCAATCCGCTTAGGAACAGCTAGTGAAACTCTACATTTGGCGAAGCCTAGTTTTTCAACGACTTCCGCTTGTTTCTGTTTTTCAACCAGAATGTTTTCACCAATAATAGCGATATCTACAACACCATCTTCAATATATTGTGGGATATCTGAATTTCGCAAATACAAGACTTCTAAAGGGAAATTACGTGCTGAAACTTTCAGTTGATCTTTTCCGTTGTCTATTTTTATACCACAATCTTTTAAGAGTTCTAGAGAGTCTTGGTTTAATCTTCCGCTTTTCTGAATAGCAATTTTTAATTTATTCATTTTTAGTTTTTTAAATCTGAATAAACCAAACGTGTAGAACTAAAAAACCCGTCTGAATTTATTCAGACGGGTTTTGAAATATTTTTAAATTACATATATCAATTCCTGCTCGCCTGAATGCAAGTATGAAAATGATGATGATGTAATTGACTTAATGTCATTTGTTTCTTATTTGAGAATCAAAGGTAACATTAATTTTTAATTGAAGACACTATTCAAAAATCATTTTCAAAATTTTAACATCATTTAGGAAACTTAGCTCTAATGTTATCCAAACACAGATTATGAATACTACCTATATGCGAATGTTCTTTTCCTAAATCTGGTTTGTAAGTTCCTGCTTGTACTTCGCTTCCAATTTTTTGATAAGCCTCTCTAAAGCTCATGCCTTCTACGACCAAATTATTAATACTGTCTACGGTGAATAGGTATTGGTATTTCTCATCAGTGAGGTCAATATCTTTTACGATGATTTGCTGAATGGAATAATTAAAGATGTCCAAAATATCTTTTACATCTTCAAACGCATTGATGATGTTTTCTTTCAACAATTGAAAATCTCTGTGATAACCACTTGGTAAATTATTGGTAATTAATAACATTTCAGAATGTAAAGCTTGAATTTTGTTGCACTTACCTCGAATCAATTCGAATACATCAGGATTTTTTTTGTGTGGCATAATGCTACTTCCTGTGGTTAACTCATCTGGAAATGTGATAAACCCAAAATTCTGACTCATATACAAGCAAATATCCATGGCAAAACGTGCCATTGTATTACATAAGCCTCCTAAAGCACTGGCGATAGCACGTTCGCTTTTTCCTCTACTTAATTGCGCAGCAACCACATTATATTTTAGTGTTGAAAAGCCTAATTCTTTAGTGGTTATATCTCTATCGATAGGAAAAGAACTGCCGTAGCCAGCAGCAGAACCTAATGGGTTTTGGTCCGCAATTTTTGAAACTGCATTCAGTACATACACATCATCAATCAACAATTCAGCATAAGCAGAAAACCATAGTCCAAAAGAGGAAGGCATTGCCACTTGTAAGTGTGTGTAGCCAGGTAATAATTTAGTTTTATACATGTCAGCTAAACCCAAAAGCGTGTCAAAAAACGTTTTTGTTTTACTGTTTATGATTTCAAGATTCTCTTTATAGTACAGTTGAAGGGCTACTAAAACTTGGTCGTTTCTAGAACGTGCGGTGTGGATTTTCTTTCCGACGTCGCCTAAAGTTTTGGTGAGTTCATGTTCAATTTTAGAATGTACATCTTCAAACGATTCTTCAATGATAAACGTACCATCTTCAATAGATTTTGCTAAAATATTTAATCCTGATTTTAATTGTTCTAACTCTTCTGAAGATATAATTCCGATGGATTCTAACATCACAGCATGCGCTCGTGAAGCTTCTACATCATATTTTGCAATATGCATATCGATTTCTCTGTCGTTGCCGACGGTAAATAATTCTATTTTTTTATCTATTGAATAGCCTTTGTCCCACAATTTCATACTTATTCCTGCGAAGGCAGTAATCTCTGCCTTCATTATTTAGTTAATAAATTTAGACCTGCTAGGTTGAAAAAACCTGCTAGGTCTATTATCTTTTTATAATACTTTCTCTAACAATTTAATATACAAATCAATACCTTCTTCAATTTCGGCTAGATAAATAAATTCATCAGCCGTGTGCGAGCGTGTGCTATCTCCAGGTCCTAATTTTAACGACGGACAAGTTAAAACCGATTGGTCAGAAAGCGTTGGCGAACCATAAGTTTCTCTACCTAATTCAATGCCTGCTTTTACCAAATCGTGATTAATAGGAATAGAAGATGAATTTAATCGTAAGCTACGTGGTGTAATGCTTGAGCAAGGTGATTTCTGAGTTAAAATATCTGCAATTTCTTGATTAGAATATTTGTCATTCACACGTACATCAATGACTAAGTCAACTTCTGCAGGAACTGCATTGTGTTGCTTACCAGCATTGATTTGGGTGACCGTCATTTTTACATCACCTAAAACTGGTGATTTACGTTCAAACTTATAATCTTTAAACCAATTTAAGACTGCAATACTGTTGTAAATTGAATTGTCATTATTGGGGTGTGCTGCATGGCTAGCGGTTCCTTTTACTTTCGCATCAAAAACAACTAAACCTTTTTCAGCAACGGCTAAATTCATTAGTGTTGGTTCTCCAACAATAGCGACATCAACTTTAGGAATAATAGATAACATGCTGTTCAGGCCCTTTGGTCCACTGCTTTCTTCTTCTGCAGAAGCCACAATGACTAAATTGTAGTTGAGGTTTTTCTTATTATAAAAATACGTGAAGGTGGCTATTAAAGAGACCAAGCATCCACCAGCATCATTACTTCCTAAACCATATAATTTACCATCTTCAACAATCGCCTTAAAAGGGTCTTTTGTGTAACCGTTGTTGGGTTTTACGGTATCGTGATGTGAGTTTAATAATAAGGTGGGTCTGCTCTCATCAAAATATTTGTTGGTTGTCCAAATGTTATGATTGTTTCTTTTAAATGGTATGTTATGCGATGTAAACCAATTTTCAATAAGCAAAGCGGTGTGGTCTTCCTCTGACGAGAATGACTGTGTTTCTATGAGTTGTTTTAACAAGTCAATGGCTTCTGTGGTAAGGCTTTCTATCATTTTGTGATGGTTGTATGTTTGTTGTTGGTATTGAAAAGCATGTCTGATTTTCCGATACAAACTTTTTTAACGTTTTGATTTATAGCATGAAAACAGTTGTCTAATTTCGGTAACATGCCTTCGAATATGATATGGTTATCTTTTAATGCTTTATAACTTTCTGTGTTGATGTTTTCAATGACAGAATCATCATCTTCTACATTTTCTAGAACACCATTTTTTTCAAAACAATAATATAATTCGGTGTTGAAAATAGACGACAAGCCAATGGCTAATTCAGAAGCAATCGTGTCTGCATTTGTATTTAGTAATTGTCCGTTTTCATTATGAGTTATAGCGCAAAAAACAGGTGTGACATTGTTTCTTAGTAATATATTTAATACCTCTGTATTTACTTTTTTCACATCGCCAACAAAGCCATAATCAATGGTTTTAACAGGTCTTTTTTCTGAAACAATAGTATTGCCATCTGCACCAGAAAGTCCAATGGCATTGCATTGATTAGCTTGTAATTGCGCTACTATATTTTTATTGATTTTTCCAGCGTAAACCATAGTGATAATATCTAAAGTATCTGTATCAGTAATGCGTCTACCTTCAGTCATTTTTACAGGAATATTCATTTGTGTTGCTAACTTGGTGGCTAATTTTCCGCCTCCATGAACTAAGACTTTAGGACCTGTAATAGTTGAAAAATCTTTAATGAAGGTGGCTAGTGCGTCTTCATTATCGATAATATTTCCCCCTATTTTTATGATTTTTATTGTTTTCATCTCGTGCTCGCGAAGGCGAGTATCTTTAAGTTGAAGACCTGCTAGGTTTTTTAAACCTGAGAGGTCTACTATATTTTTTGTCTCCTCGAGCGCAGTCGAGAGGTCTTTAACGTTAATAGGTCTCGACTGCGCTCGACCAGACATAAATTATAAATCTTCCAAAATCTGTTTCAACACAATTTGTGCTGCATAAGTTCTGTTATTCGCTTGTTTAATCACCACAGATTGTTCACTGTCTAAAACAGCATCTTCCACCACAACATTTCGTCTTACAGGTAAACAATGCATGAATTTGGCGTGACCTAATTTGGCTTTTGTCATCATCCAATTTTTATCTTGATTTAGGACTTTACCGTAATCTTTGTAGCTACTCCAGTTTTTTACATAGACAAAATCAGCATCTTTTAAGGCGTCTTCTTGGTTGTAATTTATTGATGTGTCTTTAGTGATTACTTCATTTAATTCGTAGCCTTCAGGATGCGTAATGGTTAAATCTACTTCTAAATCTTGCATCATTTCTACAAACGAATTTGCAACTGCTTGCGGTAAAGCTTTTGGATGTGGTGCCCAAGACAGCACGACTTTTGGTTTTACTTTTTCTGCAAGTTCGGTAATGGTAATAGCATCAGCCAATGCTTGTAAAGGATGCGCAGTAGCACTTTCCATATTTACAATGGGTACTGTTGCATATTTTTTAAAGTTATTGAGAATGTATTCCGATTCGTCCTTAGCTTTATCTTGTAACGTTGGGAATGCTCTTACAGCAATGATATCTGCATATTGAGAAATAACACGCGCTGCTTCTTTAATGTGTTCAGATTTGTCAACGTTCATAATGGTGCCATCCTCAAATTCTAAATTCCAAGCGTCATTCACGTTTAAAATCATCACTTCCATACCTAGGTTTTTTGCTGCTTTTTCAGTGCTTAATCGTGTTCTTAAACTCGAATTGAAAAATAGCATGACTAAGGTTTTGTGTTTTCCTAAGTCTTTAAATTCAAAAGGATTCATTTTTAATAAAATGGCATCCTTTATGATTTCGGAAAGGTTAGAAATATCTTTTATTTTGGTGTAGTTTTTCATAGTCATTTTCCACGAAAGCGGGAATCTCATTAATTAAACTTTAATTTTAAGGTTTTCGAATTAATCTTTATTTCTTTTTTAATTCATTTTCTAAGGCTTCAAAAAATACATCAATGTGTTTTTTCTGAATCGTTAAAGGCGGAAGTATTCTAATTAAATTAGGATTCTTTGCACTTCCTGTAAAAATATGATGGTTAAAAATTAATTTTTTTCTTAGTTCTGAAATTGGAAAATCGAACTCTAATCCCAACATTAAACCACGTCCTTTAATCGATTTTAAATGTGGTAATGACTTCGCTTTATCTTGAAAATACTCTGAAATGTTTTTAGCATTTTCCATTAATTGTTCTTCTTCCAAAACTTCTAAAACCGAAAGGGTCGCTGCACAAGCCAAATGGTTGCCGCCAAATGTGGTACCTAATAACCCAAAAGAAGCTTTAATTGAAGGATGGATTAAAATACCACCTACCGGAAAACCATTTCCCATGCCTTTAGCTATAGAAATAATATCAGGTGTAATATTGTGTTTTTGAAAAGCAAAAAAGTCGCCAGTTCTGCCAAATCCAGATTGTACCTCGTCTGCAATAAATGCTGTGTTGTATAGTTTGCAAAGTTGTTCTAGTCCTTTATAGAATTCCGTTGTACTTTGGTCCAAGCCACCAACACCTTGGATGAATTCTACGATGACTGCGCAAGTTTCGTTTTGTTTTAAAATGGTTTCAACCGTGTCTAAGTCACCTAATTCTACAAAATCAACTTTTTGCTGCGTATTAATTGGTGCAACAATTTTAGGATTGTCAGTTGCAGCAACTGCAGCAGAAGTTCTGCCATGAAATGAATTTTTAAAGGCTAAAACTTTCTTTTTACCATTATAGAATGATGCTAATTTTAAAGCATTTTCATTAGCCTCAGCACCAGAATTACATAAAAATAGTTGGTAGTCTTTACAGCCAGATACAGCTTCAAGCTTATCTGCTAATTCAACTTGTAATGGGTTTTGAATTGCGTTACTATAGAAGCCTAATTTTTCAACTTGATTAGAAATTGCCGAAACATATTTTGGATGCGAATGACCAATAGAAATTACTGCATGTCCACCATAAAGGTCTAAGTATTCTACATTTTTATCATCGTAAACGTAAATGTCTTTTGCGCTTATTGGTGTGATATCAAACAGTGGGTAAACATTAAATAAACTCATATTTGTTCTTCTTTAATGGTATTGATTTTATTAAAAGAAGCGACCATGCCTTGGATTAAAGATGAACTTAAGCCTTTGTGTTCCATTTCATTTAAACCTTGAATTGTACAACCTTTAGGTGTGGTTACTCTATCAATTTCTTCTTCCGGATGATTGCCGTTTGTAATTAATAAATTGGCAGCTCCTTCACTGGTGTACATGGCTAATTCTTGTGCTTCTTTAGCGTCAAAACCTAATTGTATTGCAGCTTGTGTTGTTGCTCTAATTAGTCGCATCCAAAAGGCAATGCCACTCGCGCAAACCACCGTTGCTGCTTGCATTTGAGATTCTGGAATGGCTAAGGTATGACCTAATCTATCGAAAATAGCTTCGGCAATTTTAATACGTTTAGCACCTTTTTCATTACTACACATACAAGTCATAGATTTACCAACCGCAATAGCTGTATTTGGCATGGCTCTGATGATAAATTGGTCAGTCCCAACGATACCTTCGATTTTAGGAATTAGAAAACCTGTAATCGTTGAGATTAAAACGTGTTTTTCTGTTAAATACGGTTTAACATCGTTTAATATGGTTTCGAAATGTCTAGGTTGAATGGCAAATATTAAAATATCTGAATTTTTTACAGCTTCAATATTGTCGGTTGTTAATATGACATTTTTATAACCGTCCAAATCTTGAATATCATCCAGATTTCTTTTGGTTAAATAAAGAGTCGTTATGGCGTTGTTAGTGATGAGCCCTTTTGCGATGGACTTTCCTAAGTTTCCTGTTCCTATGATTGCTATTTTCATGTGTTTAATGTTTTAAGGCCTGTCAGGTTTCAAAAACCTTACAGGTCTATAGTGTTTATTAAAAATAATTTGCCTTTAATTGTAATCCTTCAGTTTCTTCAAAGCCATACATTAAATTCATGTTTTGAATCGCTTGTCCAGAGGCGCCTTTTAATAGGTTGTCAATAATACTTGTAACCAGTAATTTATCGTTGTGTTTATGTAAATGAAGGATGCATTTATTGGTGTTAATGACTTGTTTTAAATGAATGTCTTCATCAGAAATAAAGGTAAATGCAGCATCTTTATAAAACTCCGTATACAATTGTTTTGCGTCTTCTAAACTGCCTTCATATTTCGTATAAAGTGTTGCAAAAATGCCTCTTGAAAAATCACCGCGATTCGGCATAAAAATGATTTCAGAATTAAAATCTGATTGTAGCGCATTTACGGTTTGATTTATTTCTCCTAAATGCTGATGTGTAAATGCTTTGTAGTGTGAAAAATTATTATCTCGCCAAGTGAAATGTGTTGTCGCAGATAATGAAGTTCCGGCACCAGTGGCACCAGTTACAGCATTGATGTGTACATCGTTTTGTAATACTTCGGCATTAGCTAAAGGTAATATTGCTAATTGAATTGCTGTAGCAAAACAACCTGGATTAGCAATATAATCGGCTTTTTTAATCGCTTCTTTATGTAATTCAGGTAAACCATAAACAAAGGTTTTGGCATTGAAAACGTCGTCTTTAGTTAATCTGAAATCATTACTTAAATCAATGATTTTAGTGCCTTCAGAAAATGTATTTTGTTCTAAAAATGCTTTTGAATTGCCATGACCTAAACACAAGAAAAGCACATCAACATTGGTATTGATTTCATTTGAAAACATCAAATCAGTTGAGCCTAACAAATCTTGATGCACCTTACTAACTTTGTTTCCTGCGTTAGAAGTACTGTAAATAAAATCGATTTCTACTTTAGAGTGATGAATCAATAATCTAATTAATTCTCCTGCTGTGTAACCAGCGCCTCCAATGATTCCTATATTTAATTTTTTCATTGTGCTAACATTTTGAGACCTACGAGGTTTTGAAAACCTGTGAGGTCTTATTTAGTTGTTTACTTGCTGATAAATCTTGTTTTGATTGCCAAATATTTTAATAAATCCTTTGGCTTCATCTGCTGTCCAACCTTTATTTTCCTCACCATAACTTCCAAACTTCGCACTCATTAAATCGTGTTTAGATTTTATGCCATCTAGCGTGAAGTGGTAAGGTTTTAACGTTACAGTTACATTACCAGAAACTTTGTCTTGACTACTTTGTAAAAAGGCTTCCATGTCTCGCATTACTGGGTCTAAATATTGCCCTTCGTGTAAATGCATGCCATAGAAATTAGATAAATAATCTTTATGTTGCAGTTGCCATTTCGTTAAGGTGTGTTTCTCTAATAAATGATGCGCTTTGATAATAATTAAAGCAGCGGCAGCTTCAAAACCAACACGACCTTTGATACCTACAATCGTATCGCCAACATGAATATCTCTGCCAATAGCATAAGCAGAAGCTAAGTTGTTCAGCACTTCGATATTGACTTCGGGATTATTTTCTACACCATTTAAAGCTACTAATTCACCTTCAGAAAATGTAAGTACTACTTTCTCTGGGTCTGTATGTTTTAATTGTGATGGGTAAGCGGATTCTGGTAATGGTTTTTCAGACGTTAACGTTTCTTCTCCACCAACACTCGTTCCCCAAAGGCCTTTGTTTACTGAGTATTTTGCTTTGTTCCAAGACATGTCGATGCCATTTTCTATGAGGTAGTCAATTTCTTGCTGTCTGGTTAATTTGCCATCTCTAATTGGTGTAATGATTTCAATTTCTGGTGCTAAGGTTTGAAAAATCATATCAAAACGCACTTGGTCATTTCCTGCGCCTGTACTACCGTGTGCAATATATTTAGCATCTATACTTTTGGCGTATTGTACAATTTCAATGGCCTGAATAATACGTTCGGCGCTCACAGATAAAGGGTAAGTGTTATTTTTTAAAACATTTCCGAAGATTAAATACTTAATCACTTTATCGTAATAGGATGCAACCGCATCAATATTCTTGTATGTTGAAACACCCATTTTATAGGCATTGCTTTCAATAGTTTTAATTTCTTCTTGAGTAAATCCGCCAGTATTCACACTTACGGCATGAATATCATATCCTGCTTTACTTAAACTTACTGCGCAGTAAGAGGTATCTAAGCCTCCACTATATGCTATAACTAATTTTTTACTCATCTTTTTTGTCTTTTATTAAAAACATATTCTGTTTTATCAATTTTAATCGTGTCCATACTTTTTTGTCATAAGGACGTGTTTTAGGTTTTGATGCTTCAGCTTTAGAAGGATCATATAACATTCCTGTGCATAAGCACATTTTTTGTTCTGTTCTCGTTAATACATCGAAATTTTTACATGTTTGACAGCCTTTCCAAAAGGATTGATCGTCTGTTAATTCTGAAAACGTCACAGGTTTGTAACCCAATTCGCTATTCATTTTCATAACTGCCAAACCTGTGGTAATACTAAAAACTTTTGCATCTGGAAATTTGGTTCTAGAATGTTCAAAAATGACTTTCTTAATTTGTTTAGCAAGACCTATATTTCTAAAATCTGGATGAACAATTAAGCCGGAATTAGCGACGAATTTCCCGTGGCTCCATGCTTCGATATAGCAAAAGCCAGCGAATTTATCACCTTCTAATGCAATGACAGCATTACCATTTTCCATTTTGGTAATGATGTATGCTGGTTGACGTTTTGCGATACCAGTACCTCTAACTTTAGCAGCTTCAGCAATAGTATCGCAGATGATTTCTGCGTATATGCTATGTGATTTATCAGCAATAACAATTTTCATTGTAATTGATTTTTTAATTATAAATTGACTTAATTTTTGTTTCTGAAAGGAGAACCGGACTCACCTAAGTTCTATAAATAGAAGTGTACCCTTACGGGCGACGATTATGGGTACAACGTAAAGTATTTCGATTTGAAAAGGAAAGTACTAAAGCGGAAAATATATATGATAGATTGTTCAATGTAAAAAAATAAAAGATTAACTAAATGGTTTTAAGTAATGCCATTAGCGACGTCGCCTGTTTAACAACAAGCGTGTGGGTCTTTCGATTCTATTTTTTTGACTTAACATAGTGTAAATTTAGAATTAATATTTAATATTCGTCGCAACGCGTTCACTTTTGCTATTTTTTTATGAAATTCATAATATAAGCGACTAAAATTTTAAATAATTCATTCTAATCGGCTATTTGTCAGAGGATATAATCTGTGCTCACAAAATTTGAGGCTCTAGAATCTAGTAAATCTTTTAAAATAGCATTGTTATAATCATTGTCTTTTGACGCTACAAAGGTTCTAATTGAAAATGAACGTAAGGCATCATGTACACTTAATGTTGCTACAGCCGAATCTTTTCGTCCAGTAAATGGATATACATCTGGTCCACGTTGACAAGAACTATTTAGATTCACACGGCAAACTAAATTCACAAGAGTATCAATTAATGGCGCTAAGGTTTTAACGTCGTTTCCAAATAAACTCACTTGTTGTCCGTAATTCGATGCTGCCATATCATCTAAGGGTTCTTCGATGTCATTAAATGGAACTATTGGAATAACTGGTCCGAATTGTTCTTCTTGAAAGACGCGCATATCCTTAGTTACTGGATATAAAACTGCTGGAAAAATATAGTTTTCTGTGGTGTTTCCACCTTTCTTATTAATGATGTTGGCTCCTTTTTCAATGGCATCGTCAATTAAATCTTGAATATATATTGGTTTATCGGGTTCTGGTAACGGAGTTAGTTTTGCTCCATCTTCCCATGGGTTTCCGAATTTAAGCGCATCGACTTTAGCTGAAAAACGCTTGTTAAATTCTTCAATGATATTTTCATGTACATATAGAACTTTCAAAGCCGTACAACGTTGACCATTAAAAGAAGTAGTTCCTGCAATACATTCATCAATGGCTAAATCTAAATCAGCGTCTGGTAACACAATAGCAGGGTTTTTAGCTTCAAGACCTAAAACTAAACGTAACCTGTTACTTTTAGGGTGTTGGTTTTGTAATGCATTTGCTGATTTACTATTTCCTATTAAAGCTAAAACATCCACTTTGCCAGATTGCATAATTGGAGCCGCTACGGTTCTTCCTCTTCCATAGATAATATTTACAACTCCTTTTGGAAAACTATCTCTAAAAGCTTCCAATAAAGGTGTAATTAATAAAACTCCATGTTTTGCAGGTTTAAAAATGGCTGTATTACCCATGATTAATGCCGGAATCAATAAAGCAAAAGTTTCATTTAAAGGGTAGTTATAAGGGCCTAGACACAAAACGACACCTAAAGGTCCTCTTCTAATGTGAGCATTAACACCAGAGCTTTTTACAAATTTAGCGCTATCACGATCCATTTGTTTGTAATCTTCAATGGTATCGTAAATGTATTCAACGGTTCTATCAAATTCCTTTTCAGAATCAGGTAGGGTTTTTCCAATTTCCCACATTAGTAATTTGACGACTTCCTCACGTTTCGTCTTCATCTGTTCTACAAACTTTTCCATGCAAGCAATACGGTCTACAACTTTCATTGTTGGCCATAAACCTTGTCCTTTATTGTATGCTGAAACAGCAGCATCTAATGCTTTTATAGCTTCTTTTTTTCCTAAAGTTGGAATAGTTCCAAGTAATGTGGGTTTATAATCTTCAGTGGAAGAAATTGTAGAATATACTTTAGAAGTTTCTCCGCGCCAAGGTATCAGTGCACCGTCTACTAAATAGGTGTTTTGTTCGACTAAATTTTTAATTTGAAACTGTTCTGGAATATTCACAAATGCTGAAGTCATAATAACTTATTTTGAACTGTTAATTGTAAGTAATAAAGATACTAAATCGCATCTCTTGTGTGGTTATGGTTATGTTAAGCTATACTAAAAACTGAAATAAATCGGGTTTATCATTTAGGTAATCTCCATAGAAGTTATTAAGCTTCATTTTGGTAATTAAAGGTTCTAAATCCTCTGGTGATTTTAACTGTAAACCAACGACTGCGACATCATTTTCGCGATTGACTTTTTTAGTGTATTCAAAATGTGTAATATCATCTGTAGGTCCTAAAATATCAACTACAAAATCACGTAGAGCTCCTGCGCGTTGTGGAAACTTGATGATAAAGTAGTGTTTAAGATTGGCATAAAGAAGCGCACGTTCTTTTATTTCTGCCATTCGCGTGATATCGTTATTGCTTCCGCTAATCACACAAACCACGTTTTTGCCTTTGATTTCTTCAGAAAATTGGTCTAAGGCACAAAGACTCAAAGCTCCTGCAGGTTCAACTACAATAGCATCTTTATTATATAAGTCTAAAATCGTTTGGCAAATTTTACCTTCGTCTACTGTAACGACACGATGCAGTGTTTCTTTACAAATAGCAAAACTTAAATCTCCAACACGTTTAACAGCAGCACCATCAACAAAACTATCGATGGTACTTAATTCTGTATTTCGGTTAGCTCTAATAGAGGTGAGCATTGCTGGTGCTCCTTTCGGCTCAACGCTAATAATTTTAGTTTGAGGAGATAAGATTTTAAAAACAGAGGATAATCCTGCGGCAAGTCCACCACCACCTACTGGTACAAAAACATAATGAATGGGATGTGTTTTGGCTTGGTCTATAATCTCTAAGCCTACGGTTGCTTGGCCTTCAATAACTTTTTCGTCATTAAAAGGGTGTACAAAGGTTTTATTGAGTTCCTTACTTTGTTGCATTGCTGCGTGGTAAGCATCATCAAACGTATCTCCAACTAAAACAACGTCAACAAACTCTTCCCCAAACATTTTTACCTGTTCAATCTTTTGATTGGGAGTAGGCGAGGGCATAAAAATAGTGCCTTTTATTTTTAAAAGTTTACATGAAATGGCAACACCTTGCGCATGATTTCCTGCGCTTGCGCACACAATTTCATTTTCAATTTGAGATGGACTCAATGAGGCTATTTTATTATAAGCACCACGAATTTTGTAAGAACGCACAACTTGTAAGTCCTCTCTTTTAAAATAAATATTAGCATCAAAATCTTTAGAATATCGTGCATTTTTAATTAAAGGTGTTACGGATGCAATGCCTTGTAATTTTTCTGCTGCAGCTTCAATAGCTTTTAATGTTGGTCTGTATGTGGTTTTGGTTTCCATATTCCTGTGAAAGCAGGAATCTCTTGAGAATGACCTACTTTCATTAAATCTTAAAGTTAATGTTCTACGAAGTTTTAATTTTCGCAGTAAACAGAGTTTTTTTTATCTTTAAACCTACAAGGTTTTTGAAACCTTGCAGGATAATTTTTGTTACGCTAAAACAGATGCTTTTACATCTTCAGTTTTAATCACTTTCATAGCAGTCATTGCTGCACGCAAACGTTGACCAACAGCTTCGATAGGGTGATTTCTAATCGCGTCATTAACAGCAATTAATTCTATATTGTCAACTCCTGTTGTTTTTGAGAATGATTTTCCAATGATAGATGTATCTACTGTTTTCATGAAATCCGTTAATAAGGGCTTGCAAGCATGATCAAATAAATAACAGCCATATTCTGCCGTATCAGAAATGACGCGATTCATTTCAAATAATTTTTTTCTTGCGATAGTGTTAGCTATTAATGGTAACTCGTGAAGCGATTCATAATAAGCTGAGTCTTCAATAATACCTGCACTTACCATGGTTTCGAAAGCGAGTTCTACACCAGATTTTACAAAAGCGACTAATAATACTCCATGGTCAAAATATTCTTGCTCTGTAATATGATCTGAAGTCAATTTTGTTTTTTCAAAAGCAGTTTCACCAGTTTCGGCTCTCCAGGTTAATAAATTAATATCGTCATTAGCCCAATCTTCCATCATGGTTTGAGAGAAGTGACCTGAGATAATGTCGTCCATATGCTTTTCGAATAATGGACGCATAATCACTTTTAATTCTTCTGATAAGTTGTGGGCTTTTATTTTTGCAGGATTAGATAAACGATCCATCATGTTGGTAATACCTCCATGTTTTAAGGCTTCTGTAATGGTTTCCCAGCCAAACTGAATTAGTTTAGCTGCATAACCAGGTTCAATACCTTCTTCAACCATCTTATCAAAAGATAAAATAGCTCCGGTTTGTAACAGACCACACAATATAGTTTGTTCTCCCATTAAATCTGATTTTACTTCAGCAATAAAAGAGGATTCTAAAACACCAGCACGATGTCCTCCAGTTGCAGCGGCATATGCTTTTGCTTGCGCCCAACCTTTACCTTCTGGGTCATTTTCAGGGTGTACAGCAATTAATGTTGGGACTCCAAATCCACGTTTATATTCTTCTCTTACTTCGGTTCCAGGACATTTTGGTGCCACCATAATTACGGTTAAATCCTCTCGGATTTTAGTGCCTTCTTCAACAATATTGAAACCATGAGAGTAGCTTAACGTCGCTCCTTTCTTCATTAAAGGCATTATGGCTTTTACGACATTGGTATGTTGTTTGTCTGGAGTTAAGTTTAAAACTAAATCGGCTGTAGGAATTAATTCCTCATAAGTGCCTACTGTAAATCCATTAGACGTTGCATTTTTATAAGAATCGCGTTGTTGGTCAATGGCAACTTGACGAAGCGTGTATGAAATATCTAATCCAGAATCGCGCATATTTAAACCTTGATTAAGGCCTTGCGCTCCACAACCCACAATAACGATTTTCTTTCCTTTTAATGCGTTGACGCCATCTTCAAATTCTGAAGCGTCCATAAAACGACATTTTCCTAATTGACCTAATTGTTCTCTTAATGGTAATGTGTTAAAGTAATTTGACATTTTTTCTTGTATTTTAATGTTCTAATGCTAATAGCATTGTTGATATTTTCATTTCGTCTTTGGTTACAGCAATACGGCCTGAGCGTGTAAACTGCATAATGCCAAAGACACTTAATTCTCTATGTAATAAATCGATTTCTTCTTTTCTACCTGATTTTTCTATAACGAAGAAATCGCGATTTACAGTGACAATTCTAGCATTGCTTTCTTTAATGATATTCTGAATTTGACGTTCATCAAACAATAAATTAGATTTCATTTTAAAGATGCACGATTGCTGATAAATGATTTCTTCTTCAGTATGATAATAGGCTTTTATGACTTCGACTTGCTTTTCAATTTGGCCTTGAATCTTTTTCATTTGAGATTCTGTAATATTGACGACAATCGTAAATCTAGAGACTCCTTCAATTTCAGATGGCGAAGTGTTTAAACTTTCAATATTGATGTGTCTTCTTTGGAATATTGCAGAAATTCTGTTTAATAATCCGATGTTGTTTTCCGTATATATAGAAACGGTAAATTGTTTTATTTCGTTTTCCATAGTTAGTCTAGTCTTATATCTGAAACACTTGCGCCTGTTGGAATCATTGGGAAGACATTACCTTCCTTTTCCACTCGGACTTCTAAGAAATAAGGCCCTTCACAGTCAATCATTTCTTTTACAGCTGCTTTTAAATCTTTTCTTTCGGTTACTTTTTTAGCTTCGATAGAATAGCCTTTTGCAATGGCTACAAAATCGGGGTTTGTCATTTCTGTTGATGCATAACGTTTGTCAAAAAATAACTGTTGCCATTGGCGAACCATACCTAGAAATTCGTTATTTAATACCACGATTTTAACGGGTACTTTTTGTTGAAAAATAGTACCTAACTCTTGAATTGTCATTTGGTAACCACCATCTCCTGCAATCATTATGACTTCTCGGTCTGGTGCTGCCATTTTTGCACCTATGGCTGCTGGTAATGCAAATCCCATAGTCCCTAAACCACCTGATGTAATATTGCTTTTGCTTTTATTGAATTCGGCATATCGACAAGCAATCATTTGGTGCTGACCAACATCACTTACAATAGCAGCATCTCCTTTGGTTTGAATGTTGATTTCTTTTAACACTTCTCCCATGGTTAGGCCTTCTTTGGTTGGGTGTAAATCATTTTTAATGACTTTTTCGAATTCAATGTTATATAAATCTTTGAATTTTTGATGCCATTCAATATGAGAATTGGCATTTAACAAGGGTAGCAAAGCTTCTAAACTTGCTTTTGCATCTCCAAGAACGGCAACATCTGTTTTTACGTTTTTATCTATTTCGGCAGGATCAATATCAAAATGAATGATTTTTGCCTGTTTTGCATATGTTTCTAAATTTCCGGTAACACGGTCATCGAATCGCATGCCAATCGCGATTAAAAGATCACATTCGTTTGTTAATACATTTGGCGCATAATTTCCATGCATGCCAACCATACCAACATTTAATGGATGCGAAGTTGGGATGGCAGAAGCACCCAAAATTGTCCAAGCCGAAGGGATTCCTGCTTTTTCGATAACAGCTTTAAACTCTTGTTCCGCTTTACCTAAAATGACTCCTTGCCCCCAAACGACTAATGGTTTTTTTGCATTATTAATAAGTTCGGCAGCTGCTTTTAGTGTGTTTTTATCAGTGTCTGGTACAGGTTTGTAGCTTCTTACGCCTTTACATTTTTCATATTTAAAGTCAAATTCTTCAAATTGAGCATCTTTAGTGACATCTATTAAAACCGGTCCTGGTCGTCCGCTTCTAGCAATATAAAATGCTTTAGCAATAGCTTCTGGGATTTGAGAGGCTTTAGTAACCTGACAATTCCATTTGGTTACAGGAGTTGAAATTCCAACAATATCAGTTTCCTGAAACGCATCGCTTCCTAATAAATGCGAACCGACTTGGCCAGTGATGCAAACCATTGGAGTCGAATCGATTTGGGCATCAGCAATACCTGTAATTAAATTGGTGGCTCCAGGGCCAGACGTTGCCATGCAGACACCAACTTTACCTGAAATACGAGCATAACCTTGTGCTGAGTGTGTTGCGCCTTGTTCATGACGCGTTAAAACATGATGGATTTTGTCTTGATACTTATATAATTCATCATAAACAGGCATAATGGCACCTCCAGGATATCCGTAAAGAATATCAACACCTTCGGCTAATAGGCATTTTATAATGGCTTCACTTCCAGAAATACGTTCTGTAGCTTCAGTGTTTTTGGTGTTGTTTTGTACGGTTTGAGTTTCTTTCATGTTTTTACTTCCCACGACAATGGGAATCTCATTTTAAAATCTGTACGTCTCGAAGGAAGCATAGATTGGTTATTCAATACTTATATTATCGTTCTCTTTTTTTATGGATTGGCTTTTTGCTTTTCCGACTTAGAGATTCCTTTTTTAAGAAATTAGTTAAAACTCGTCAGTCACACATCCTTTAGATGCTGACGATACTGTTTTGGCATATTTATAGAGGACACCACGTTCAAATTTTAATTCTGGTGCTTTCCATTGTTGGCGTCTTTTCTGAAGCTCGACTTCAGAAACTTCTAATGATATAGAATTGGTCTCAGCATCAATAGTAATAATGTCTCCATCTTTTACGACGGCGATTGTGCCTCCTTCTTGTGCTTCAGGTGTAATATGACCTACCACAAAACCATGAGTTCCGCCAGAGAAACGACCATCTGTAATTAAAGCAACATCCTTACCTAAACCAGCTCCCATAATCGCAGCGGTAGGTTTTAGCATTTCGGGCATTCCTGGCCCGCCTTTTGGCCCTTCATATCTAATGACAACAACATCTCCTTTTTCAACTTTGCCATCTCTAATACCATCATTAGCGGCATATTCTCCTTCAAAAACTTTGGCCTTTCCTCTAAAGCATAAGCCTTCTTTTCCTGTAATTTTAGCCACACTGCCTTCGGTTGCTAAATTGCCATAAAGCATTCTTAAATGTCCAGAGATTTTTATAGGTTCTTCAATAGGTTTAATAACATCTTGCCCTGCTTTAAGGTCAGGAACATCTAATAAGTTTTCTGCAATTGTTTTTCCTGTAACGGTTAAACAATCACCGTGAATCATGCCTTTCTTTAAAAGGTATTTTAATACAGCTGGAATACCTCCAACAGCATGCACATCTTCCATTAAATATTTTCCGCTAGGTTTTAAATCTGCTAAGAATGGCGTGTTATCACTAATATCTTGAAAATCTTTAAGTGTAAAATCTATTTGAGCAGCTCTTGCTATTGCTAAAAAGTGTAGGACGGCATTGGTTGATCCTCCTAAGATTGTTACAAGTCTTACGGCATTTTCGAGTGACTTTCTTGTAATAATATCTGAAGGTTTAATATCTTTTTCTAATAATAAACGTAAGGCTTCACCAGCTTTTATGGATTCGTTTTGTTTGGCATCACTTAGTGCTGGGTTTGAAGAATTAAACGGTAATGTCATTCCCAAAGCTTCAATTGCAGAAGCCATGGTGTTTGCGGTATACATACCACCACATGCGCCAGCTCCTGGACAGGCTTTTTCAACAATATTTTGGTATTCTGATTCATTCATTGTACCAGCCACTTTACTTCCCCAAGCTTCAAAAGCAGAAACAACATCTAGTTTTTTGCCGTTATGACAACCCGAATCAATAGTGCCACCATAGACTAAAATACTTGGTCTGTTTAATCGAATCATAGCCATTAAAGCGCCAGGCATGTTCTTGTCACAACCGACTACAGTTACTAAGCCGTCGTAGCTCATGGCTTGGACTACGGTTTCCATAGAATCTGCAATAATGTCTCGCGATGGAAGTGAGTAGCGCATACCTGGCGTTCCCATGGAAATGCCATCACTTACTCCAATGGTATTGAAAATTAATCCAACGATGTCTTCGTTTTTTGTGCCTTCTTTTACCAATTTGGCTAAGTCGTTAAGGTGCATGTTACACGGATTGCCCTCGTAACCTGTACTTGCAATACCAACAATAGGTTTAAAAAAATCTTCTTTTGTTAATCCAATGGCATGTAGCATAGCTTGAGCTGCAGGTTGCGTTGGATCTTGAGTGACGGTCTTGCTGTATTTGTTTAATTCGTTCATAGTTTTATTATGGCAAAAATGATTTGCTGAATCTAAATTACTTGTTATGCAGCGTTTGTATATTAATATTCTATTTCTTAATCTAAATTCAATAGAATTGACACGGTTATAAATCGCTGTTAATCAGTATTTTGATTTGAAATAAATATGATGTCCAAGTGTGCTATTTTTTTGCATAAAAAAAGCCTTCTCGATGTAAGGAAGGCTTAAAATAAAATTATGGTTTCTAGAATGTTCATGCTTTTATTCTTTGTTGTTGGGTTTGTCTGAATAGGTTTCAATCTTTTTATCTCATTCGTTTCAGATAAATCTTGATTTGGTACATGAATAGTTTCAGTTGGTATTAAATACCCAATAACAGGTATTTTAGAGTTCACATAGCGCACAACATTTTCTTATGAACTTTATGGCGCTTTTTATACTTTTTATGTTTTGAATAAGGTGCGTTTTAGTACGCTATTGTCGTTTTATAAAGTTATGCAGACCTGATTGTATTGTTTTATTTGAAAGTAATAAGTGTAAAATGAGTAGAAATACCTCACAGTGGTAATTTTTTTGATTTTATAAAAAATGATGACAGAGCTGAAATAAATATTAAAAAACGGTATATTTTTGGGTCATTGCTAAAAGTTGTGTGTGATGATTAAAAAAAGATTCTGATTTTTGTAAAAAAA